>PCCM01000145.1 GCA_002731735.1 Gemmatimonadota bacterium | reverse complement strand
TCGGAACTCCTGCGGTCAGTCTTCAATCGCCGATTGAAGCCGCTCCTGTGCATTCAGAAAGTCTTCCATGAACTCGTAGACCACGGCGCGTGTGGACTGAATAGAATTCATCAAGCCGACCCCTTGGCCTACGAACGAAGTTGCGAGTTGTTTTGCTCCCTCGTGCCCGCCTTCGGCAAGCTTTGTAACCTTTGCGAGCGGTGCTTCGCTAACCAGTGACTGCAACGGCATGGGTAGGGGATTTGGGGCTTCGCCAGATTCCCATGCGTCGGTCCAGGGCGATCGGAGTTGACGCGAATATTTCCCTGTTCTCGCTTTCGAGCGAACGGTCATGCGGGAGTCAGCCTGGACGTATTTCTCTTTGATAATCGGCGACGTGTTGGCTTCTGCGACTGTCAGCCAAACGGATCCGGTCCAAACACCATCTGCACCCATCGCCATGCAAGCAGCCATTTGTCGGCCGGTGACGATGCCGCCTGCCGCAAGAACAGGCACGTCGGAATCTTTAACCGCGCCACAGACTTCGGGAACCAGCACCATGGTCGAGACTTCACCGCAATGTCCACCAGCCTCGGTGCCGGCGACGACGAGAAGATCAACGCCCGCATCCACCTGTTTTACGGCGTGTTCTTTTGCTCCCACGAGGGCGGCCGAAGCAACACCATGTTGTTGACACATTTCGATCATGTACCTCGGAGGCACCCCTAATGCATTGGCGATGAGTTTGATGGGGTGGGAAAACGCCACGTCGATAATGTTGGTGGCACGCCCCTTGGTGAGAAAGCCTCCGCCGCCACCCTGCTGCATCGCGTAAACATCTTTGGTATCGATCTGATGTTGGGCAAGGATGTTGAGGGCGAAGTCTCTGTGTTCCTCCGGCACCATATTTAACGTTTCTTCTGGGCTGGTGTCGTCGGATATTGCGATGCTGGTCGGTGCGATCAAATCAACCCCATAGGGCATTCCGTCGATGTGTTCGTCAATCCAATTCAGTTCGACCTCAAGAGTCTGCGCTGAATGACCTGCTGCACCGAGAACGCCCATACCACCGGCTTTAGAGACTTCCACGACAACGTCGCGGCAATGCGTAAATGCGACGAGCGGAAATTCTATGCCGAGCATGTCGCAAATTCGAGATTTCATTATTGGCTACCCCTACTAAAATTACCCGTCGTCAATGTGCAACGGGAACACAGTCTTATCCCTATTCAATGATCATATCTAGGATCGTTACACAATTGCACGACTCGGCAAGCGGAAAACGGCCGCTCTAGGATTCACTAATTCCGGGCCACAGGGGCTTATCGTCTGAAAATAGGCGGTTGGGATAGCGCCTGGATTAGGCGTCCTGGATCCAAGACGCATCTCGCTTCTCTCGAAATGCCGCCATTCCTTCCGAAGCCTCGTCAGAACGGAACATGCGTCCGCTCCACTCCGCGGTTTCGGTAAAGCCATCTCCGATCGAGAGTTGTGGAACTCGACGCACTAATTTCTTGCATTCGACGACAGCAATCGGCCCCCCACGATTAATCATATCGACTTCTTCGTTCACGGCGGATACGAGTTGATCTTTGGAGACGGCACGGTGCGCGAATCCCATCTCAACAGCTTGAGTTCCACTAAATCGTTCGCCGGTGATGAACAGTTTCATCGCGTGATGTGTTCCAAGTTTGGGGATGCACACGACGGAAATGACGGCTGGAATCACCCCAATTCTCACTTCGCTAAAGCTAAATTGAACATCTTCGCGAGCTATCACGATATCGGCCGCACCAACCAGTCCGAGGCCGCCGGCGAACGCCGCTCCATTGACCGCAGCAATCACCGGTTTGTTGCTCTCAAGAATTTGCGTTAGCACTTGCGGATAGGGCACTGACTTGCGTCCCTCAATACTCTCGCCCGGTGGACTCTTAAGGTCGGCCCCAGCGCAAAAAGCTGGATCTGTGCCCGTGATAACGATGCATCGGACCTCCGGATCGTCGTTGGCGACGAGCAAATGCTCGTACAGTTCAAGTACCAGAATGGCTGAAAGGGCATTTCGATTTTCCGGCCGATTCAGGGTGATCCAGGCTGCTCCGTTCTTGACGGCATAAAGCGTTGCTTCTGTGGTTGCCACTATGATTCCCCTTCGTTTTCTTCGAATACGATCAATATTTGGCCATTGTCGACTTGGTCACCTTCGTTAACAGGTACTTCCTGAACAACGCCGTCGATGGGTGCAGTTATTCGGTGCTCCATTTTCATAGCTTCGAGGATCACCAACAGCTGCCCCTCGGACACGCTCTCGCCAGGTGATACTTCGGTCGCGAGGACCTTGCCCGGCATGGGCGCGTATAACCCGCCAGTAAATTCGGCCACACCAGGTTTGGGGAAACGGTCCAACTCGGTCAGTACCACGTCGCCTGTTGGGGCATGAACGTAGCGATTCGCTTCGTCTTCCGATACCGCAAAAGCGATTCGTCGTTGGTCGATGGCAAGATCGATCTGGTCTCCGTTCACACCGTGCAGGGTTACATGGTGATCGTCGCCACTGACGTTGACGTCAAACGTGCCGTCTCGATTCGCGCGATACTCGATCGCATATTCGCTATCACCGACAGCGTATCCGACACGTTCCGGCGGCATCATTGAATTTCGCCAACCGCTGGAGATGTGACGCAGTACTTTGGCGTTTTTTCGACGCCGATCTTGAGCAAATAAAGCCGCTGCAATGGCGGCGTCGCTGACTTCTGTGGCATTCGGTTCTCGGGTACGCATGGGATTTACGCGTTCAATGAAGTCGGTCGTTGTATCGCCCGCGATAAATGCCGGAGTGCGCAACGTGGCCACCAGAAAATCACGGTTGTTGGTGATGCCGTGAAGCTGTGTCGTTTCCAAAGCTCGCGCGAGTTTGGCAGCGGCCTCTCGCCGCGTCGGCGCGTGCGCGATCACTTTGGCAATCATTGGGTCAAAATTCACACTGACCTCGGTACCGGCTTCGACGCCGGAGTCGAAACGGGCCTGTGACGATGGCTTCCATACTTGGATGGTTCCGGGCGAGGGGAGGAAGTTCCTAGTCGGATCTTCGGCGTAGAGTCGGGCTTCGATCGCGTGCCCATCGATAGTCAAGTCATCTTGGTCGTAGCCGAGTTCTTCTCCCTCGGCGATTCGTAGCTGTTCGCGCACGAGATCGAGTCCCGTGATGGCTTCAGTGACAGGGTGTTCTACCTGAAGTCTGGTATTAACTTCTAAGAACCAAAAGTCCTCTCCGTTGAGCAAGAACTCGACGGTGCCAGCCGAGGTATAACCGATCTTTTGTGCCGCTTTGACCGCAGCATTTCCCATTTGCTCGCGGAGTGCGGGAGTTACCGCGGACGAAGGTGCCTCTTCGATAACCTTCTGATGGCGGCGTTGGATAGAGCACTCACGTTCAAATAAATGTACTAAGTTGCCGTGGTTGTCTCCGAGGATCTGTATTTCGACGTGTCGAGATGCCGTCAGCCATCGTTCAAGAAACACGGTATCGTCACCGAAGGATGCTTCAGCTTCGCGACGCGCCCCTTCGACGGCGGCTTCTAGATCGGCAACACTTTCGACAACCCGCATCCCACGACCACCACCGCCGGCCGATGCTTTGACAAGGACAGGAAAACCGATCGCGTCGGCAGCTTTTGCTAGGTCGTCCCCGACATTGAGCTCGTGCGCAGGTAGGGTCGGTACACCGGCGTCGGTCATCGCCTGTTTGGCTGATAATTTGTCGCCCATTTGTTCAATCGCGTGGGTCGGTGGCCCTACCCAAGTAATTCCACGCTTCATGATGGCTTCGGCGAAGCGTGCGTTTTCCGATAAAAACCCGTAACCGGGGTGTACCGCGTCTGCCCCGGAGGCAGCGCAGGCTGCGTATACTTTTTCCGCATCCAGGTAGGTTTCTGCTGACGTTTGTCCTTGTAGTGCGATGGCACTGTCCGCTTCCTGAACGAAAGGCGCGTTGTCATCACCGTCTGCATAGACCGCGACAGTGGCGATGCCCATTTCATGCGCGGTGCGAAAAATTCTTCGTGCGATCTCACCGCGATTGGCGACCAACAAGCGTGTGATGGGTTTAATAATTACATCCGCCATGTGCCGAACTCCTTGGTGCCCTTGACGGCATCGTTTGCGACGGCGGAAAGTGCGAACCCGACAACGTCGCGGGTGTCTCTTGGATCGATCATGCCGTCGTCTGATACTCGGGATGTAGCGAAGAGGCCCTTCGATTGTTCCTCAGCGTTGGCCATGACGGCGGCTTCGCGTTGGGCGTTGGCTTCTTCGTCAAACTCTGCGCCGCGTCGCTCAGCGGATGCTTTTTGGATAATGGTCATCACGCCCGCCATTTGCTCCGGGCCCATGACGGCAATTTTTGCGGTGGGCCATATGAAGGTGAATTTAGTCCCAAACGCTCGGCCGCTCATACCGTAATTTCCGGCGCCGTACGATGCCCCGACGATCACTGTGATGTGCGGAACGGTGGAATTCGTCACCGCATTGATCATTTTCGAACCATTCTTCGTAATGCCGCCCTGCTCGAAATCCGTTCCCACCACATAGCCGGTGATGTTGTGAAGAAACAACAATGGCACGTCGACTTGATTACAGAGTTGAATAAACTGCGACGCCTTTTCTGAGGATTCGGACATCAGTGCACCGTTGTTACCCAAGATGCCAACGGGATAGCCGTGGATGGAGCCCCACCCGGTCACCAGTGTAGGTCCATACCGGGGTTTAAATTCTTCAAAACGAGAACCGTCGACGACGCGGGCAATGACCTCTCGTATATCAAAAGGTTTTTTTAGGTCCTCGCCGACGACGCCGAGAAGTTCTTGCGGATCGTGGATAGGTGGGTCTGCCGGTTTGCTTGGTCCGGGACCAAGTTTTCGCCAGTTGAGGTGCCCCACGACTTCACGCAGTAATCGAATACCATCCATTTCGTTCTGGGCGAGATAGTCTCCGAGCCCCGACGTGGACGTGTGCATGTCGGCGCCACCCAGCGGTTCCGGCTCCGCATCTTCGCCCGTTGCCATCTTCACGAGTGGTGGCCCGCCAAGTGAAACCATCGCCTGGTTCTTGACGAATATGTTGTAATCGCTCATTCCCGGTTGGTAAGCGCCGCCCGCGGTCGAAGCACCGAACACTAACGAAATAGTTGGTATTCGCATTTTCGATAGCTCGGTGATTTCATAAAAGAGACGTCCTGATTCGGCGAAATGTCCCTCCACCCGTAGAAGTGGGTCGACCGGCGTGCCACCACCGCCGCCACCACCACCGCCGCCACGCAGATCAGCGCCGGCGGATTCGACGAATTGCACGTAAGGTAGGCGATTCTCACGAGCGATCTCCAATCCACGCATCAGCTTTTTGGAGTTGAAATGATTGAAGGCTCCGGCGCGGACAGAGGGATCGTGGCCAAGAATGACGCACTCGACGCCCTCGATGACGCCCACGCCGACAACGAAACCGGAGCCTATTGCTACGTGCGAACGCCAGGCCGCGAGAGGGCTGATTTCAAGAAATGGCGAATCGGGATCGAGTGCCCACGCGATTCGCTCTCGGATCGGCATCTTATTTCTTTTGGCAAGACGCTCGAGAGCTTCGGCGCCGCCACCTCGCGCTGCCTCGGCGTATAGCTCGTCCATCTGCTCTAGCTTGACGGTCATTTCTTCTTTGTTCTGTCGGAACTGCTCAGAACGTGTATCTAGCTGCGATTGAAGTACTGCCATGTTCTATTCCTCTAGCTACTTGGCGTAAGCGCGTTGAAACGCATCCCGTTCAGCAATGCGATCCCAGTACGTTTGAATATTAGGTGTAAAGGCCTCTTCGATGTCGAGAGATTTTGCTAATACCAACGCGTAGACGATGCATATGTCGGCGATCGTAAACCGCTGTGCACACAGGTACTCGCGTTCCGCGACTGCCTCGTCGACGCATCGGAGCCGGCCAAGAAACCATTTCCGGTAATCGTTGGCGACCTGTGGGTTTCTCTTCTCTTCGGGCTCTAATTGCGTGTAACGGAGCACCAGTGTCTGCGGAAAGGTCAAGGTGGCATCGCTTCGATGCAACCAGTTCAGATATGCGCCGTAGTCTGGTTCCTCTCGCGATACCGCGAGATCCGTCGGACCATACGAATCGACAAGGTATTGGCTGATACCGGCCGATTCCGTCATGACGACATCGCCATCGACTAAACAGGGGACAGTGCCGAGTGGATTGACTTCGAGATACTCCTTCGCCAGATAGCGGGGCGGAAACGGTAACGTGATGAGTTCATAGTCAAGGCCCATTTCTTCTAACGTCCAAAGCGGACGCATCGAGCGGGCGCGCTCGCAGTGATAAAGTTGAAGTGTCATCCTCCCTCCTAGTACGCGGTTCGAATTGGCAAACGGTTCCTTTTGCGGGACGCGTTCTTGCGCTATCGGACTTGGATGCTGCCTTTACGCGGAACTTGTCCGCGAAAGTGCATCGCCTTCTCTCCAAGGAGAGATCTGTCCTTTGTAAACGCTTGGCCCGTTCCTGAAGTGTGCGGCCTCTTCGAACGTCTCGACGAACGGCATATCGTTTGGGTAGCACGCTTCGTCTCTCGGGAGCGGTCCGGCTTTGGACACGTGCCCTCGAAGCGAGTGCCCCACAACCTCCTCGGCGATGCAAGCCGCCTCGATCACCTTGTCGAGGTCGTAACCCGTCTCTACCCCCATTTCGTGACAGAGGTTAACGAAATCTTCGGTAGGAACGTGTCCCGCTGCGCGACCGTTGCCACAATACGGACAGCCACCCATGCCACCAAGGGACGTGTCGAATTCAGTCGCGCCAAGCAGCAGAGCCTCGTAATAGCTAGCGATTGTCGCACCGCGCGTATTGTGCAAGTGCATGTGAAAGGTCTCGACGTCAGGATACTTGTCCCGGATAGTGGCAATGGTTTCGCGCACCGTGTGCGGCATGTTCCATCCCATTGCGTCCAGAAAGGAAACGCGATCGACCTTGATACCGGCGTTTCCCCATTTGCTCATCATGAGGTCAATAAGATCCATTCGTGTCTCAAGCGAAAAAGGACCTTCGAAGTTAGATCCAAATGGATTACCTACCGCGATTGAGCCTGCTTCGGCACCAGCTTCCTTCGCCGAGGCGACCGACGCGTCCATGGCTGCGATTTGTTCCGCTTGGGTACGGTTGTAATTGCGTCGAGCAAAGGTGTCACAGAGTTCGACATGGGTACCAAATTTACGACCGCGGACGTTGATTTTGGGGAAATAGCCATCCGCTCGGTCAAACCCGCGTTTGTTAAACACGGCGGCCGTGTAGTTGATCCCCGGTTTTGGAACGAATGCATCGGCTAGTTCATCGATACACGCCATTGACGGTGTCCACTTTGGATGCGCAAACGAACCAATGGATATGTTTTTCGAACCCATTTCGCCGATGGCGTCTAGGAGTCTCAGCTTTTCCGATACGGCAATGTCCGGACTTTCGATCTGAAGTCCCTCCCGCATCGTGTCGTCGAAGATGTTGACGAACTTCGGTAGTAAGTTACTCATGTCGCTCGCTTTCCCCTAATGTCTTATCTCCATATTTAGCAAGGGCGGGACCGTTTTAGCAAGCGCTTGGCGCGAGGCGTATGCAAACGGGTACGGTACAGTTGGAATCGAGTTCGATATGCTCGCTGGACGTTTGATTTGATAGGTTCGAGCGAGAATTACTCCGGGAGGTGTCGTGAACGCAGTCGATATTTTAGTGCGTAAAGCCGAATCGATGGCGAACGTGCTCGAGACTCGCGCATTGGTCGCCGAGCGCAACGGAAAACTTCCTGAAGAGACGGTGCGTGAACTCTCGGATGAAGGGTTGTTTAGTTTGGTGAAGCCTGCAGCGCATGGTGGCAAGGAGCTAAACGCGGCGGCCGTATTAAAGGTATGTGCGGCGTTAGGCAAAGGGTGTGCCTCAACCGGCTGGGTCGGGTGCGTTTTTAATGTTCACCACTGGGTGGCAGCGTTGTATCCCGAGCAGGCACAGGGGGAGTACTTCGGACAAGACGACGTGCTGTCTTCGGCGTCGTTCGCTCCATCCGGGACAGCGATCGCTACTGAGGGTGGTTATCGTGCGACCGGGCGCTGGTCTTTTGCTTCCGGCGTCGATTATGCCGATTGGTGTTTTTTGACGTCGCTAGTCAGTGAGCCGCACGACGGCGATCCTACGGGACCATATTTTTTGATGGTTCCTGCGGCCGACTATCACATTGACCATGACTCATGGCAGGTGTCAGGACTTCGAGCCACGGGTAGCAAAGACGTTGTTCTCGACGAAACGTTCGTGCCGATGCATCGGGCTTGTTTCTTGCCGTCTCTTTTGTCGGGAAATAGTCCGGGCTCAAAAATTCATCGAGGATCTCTCTTCCACATGCCAGGGCATCCGTTCTTGGTCGCGGTATTAGCGACACCGGTCCTTGGAGCGGTTCAGCGCGGCGTTGAATTGTTTCGAGACCGAATTGTTGAGCGGCGCTTCTCGCTCACCGGCCAACGGCAAGCTGAGCAACCGGCTGCAAAAGTGGCACTAGCCGAAGCCGATGCCTGCGTGACGGCTGCCCAAGCGCTTTTGGAGAACACATTTAGTACCATCGAACGGCTTGTGCCTGAGGCGTCACTGGTACAACAAGCACGGATTCCGCGAGATACGGCGTTTGCAATGCAACTGCTGGTTCGGGCGATTGATGTAGTGTTCGAGAATGTCGGCGGTGCGGCATTGCAAGAATCCAACCCGATCCAGCGAATATGGCGGGATGTCCATGCCGCGAAGGCACATGCGGCGGTCAATTGGAACACGCAAGCCCTTGCCTGGGGTGAGCTTAGTCTAGACGATGCGAATTAACGGGCGGATCGTTGTTACACACTAAAAAGGGGGCATGCGATGACGATGGAGGGAAGTGGGAATGCGATTGGTCCGCTGATTGATGCGGATGGCCATGTACTCGAACCAGCTGATACCTGGCAGAACTACATTGATCCTAAATTTCGAGACCGCGCGATTCGGATCGAGTTAGATGCAGATGGCCGTGAACGTTTACTGTTCGATAACAAGCCCTTCGAATTTTTGAAAGGCAATCTCGGTGGGCTTGGAGGAATTGATCTCGAGAAAGGAGGGCTGGGCCTCCAGACGCGCGACTATACCTATGCCGAAGGATCGCCCCCTGGTGGATACGACCCCGCGGCGCGCATTGAGGTGTTGGACCAAGAAGGGATCGATCGGGTGCTCCTATACCCAACCATCGGTATTTGTTGGGAGGGCAACGTTTCGGACCCTTTGCTAGCGACGGCGTATACGCAGGCGTACAACCGGTGGATTGTTGATTTTTGCAGTCATGATCCTCAACGGCTGTACCCTATCGCACATATTTCCCTTATCGATCCGGAAGGGGCCGTTGAAGAAGTCGTCCGCGCAAGAAAAGCGGGGTGCGTGGGGGTCTATCTGTCGCCCGACCTTGAGGCCAGGAGTGGCAAAGCGTTTATCGATCCAGCATTCGATCTTTTTTGGAGTACCGTTCAGGATCTTGAGATGCCCGTAGGGTTTCATGTCGTTGTTCGTGACAACCCCGCTTTCTCTCGATTCTCGACACCGGGTACGCCGGGGGACGGTCTATTTTTCTTCGCGTTTCTAGCGATTGATGTAATGGCTGCCTTTACGTCCATGATCTCGTCGGGGATTCTGGAGAAATATCCTCGACTGAAATGTTCCGTATTAGAGGCTGGTGGAAACTGGATTTCGGCCTGGCTGGATCGGATGGACCACAAGTACGAAGTCATGTCTTCTGTCGTGCCGTTGTCGATGAAACCGAGTGAGTATTTTTTTCGACAGTGCCTGATCGCGATGGACCCTGACGAAGGGATGAACGCTGAGGTCATCGATCACATCGGAGCCGATTATGTGATCTGGGCTTCGGACTACCCTCACATTGATGCATCGTACGGGGTGGCAAAAGAAATGATTGAAAGCGTTCAATCGCTGTCACGCGATGCTCAGCGGAAAGTCCTAGGGGGTAATGCTATACGTTTCTATGGGCTTCCTGATTGACCACGCTTGGTTATGGTAAAGGAGAGCGACACGAAAGTTGGCTGGGCCTTCTCGAGGAGGACATCATTGAGCCCGACCTGCCCATTATTGATCCCCACCATCACCTTTGGCATCGCCCGGACAGTACGTACCTGCTACCCGAACTGGTAGCAGACGTAACATCAGGTCACCGCGTAACTGCTACGGTATTCGCCGAATGTCGGTCGATGTATCGGGCGCTCGGACCCGAACATCTAAAACCTGTCGGCGAGACCGAGTTCGTTGTTGGGATCGCAGCAATGAGCGCCAGTGGCATATACGGTGACGCAAAATTATGTGGCGTTTTTTTTGGTGGCGTGGACTTTCTGGCCGGTGAGGGAATTGGAAGGACAATAGATGCACATACCGTACGGGGCGGTGGTAGGTTTCGAGGCGTGCGGTTGTCGTGTGGGTGGGATGCGGATCCCAGAATCCCGAACATTACACCGAACGGGGGCTTACTGGCCGATTCGAGGGTGCGTAATGGAATCAGTTTGCTGGCGTCGCGGGGCTTGTCCTTGGACGTTTGGTTATACCACACGCAGCTTCTAGAACTGGCTACGTTATTGGATGAGTGTCCGGGTATCTTGGTTGTTCTCGACCATGTTGGTTCGCCCATCTTAGGAGGTGGTTACAAAGACAAGCACGATGAAGTTTTTGCGGATTGGCGAAAATCCTTGGCGGAAGTTGCCAAGCGACCCAACGTATTTGTTAAGTTGGGCGCATTACCGATTCGGAGGCCGATCGAAGCATTTTCGACATCAAAACCGCCTAGCTCCGTCGATGTTGCCGAAAGCTGGCGACCTTGGATCGAAACGTGCATCGAACTTTTCGGCCCGTCACGGTGTATGTTCGAAAGCAACTTCCCGGTCCAAAAGAACTGGTGCAGTTATGCTGTGGTATGGAATGCATTCAAACGCATAACGACGGCTATGAGCCCGGACGAAAAACTGGATCTATTCCAAGGAACGGCGTGTCGAGCCTATCGAATTTTGGAGTAACCGTTGATCGACGATAGTCACCACAAGCATAACTTTCATACCCACACGTTTCGGTGCAAGCACGCGAAAGGAGATGTTGACGATTATTGTCGGCGGGCGCTTGAACTTGGAATGGAGACGCTTGGTTTTTCTGATCACACGGCATTGCCTGACGACCGCTGGCTTGTGGCTCGGATGCCGTACGCAGAACTCGATAATTATGTTGCAGCCATTGACCGCGGCCGCGTCGAATTTCCAAAACTCAAAATATTAAAAGGCATGGAGTGCGAATACGTGCCCGCATTTAGAGCCTTTTACTCAGAGGAGCTGATTGGTCAATACGGGTTCGAATTTCTCGTGGGAGCGTCACATTTCTTCCTTGCTGACGGAGAATGGGTGGGCACGTATGGTGGAACGACCGACGCTGCTAGTCTTCGAGCCTACGCGGACTACACAGTCGACATGATGCGCTCAGGATTGTTCGATTTCATCGCACACCCCGACCTTTTTGGTAACTGTTATGCAACATGGGATGCCGACACGGCCGCGTGCTCAAGAGACATTTTGGAGGCAGCACGCGATCTTGATGTAGGCATGGAGATCAATGCCCTCGGTATGCGCAAGCAGGCACGCCAGAAGGCCGAAGATCCGTTCCCGTTGTACCCGTGGAGACCTTTTTGGGAACTCGCAGCGGAGGTTGATGCCCCAGTGATCGTCAATTCTGATGCACATCGCCCGGAGGATTTGCAGGGATTGACCGGCAAAGCGTATGGGTTACGGGACGAATTAAAATTGAGAGAAATGGATATCGAAGCGTTGTGCGCCCGCGGACATTGATCGACGTGTGTCGCGATCGTAAGAATACAAACCTAGGAGCTGCCGCATGCAAATAGAACAGATCTGGACCGGGAATGCTTACCGCAATTTCAATTATGTGTTGGCGTGCGATGACACTGGAGAAGCGCTTGCCATCGACCCTCTGGATCACGAGAAATGCCTTGCGAGGGCGCGTGATCGTGGATGGGAGATTACCCAGATTCTCAACACGCACGAGCACGGCGATCATACTGGTGGTAATGCCGCAATGGTCGCGGCGACAGGCGCTAAGGTCCTCGCTCATCAGAACGCCGTATCGAAAATTAGCGGTATGGATGTTGGCCTGGAAGCTGGCGACGTCGTGAAGATTGGGCGCAGCGTTGAGCTTGTCGCGCTCGATACGCCGGGACACACCATGAGTCATATCTGTCTATTAGCGCAAACCGATGCACCGGCACTATTTTCCGGTGACACTTTGTTTAATGCGGGCGCGGGAAATTGTCATGGTGGAGGTCATCCAGAAGAGCTTTACGAAACGTTTGTGTCACAACTTGATCGGTTGCCGGCGGATACGGAGATTTATCCAGGCCACGACTACATCACGAATAATCTAGCTTTTACACTGGATCGTGAACCAGACAACGAGGCCGCTTCGCGGCTGCACAAAGAACTCGAAGGATCCTACGATCCAGCGAAACCCCTAGTAACTTCGCTTGAACTCGAACGTGACATCAATACGTTTTTTCGCCTAACAAGTCCTACGGTTATTGAACAACTCCGGGAGACGTTCTCCGATTTACCTGAGCGACCGTCACCGAAAGAGGTATTTCTTAAACTGAGAGAATTGAGGAATAGTTGGTAGTGCGACGATTAGAGCAACTAGAACACCGGAAGATTTATGCCTCGTAAATTTTACGATCAGTGCGCAGAGTTATCAAAAATGGCGATTCGGTACCTGGAACAAGGCGGTTCGA
>PCCM01000144.1 GCA_002731735.1 Gemmatimonadota bacterium | reverse complement strand
CACGCAGCGACGTGCCCGAATACGAGACCTGGAATGCCGAGATACAACGCCGCGTCTCCAGGCTGTATTTCTACGCCGCCATGTCGCAGGCAGTGTAAACGACCACTCAGCAAGCGATGGCGATGACCGGTCAGGTGGGGAGCCTCTACAGTCAGATCGGCGCGGTTTCTTCATTTGCCGAGCCTGAGATGCTGGCGATTGGCGAAGAGACGGTACTGAAGTGGGTGCAGGACGAACCCCGGCTCGCAGCGTACGAACACTTCTTCGTCGACTTGTTTCGTCAGCAAGGACATGTGCGGTCGGCGGAAGTGGAGGAAGTACTGGCACTTGCGAGCGATCCGTTTCAGGCGATCTCCAATGACGAAGTCCGCCTGACGCCGACCGGCCTGCTGCGCGTCGACCAGCTGCTGCCGTTGTTCTACGCACCCGAATTCCAACATTCCCGTTACACATGATGCGTACGCCGGTCGTTCCCCTCTTCGTCGCCGCCATGATAACATCCGTCGTCGGCGCCGATCCGGATGCGGACGTCAGTTCCGATTACACGGTGGAAGAAGTTGTCATCGAGGAGACGCGCCTCTCCCTGCCGATGGACAACGAGATCGCCACCAAGCTGCCTCTGTCGAATCGCGCCACCCCTGCCAGCGTGTCCGTCATCAACCGGCCCAGACTTGAGAGTCAGGGCGCGGTTCTGCTCGGCGACGCGTTGCACAACGCTGCCGGCGCCCAATCACAGACCGGCTTCGGCATCTTCGACTACTTCCTGCTGCGCGGCTTCGACTCACTCACCAGCAGTCTCGTTCTCATCGATGGTGTTGCCGAGCCGGAGGCCAGCTTCTACCACCTGTACAATGTGGAGAGTGTGGAGATCCTGAAGGGGCCGGCGGCTTTCCTCTACGGCGGCAATCCGATGTCGGGGGCGGTAAACCTCGTGTCCAAGCGTCCCCTCGTGAACGGCCCGCAAAGGATCTCCGCCAGTTTCGGCAGCCACCAGACCAGGCGCCTCTCCGCCGACGTCGGGTGGGCGGCCCGCGAGAGTTCGCCCTGGGCGGCCCGGCTCAACGGCATGTGGAGCGATTCGGACGGCTACCGCGTCGGTCGCGACAATCGCAGTTTCGCGATACATCCCAGCCTCGCCTGGCAGGACGAGGATGACCCGGAGAACCGCGCCCGCCTCAGCCTGGAGATCGTCGATCAGGACTTCACCACGGATGTGGGACTTCCCCTGCTTGGCACCTCGGTGGCGGATGTGCCGCGCACGCGATCGTATCAGTCTCCCTTCGACGAATCCGAACAGAGCATCAAGCGTCTGCGCTTCGACGCCCAGCGTCGCCTCGGTGGTGTGACGGTACGCAACAAGCTGTATCTCACCGACTTTGACTGGCCCTCGACGGGTACACTCCTCACCGGCGTTGTCCCCAACGCTGTTGGCGGACTCGATGTGTCACGGATCCTGCAGTCTCTCGACGACGAGCAGGTCTTTCTGGGCAATCAGCTGGAAGTGACCGCACAGAGCTCTTTCCAGGGGAAGGACCACCAGTGGCTCCTGGGCGTCGAGCTGGCGCGGCAGACCGACGAGTTCACCCTGGATGTCTCCCTGCTGCCTTCCCTCGACCTGATCAGTCCCCAGGAGACCGCCGCGCATGGCGTCTCCCATGAGGTCGGCCACTTCGTCGATCACGAATGGCGGCCGCTGTTCGATCTGCAATCTCAGGCCGGCGACGCCACCAGCCTGATCGCCGGCTTCTACGGCATCGATCGTATCGCCCTGACGCCGGTGCTGCATCTGTTTCTCGGGGGCCGCTTCGACATCATCGACTACGAGGACACCGCCACCGACACGGAACGCAGCTATGAAAAGCTGAGCCCCATGGCGGGCCTCACCTACGAGGTGCAGGGGAATACGACCTTCTATGTCAGCTTCGGGCGCGCCTTCGGCCCTCCGTCGAGCCTGGTGGTTGGCGACCGCAAGGCCGAGGAAAGCCAGCAGGTGGAAGTGGGCGTCAAGCGCGACATCGACGATGGCCGAGCCTCGCTGTCGCTGGCCGCCTACCAGTTGCAGAAGGACAACATCGCCATCCCCGATCTCACCGGCGTGACCCGGGAGCAGGGAGATCAGCGTTCTCGCGGCCTGGAGCTGGAAACGCAGGTTCGTCTTAAGCCCCGGTGGTTCGCCTTCCTCACCTACGCATATACCGACGCCGAGCTCACCGAGTTCCGCGAGCAGGTGGTGATCGGCGTTTCCGATGTGGGTCAGCTGATCTTCTACATGATGGATCGCAGCGGCAATCGCGCTCCTTTCGTCCCCGATCACACCGTGACGATGTGGACGACGGCGGAACTGGCCCGTGGATTGGGTATCGCCGGCGGCGGGCGCTGGGTGAGCGACCACGTCATCGCCCCCGACAACACCTTCGAGATCGATGCCTACGTGACCCTCGAGGCGGCGATCTTCCAGCGGTGGAATCGGGGTCGTCTGAGTCTGCAGCTGAAGAATCTGACGGACACCAGCTATGAGACGCGCGGCTTTGGATCGACGTCGGTCATCCCTGCCGATCCGCTGTCCGCCTTCGTCGTCCTCGACTGGTGGTTGTGAGCGCCGCCGCCACATCGGAGGAGTTCTCGCGCGTCATGATGGACGATCTGTTCGTCGCTCAGGACTCGCGACCAGCCCATGTGCAGCCGGTGACACTCGGCTCCCTGGCGCCTTTCGACCGGGGCTTGCTGGTCATCGTCGGCCTCGTCACCCAGTTCATCGAGGCCTCCTGCCTCGAGCCGGTGGCGGTGATCAAACTGTCTCAGGTCAGAGAACGGCTCGATGTCGCCGATCCCTGGCTACACGCGGCGTCGGGAGATTCGATCGTGCGTCGAAGAGTGATCCTCAAGGGAGAGCAGAGCGATCGTACGTATGCCATCGGTGAAGCGGTGATCGACCCGGGGCGCCTGCCGGCTTCCCTGGAAGAGCGCCTCGACACCGGCGACGAAGGCATCGGCCGACTGCTGCGCCGAACCCGGGTGGAGAGTCACGGAGAGCTGCTCTGGTATGGGCAGGCAGTTTCTGATCTGCCCCCGGAGCTGGATGACCTCGGCGATCGAACCTGGCTCACCCGCACCTATCGACTGCTTAGGGGTGGTGAGCCGATGATGACCATTTCCGAATGGTTTCCGATGACAGCCTGCGGCGACGACAGGCGGTGAAGGGGAAAGTCGATCACAGCCAGCGGCAGGCGGCGCAGCTGTGTCAGCTGCAGACCCTGCTGACAGAGGTATTGTCGAGCAACCCCTTTTACGCGGCCAAGCTGCGGGCCGCCGGTGTGGAGAGTGCCGACGACGTAGCCACGTTGCAGCAGTACACCGACCTGCCCTTTACCACCAAGCAAGAGCTCTCCGTCGATCAGGCCGAGAATCCTCCCTACGGAACCAATCTCACCTATCCTGCCCAGCGGTATGTCCGCGTCCACCAGACCTCCGGCACCACGGGAGAGCGCCTCCGCTGGCTCGACACGGAAGACAGCTGGACTTGGTTCGGACGCGGTTGGGAGGCGGTGTACGGAGGGGCCGGCGTCACCGGCGAGGATCGAATCTTCCTCGCCGCGTCCTTCGGTCCTTTCATCGGCTTCTGGAGCGCCCACGAGGGCGCGAGATTGCTCGGCGCGATGGCTATCCCCGGTGGAGGAATGTCATCGGTTCAGCGACTGGAAGCGCTCGCCTTCAACAAGGCTACCGTGCTCGTATGTACGCCGACCTACGCCCTCCACTTGGCGGAGGTCGCCGCCGCCCAGGGACTCGATCTGGTGCGGGATACATCGGTGCATGTCACCATCCACGCCGGTGAGCCCGGCGCCGGTTTGCCCGCCACCAAGGCGCGCATCGAGCAAGCCTGGGGAGCGCGCTGCTTCGACCACGCCGGCGCCACCGAAGTCGGCGCCTGGGGCTTCGAGTGCACCGAGCAGGACGGGCTGCATCTCAACGAAGACCAGTTCATCTTCGAGATCATCGATCCGCAGAGCGACCAGCCAGCGAACGAGGGAGAGCTCATCATCACCAATCTGGGGCGCACCGGCATGCCGGTGATCCGTTACCGCACCGGTGACCGGGTGCGCTGGCACGAGGCAGGTTCGTGCGCTTGCGGACGCACCTTCCGGCGCCTCGAGGGTGGCGTCATCGGCAGGCTCGACGACGCTCTGGTGATCCGTGGGATCAACGTCTACCCGAGCCTTATCGAGAACGTCGTTCGCGGCTTCCCCCAGGTTGGTGAGTTCGCCGTGCACGTGCGCCGACCCGGTGCCATGGATGAGCTGGAGATCGAAGTCGAAGTCGAAGACGGCGCCGAGGCCGTCGTCGAGGGACTCGCCGCCGAGCTATACAGGGGACTTGCCCTGCGACCTCGAGTGCGGGCGGTGGCGTGCGGATCTCTTCCCCGCTTCGAGCTGAAAGCCCGCAGGGTCACCGATCACCGTCAGCTGGGACAGAATGGATAAGCGCTTCGACGTCGTCGTCATCGGCGGCGGGCCCGCCGGATCGACGGTGGCGGCGCTTGTGGCAGAGCAGGGATTCCGTACGCTGCTGCTGGAGCGTGAGCCGACTCCCGCCTTCAAGGTGGGCGAGTCCCTGATGCCGGCCACCTACTGGACCTTCAAACGTCTCGGCGTCCTCGATCGGCTCGGCGCCAGCGCCTTCGTGCGCAAGCACAGCGTCCAGTTCTTCGGCGGCTCGGGCAAGGCGTCGGCTCCCTTCTACTTCTCCGAGAACGATCCCCGTGACTGCTCTGTCACCTGGCAGGTGCTGCGCAGTGAGTTCGATCGGCTGCTGCTGGACAACGCCCGGGACAAGGGGGCCGAGATCGTGCAGGGGGCGATGGTCCTCGACGTCCTCTTTGACGGCGAGCGCGCCACCGGGGTTCGAGCGAGATTGCCCGACAAGCAGGTCGTCGAGATCGAAGCCTCCGTCACCGTCGACGCCAGCGGTCAGAGCGCTCTCATCGCCAGGCGTCTCCGGGTCAAGGCGACGGAGCCGACGCTGAAGAAGGCCTCGGTGTTCACCCATTTTCGCGGTGGCGTACGCGACGACGGCATCGACGAGGGTGCCACTCTCATCCTGCACACACAGAACAAGGACTCCTGGTTCTGGTACATCCCCCTGCCCGACGATCGGGTGAGTGTCGGCGTGGTGGGTGACCTCGACTATTTGCTGCAGAGCCGTAAGGGGCTGGACGACGACGAGATCTTCGCTGAGGAGTTGGCCAAGTGCCTGCCTATGCAGGAGCGCCTGGCACCGGCACGCCAGCTCTTCCCCGCCAAGGTCACCAAGGACTTCTCCTACCGCGCCGATCGTATCGCCGGGGACGGGTGGGTCCTGGTGGGGGACGCCTTCGGCTTTCTCGATCCCGTGTATTCCTCCGGCGTGCTGCTGGCCCTCCAGTCCGGGGAGATGGCGGCGGACACGATCTGTGCTGCGTTGCGCGACGGTGATACCTCCGCCGATCGTCTGGGGGCCTTTGGACCTGAATTCACCCGCGGCATGGAGGCGGTGCGCAAACTCGTGTACGCTTTCTACACCCGGGACTTCAGCTTCGCCCGGTTTCTCAAGGCGCATCCGCACTGCAAACAGGGGATCGTCGACATCCTCAGCGGCAACCTTACCGCCGACAGCGTCGGCGAGGTCTTTCAACCGATGGGAGAAATGTGCGAACTGCCCGAAGACATGGAGCTGTGATTCGTTTGCTCCTGACAGGGCTGCTGCTGGCCATTTCATCTGACGGTGAGCCGGCCCTTGCCCGGGACTGGCCCCAATGGCGAGGACCAGATCGAGACGGCAGGACACTGGACTTTCAGACTCCCGCCGTCTGGCCCGACAGCCTCCGGCTGGAATGGCAGGTCAATGTCGGGACCGGTCACTCATCACCCGTCGTGTCCGGTGAGAGTGTCTTCCTGCACACCCGGCTCGATGACGAAGAGACGGTGTCGCGCTTCGCCCTGGGCAGTGGACAGCTCAAGTGGCGACGGACCTATCCCGCCCCGTACGAGATGAATCCGAATGCCCGCGATCACGGCAAGGGCCCCAAGTCCACCCCCGTGGTTGCTGATGGCCGCCTGTTCACCCTGGGGATCACCGAAATTCTGTCGGCTTTCGATGCGGCCTCCGGTGAGTTGTTGTGGCGACACATCCCTGATTTTCCGCTCAACGCTCCCCTCTTCGGTACGGCGGCCTCACCCATTGTCTTCGGCGATGTCGTCGTCACGCACCTGGGAGGGCGCGGCCAGGGCGCCCTCGTCGCCTACGCCGTCAGCGACGGCAGCGAGCGTTGGCGCTGGTCTGACGACGGGCCGGGGTACGCGTCCCCCATCGTGATCGAGGTTGAGGGCAACCCGCAGCTGATCACCCAGACCGAGCACTACTGCCTCGCCGTGGACCCGGTGACGGGAGAGGAGTTGTGGCGGCTACCCTTCACCACCCCGCACGATCAGAACGTCGTCACGCCGCTATCGCTGGGCGGCGGCATCGTCGTGTTCTCCGGACTCGAACAGGGCACCCACGCCATGCGCATCGTCCACGAGGACGGCCAGTGGCGCCCGGATACGGTCTGGCACAATCGCGGCTTGTCGATGTACATGAACTCCCCCGTCGTCGGCGACAGCCTGCTGTTCGGGTTGACGAATTCCCAGAGGGGACGGTTGTTCTGCCTCGATGCCAAGACCGGAGAGACCCTGTGGCGGGGACCGCCCGGAGTCGGGGACAACGCCGTCATCGTCGACATCGGCGGCAGCCTTCTGGTGCAATCGGCGGGGGCCGCGCTCCAGGTGGTGAAGAAGACGGGTTCCGCTTTTGACCTGGTCAGCAAATACGTGGTAGCAGATTCGCCAACCTGGTCCCACCCTGCCCCGGTGGGCAACCGGTTGCTGGTAAAGGACGTCTCTCATCTCACGTCGTGGATCGTCACAGCCGACGACAAAGGGCCCCAATGATATGACCCGCAAGCTTATCTACGCACTGCTCCCGGTACTCTACCTGCTGCACAACGATCTGTGGTTGTGGAACGACGCCACACTGATCGCCGGTCTGCCGGTGGGATTGGTCTATCACATCGGATTCTGTTTCGCCGCATCGCTCACTCTGTACCTGCTCGTCACCCGGGCGTGGCCGACACATCTCGAGGTGTTGGACGCCGACACGCCGGAGACCGAGCCCTCATGATTCTCGGCATCATCGCCGTCTATCTGGCGATGGTCCTCTTCGTCGGTTTCGCCAGCCACCGATTGTTCCGTGGTACGGGGGAGGACTACTTCGTCGCCAGCCGGTCCATCGGTCCCTTCCTGCTGCTCATGTCGCTCTTCGGGACCAACATGACGGCCTTCGCCATTCTCGGTGCCTCCGGCGAAGCCTATCACGCCGGTATCGGTGTCTTCGCTCTGATGGCGTCGATCTCCGCCCTCGTCATTCCCAGCGTTTTCTTCTTCATCGGCACCCGTGTCTGGTCTCTGGGCAAGCGTCACGGCTTCATCACCCAGGTGCAGTACTTCCGGCAGCGATGGGATTCCGATGCCGTCGGCGCCGTTCTCTTCGTCGTCCTCATCGCCCTGCTGATTCCCTACCTCCTCATCGGCGTCATGGCCGGTGGCCTGACGCTGAGTCAGATCACCAAGGGACAGGTACCCGAGTGGACCGGCGGCTTGCTCGTCTGCGTGGTGGTCATGACCTACGTGTGTTATGGGGGACTGCGGGGTACGGCCTGGGTAAACGCCTTTCAGACGATGGTGTTCACCATTCTCGGCGGAGTCGCCTTCTGGGTGATCATCGGCCAGCTGGGGGGACTGGAGACGGCCATCGCTACGGTGGGTGCCTCCCATCCGGAGCTGCTGATCCGGGGAGAGAACATCAAGCCCCTCAAGCTGCTGACCTATACCTGCATCCCGCTGTCGGTGGGCATGTTCCCGCACATGTTCATGCACTGGCTTACCGCCCAGCGGGCGGAGACCTTCCGCGTACCTCTCATCCTCTATCCGCTGTGTATCGCCGCCGTCTGGGTTCCCAGCGTCATCCTCGGTGTCGTCGGCCACATCGACTTTCCCAACCTTGCGGGACCGGCGGCGAACTCGGTGCTGGTCCGCATGATCGACCTGCACGCGCCGGAAGTGCTTGCAGGTCTGCTGGCGGCGGGCGTATTCGCCGCGGTCATGTCCTCTCTCGACTCACAGGTGCTGTCCGTGGGCACCATGTTCACCCAGGATGTCGTCCGCCACTATGGCTTTCACGGCAGGATGTCGGAGAGACAGCAGGTGTTCTGGGGACGCGCTTTCGTCGCTCTCATCCTCACCATCACCTACATCATCGCCCAGGTTTCGCAGCGCAGCATCTTCCAGCTCGGAGTCTGGTCCTTCACCGGCTTCGCCTCGCTGTTTCCAATCGTTGTCGCCGCCCTGTTCTGGAGGCGGAGCACGAAATACGGAGCCCTCGCATCCATCGGCACCGTCGTCGTGCTGTGGACATATTTCCTCACGCGCGGCTGGCAGGTCCGGGGGTATACGGTAGGCGGTGAGGGTATCATGCCGGTGGCCGTCATCATCCTTGCCGCCGCCGCGTCGATGATCGTCGTCTCCCTCGCCACCTCTCCTCCCAGTCCCGGTGTCGTCGACCGCTTCTTCCCCGCCAGGAAGTAGTACAGCCGTGCGTCTGGCCTATCTCGCCGCCGGCGCCGGGGGTATGTACTGCGGCAGCTGTATTCACGACAACACTCTGTCGGCCGCTCTGCAGCGCCAGGGGTTGGATGTAGCCCTCATCCCGCTTTACACGCCGCTGCGCACCGACGAGGACAGCGTCAGCCTCGAGCGTGTGTTTTACGGCGGGATCAATGTCTTTCTCGAGCAGAAGTCCTCCCTCTTCAGGCACCTGCCGCGCGGCCTGACACGCGTCCTCGATCGTCCGGACCTGCTGCGCTGGGTCACCTCTCGCTGGAGTTCGGCCACCGATGCCCGTGATCTCGGAGCGCTCACCGTCTCGGTGCTGCAGGGAGAGGACGGGCACCAGCGCAAGGAACTCGACGACCTCGTAACCTGGCTCGGCCGCGAGTTCCGACCCGATCTCGTGCAGCTGCCCAACTCGATGTTTCTGGGCATGACGCGCCAGCTGCAGAGGGATCTAGGTGTTCCGGTACTATGCGAGGTTGCGGGCGAGGAAATCTTTCTCGATCAACTGATCGAACCTTTCCGCTCCCAGGCACGCCGGATTCTCAGCGAACGAGCCCGGGACGTGGACGGCTTCGTCGCGCCCTGTCACTTCTACGCCGACGCCATGGCCGACTATCTGCAGGTCTCCCGGGATCATTTCCACGTGGTCCCTCTCGGTCTGCAGCTGCAGGGTCATGATGGTTCGCCGCAGCCGGCTCGCGCCGAGGGACCCTTCCGCATCGGCTTCCTCGCGAGAATCTGTCCGCAGAAGGGTCTTCACATCGCCGCAGAGGCTCTCGAGATCCTCGCCGAGCGCCTGGGTCACGAGGCGATCCGACTCGAAGTTGCCGGGTGGCTGGGTGATTCCGACCGCGCCTATCTGGACGGCATTCACCAACGCCTGCAGTCCCGTGGACTGGGAGAGCTGTTCAACGTCATCGGCGAGGTCGACCGACGTGCGAAGATCGACTTTCTGCGTGGACTGCACGTGCTTACCGTTCCCGCGCCGTACCACGAACCCAAGGGGCTCTACGTCCTCGAGGCCCTCGCCAACGGTGTGCCCGTCGTGCAGCCACGGCACGGTGCCTTCCCCGAGATGCTCGAAGAGACCGGAGGCGGCATCCTGGTGGACGCTGCCGAGGCGCTGCCGGTGGCCGATGCGATTCAAGCGCTCATCGAGGATGAAGAGAACCGCCTGCGTCTCGGCCGTGAGGGGCAGAATAATGTCTGGCAGACGCGCAGCGACGACATCATGGCCACCCGCACAATGGATCTTTATCGACAGTTCACACGAAAGGACAACCTATGACCTGGCTGGTCTTCGCCCTGATCACAGTCTTCTCCTGGGGAACCTACGGCGTTCTGCTGCACACCGGTGTGATGTCGATGGCCGATCCGGTGAACGGCCGTTACAAAGCGTTCTTCTTCGTGGGTATCGCCTACCTGCTGGTCGCCATTCTGGGTTCTCTGCTGATGCTCAAGATCAACGGCGTACAGTGGGAGAGTCTGCCGGCCAAAGGGGCCATGTGGTCCACCATCGCTGGCGTCGCCGGAGCGGTGGGGGCTTTCGGCATTCTGCTGGCCTTCGGCGCCAAGGGTACGCCTGCTGTGGTGATGGCCATCGTGTTTGCCGGCGCTCCCATCGTCAACGCCTGCGTCGCCATGGCCGTGCACCCTCCCGTAGGAGGGTTGGCCAGTCTCAACTGGCCCTTCCTGCTCGGCATCGTCATGGCCGCCGGTGGCGGCTGCCTCGTCACGCTGTTTCGTCCTACCTGATGGTCTCCGAATTTCGCACCAGACGACTCCTCGAATTCGAGGACACGGACACGGCGCAGATCGCCCACTTCTCCCGGTTCTATGTTTTCATGGAACAGGCGGAGCATGCGTTCCTGCGTTCCCTGGGGTTCAGCGTCCACATGGAGTGGGAGGGTAGGAAGCTGGGATGGCCTCGAGTCGCCGCCGCCT
>PCCM01000143.1 GCA_002731735.1 Gemmatimonadota bacterium | reverse complement strand
CGTCGGTCAGAACCAGCTTTGCCCAGCGCGGCTTGATGAATGCGGTTGGCGCATCGGCGGGCACCTTGCGCGCGCTGTCGCTGTTCATGCCGCGCAGCACGTCGATGGCATCGAGCACACCCTTGGCGGTGGGCGCGGCGCGCAGTTTGAGCACGTCCAGGAACTGCGGCGCATAGCGGCGCAGCGTGGCGTAACTCTCGCCGATATGGTGCAGGAAATCAAAATCGGCAGGCCGCGCCAGCGTTTGCGCCTCGGTGACGTTGGCGGCGAAGGTGTCCCACGGCATGACCGCTTCGATGGCGGCGAACGGATCGCCGCCGCTTTGTTTGGCTTCAATCAGCGCCTGACCGATGCGCCCATACATCCGCACCTTGTCGTTGATCGCCTTGCCGGAAGCCTGGAACTGCTGTTGATGCTTGTTCTTGGCCGCATTGAACAGCTTGCCGATGATGCGGTCGTGAAGGTCGATGATTTCATCAGTGACGGTGGCCATGCCCTCGATGGCCAGTGCTACCAAGGTGGCGTAACGCCGCTGCGACTCGAACTTGGCCAGGTCGGCGGGCGTCATCTGGCCGCCCTCGCGGGCGATCTTGAGCAAGCGGTTTTGGTGTACCTGCCGTTCGATGCCAGCAGGTAGGTCAAGCGCCTGCCAGGCTTTGAGGCGTTCGATGTGTTCAAGCATGTGGCGCGAGTTCGGCTTGGCGGGCGATTGGCGCAGCCACGCTAGCCACGTCATTTTGCTACCATCCTTGCGCTTGAGCAGTTCGTCCAGGCGCTGGCGATGGACAGGTATCAAGGAATCGGCCAATGCCGCATGGATGCTCCGGTTGGCACGGGTAATGGCCTCGGCGCTTGCGCGCTCGATGGCATTCATGGCGGGTAGGATGATGCTCTGCCGCCGCAGGTTTTCAACAAGGGTGCTGGCCAGCACAATGCCTTTGTCTGTTTGCAAGGCCAGTTCGGTCAGTGTATGCACGGCTTGCCGGTAGTGACTCATGGTGAAGGGCTTGAATCCAAACACCGTTTGCAGCTCGACCAAGTGCTCCCGCCGTGTCTGCTCGCGCTGGCCGTAATCGTTCCAGCTTTCCACCGGCACCTTGAGTTGTGCGGCCACCATGCGCAGCAGGGGCGGAAATGGAGGTTCATCGACGCCCAAGAAGATGCCAGGGAATCGCAAGTAGCAAAGCTGCACGGCGAAGCCCAATCGATTCGCGGCGCCGCGACGCTGACGGATCACCGACAGGTCGGTTTCGTTGAACGTGTAGTGCCGTATCAGTTCGTCTTTGGCATCTGGCAGTGCCAGCAGACTTTCGCGCTCGGTGGCGGACAGGATTGAGCGGCGTGGCATGGTCAGTCTTCCCGCAGGTACTGGTACAAGGTTTCGCGGCTGATGCCGAAGTCACGGGCCACCAAGGTTTTTTGGTCGCCTGCCGCAACTCGCCGTTTCAACTCGGCAATTTGTTCGCTGTTCAGCGATTTCTTTCGTCCCCGGTAGGCACCGCGCTGCTTGGCCAGCACGATTCCCTCGCGCTGACGTTCGCGGATCAGGGCGCGCTCGAACTCAGCAAAGGCTCCCATGACCGACAGCATCAGATTGGCCATCGGTGAGTCCTCGCCGGTGAACGTCAGCCCTTCTTTGACGAACTCCATGCGCACGCCCCGTTGTGTCAGCCCTTGGACGATGCGGCGCAGGTCATCAAGGTTGCGTGCCAACCTGTCCATGCTATGCACCACCACGGTGTCGCCCTCGCGGACGAAGGCCAGCAGCCTTTCAAGTTCGGGACGTTGTGTGTCCTTGCCTGAAGCCTTATCGGTGAATACCTTGCCGACTTCTATTTGTTCCAGTTGTCGATCAGGATTCTGGTCGAAGCTGCTGACGCGGACGTAGCCGATACGTTGACCTTGCAAGATGCCTCCAAAGGTAAAAATGTCAGGATGAAATCTATTACCCTTGACTGAATGTGTCAATAAATATAAATTCACACTCTACTCTGACGTTGTTTGTGCTCAACATCTGACATCAGGTTAGGGCATAGCCTTAACTGACACCACCTCCCAGGGCCTGATATAAAGCAACACTATCGACTAGGCGTTGTGCCTGGGCCGCAACCATATTGATCCGGATTGACTGTGCCTGTTGCTGCGCGATGAGCAGTTGCAGGTAGCTGGCCGCGCCCAGCCGGTATTGCCGCTCGACCGACTGCAAGGAGGCCTGTGCAGCCATATCAGCGGCAGCGAGGGCAGTCAAAGTTTGTGCATCGCTTTCCACCGCGCGCAGGGTGTCGGCGACGTTACGCAAAGACTCCAATACGACGCTCTGGTAATTGGCTGCGGCGGCATCAAAAGCGGCGAGCGCCGCTCTTTTTTCAGCGGGTAGCCCTGGATTAAAAAGAGGCTGGGTGAGCTGCGCAACCAGGCCCCACACTGCCGAGCCACCACCGAACAGGGTACCGGTGGTCAGCGCTTGAGAGCCAAGGTTGGCGCTCAGGTTGATCTGTGGGTAGAGCTTGGCGACAGCCACACCATAGTCTGCATTGGCCGCATGCAACAGCGCCTCTGACGCCTGGATATCCGGTCGGCGGCGCACCAGTTCTGAGGGCACGACGAGCGGCATCTCGACGGGCAGAGTGAAATCGGCCAGAGTGAAGGCCGGGATGCCACCCGTGCCTGGGGCACGACCGGCTAGCACCGCCAGTAGATGTTCGGTTTGTTGCAGTTGTTTACGCAGCGCAGGCAGTTCTGCCCGCGTTTGCTCCGCCTGAGCTTGTAGGCTCAACGCTTCATCAGGTGAGGCCTGACCGATACGCACGCGTTCATGGGCTAGGCGCAGTTGCTCATCCTGCACGCGCAAAATGGCAGTAGTGGCTTCTAGTTGCGCGGCGAGGCGTGCTCGGGTAATGGCAGCGGTTGCCATGTTGCCGGCAAGGGCCAGGCGCGCAGCATTCAGTTCGAAGCGACGGTAGTCGGCGCGAGCAGCCAAGGCTTCGAGTGCGCGCCGGTTGCCGCCAGCCAGATCGAGGTTGTAATGCACGCCAACGCTGGCGTTGTAGAGGCTGAATTGACGTGCGTCTCCGCTCAACCCTTGGCTACTGGGACTCATTTGCTGGCGCTGAGATCCCAGTGCGACATCTACCTGTGGATATTGCGTCGAGCCCGCCTGTGCGGCAAGAAGCTCCTGCGCCTGTCGCAAATTGGCGCTGATGCTCGCCAGCGTCGGGCTGACATGGAAAGCTTCGTTGATCAGTCCGTCGAGTGTGGATGAACCCAAGCTTTGCCACCATTGCGTTTCGATCGGAAGCCCTTCGACTAGACGTTGTGTTTCGCCGAACTGCGTGGGAGCGGACGCGGTTCTATCAGCCACCGGTGTTGCAGTGTAGCGAGCCACATCGGGTGCGGTGGGACGCTGAAAATCAGGGCCGGCGGCGCAACCGGCCAGACCGGCGGTGACCAGACCAGCTACCAGGTAAGTTGCCGCAAGCCGTCTTTCGAGGCTGATGGGGCGCTGGCATGTTTTAGCGTGCTCCATAAAAATGCTCCACGAAAGGTTTACGGAAAGCTTGGTGGCAGCCCAAGCAGCTTTCCTGCACGTGGGCGAATGATTGGATCACCGCCTTGCCGTCGCTGCTCGCAGCAGCCAGCTTCATGGCCAGCGCCGCCTCGTGAGTCTGCGCGTCAAAGTTTCTGAACTTGGTCGCATCAGCGCCGAGGTAAGCAAGGATGCGCATTTTTTCAGTAAGCGGTGGCTCGGGGTGTGCAGCAACTTTTGGGGCGAGCTGAACGACCTGAACCCATTCCTCCTGCGAAATCGCACCGGTAATAGCCTGCATGTTGCGCCCGAGTTCCTGCATGATCTTGCGTAGCGCCAGTGGCTCAACCTGGGTAGCGTCACCAGCCCAAGCTGGCAACTGAAAACCCCATAAAAGCAGGCAGGCCGTAACGGTCAGGGTGATAGTTCCAAATGCGTGGCTGTGTTTGCGGTGGGTCATGAAATTCTCCTGTAATTCAATCGTTCTCTCATTCGAACTCCCGCCCTTCGCCAGCTTCCTCATGGGTCACACCGTCGCGGATGTGGTAGATGCGCTTGAAAGTGGGGATGATCTTTTCGTCATGGGTGACGACGATGATGGCGGTCTCGAACTTCCGAGCCATGTCATTGAGGATGCGGATTACAGCCATGGCGCGCTCACTGTCTAGTGGAGCTGTGGGCTCATCAGCCAGGATCACCGGAGGGCGATTGACCAAACCTCGCGCAATGGCGACCCGTTGCTGCTCGCCACCGGAGAGTTGCGAGGGCATGGCGCGAGCCCGGTGTTGCACATCGAGCGCGGTGAGCAGTTCCAGTGCCTTCGCGCGCGACTCCCCATTCGCGACGCCTGCGAGCATCGGCAGTAGCGCCACGTTGTCGGTGACATCGAGAAACGGAATCAGGTATGGTGCCTGGAAAACGAAACCGATCTTGTCGCGCCGCAAGGCGCGCAAGTCGCGGACTTTCCAGCCATCGTCGTAGATCACTTCATCGCCCAGCGTCATGCGACCGGCGGTCGGATCAATCACCGCGCCCAGACATTTGAGCAGCGTGCTCTTGCCGGACCCGGAAGGGCCAATCAGGCCCACCACCTCGCCGGGTGCCACCTGCATGTCCACGCCTTTCAAGGCATTGACCGCGGTATCGCCCTCGCCATAACGTTTTCTCAAACCTTCGATGCGAATGCCTTTGCCACTCATCTCAACCTCCAATGGCTTCGGCCGGGTCGACCTTGAGTGCCATGCGAATGGCGACGATGCTGGCTAGAACGCAGATCACGAGCACGGCGAAAAAACCGGCGATGGAGTCGAACGGCATCAGCAGTACGTACTTGGGAAACAGGGGCGCTGAGAAAGTGGCTGTGATCTTGCCGACCACGAAACCAATCACGCCCAGGGCGAGCGCCTGCTGCATGATCATCGCGGCGATGGTTCGGTTGCGTGTGCCGATGAGCTTCAACACCGCGATCTCGCGGATTTTGTCCATCGTCAGCGAATAGATGATGAAGGCAACGATGGCCGCGCTAACGATGGCCAGAATCACCAAGAACATGCCGATCTGCTTGGCCGACGTGGCGATCAACTTGCCGACGAGGATGTCTTCCATCTGTGCCCGTGTGTAGACCGTCAAACGTTTCCAGCGCCGGATGGATTCGGCAACCTCGTCCGGCGCATGACCAGGTTTCAGAGTGACCAGCACTGCATTGACGAACGCGTTGGTGCTCTGTGAAGCAATCACGGCATCCAGCAAACCAGTAACACCGGGTCGATTGAAGGCCGGGTTGGCTTCGGTGCGACGCCGGCTTTGCCAAATGGCGTCGTTGTCCTTGAGGAACTGAGCCTCTTGGGCATCCTTGAGCGGAATGAATACCATCGGGTCGCCGCTGGACGACACCATGCGCCGTGTCAGCCCCACGACGGTGTAATGATTTCGGCGAATGGCAAGACGATCTCCCAGTTTGAAGCCGGTGGCGATGTCGGCCACCGCCTCGTAGTGACCGCGCGTGATCTGGCGTCCAGCGACGAGATAAGGAGGCCATCCGGGTGTAGCCCCCAACGCACCGGGCGCGATGCCGACCACCATGGTGCGTACATCACTCTCGCCCTTGCGTACCTGCATGGTCAGGTAGGTCACGTTCGCTGCCTGTGAGACTCCCGGCATGGCGAGAATGGCGCGATACACGTCATCGTTGAGGCTGGACGACTCCGCATAAGGACCCAGAGTATCCTTTTGCACCACCCAAAGGTCAGCGCCACTGTTGTCGAGCAACGCCTTGCCGTCGTCCACCATGCCTCGGTACACCCCAGCCATGACCAGGGTGACGCCGATCAGCAGACCCAGACCGATGCCGGTGAAGACGAATTTTCCCCAGGCATGGAGAATGTCGCGGCCGGCCAGGCTGATCATCGTGACACTCGTGGGATATGGTCGACCACATGGATGCGGCTGCGCGCCGTCAGTGCCTTTTCGCTATAGGTCACAACCTGGTCCCCATTCTTGAGCCCTTCGCGCACCTGCACGTAACCATTGAGGTCGGAAGTGCCGAGCTTGACCGGGGAGAAATGCAGATCACCATCCACGATTTGCCAGACACCAACTTTGTCGCCCTCACGCTGGACGGCAGCGTTGGGGATCAGTGGAGCGGCCGGGAGCGCCGGCAAGTCAACCGTGACTTCGGCCAGTTCACCCACCGGTGGCAAAGGTTCTGGTTTGTTATCGAATGTCACCTTGGCAAGCGTTTCCTCGGTTACCGCGTCGGCCTTGGGTTCCACCCGCAGCACGCGACCTTTCAAGGTCTGGCCACCACGCGAACGCAGGACGATAAGAGTCGGCAACCCCCCAGCCAGCCCCGATGCGCTGATCTGGTCGAAGCGCGCATTGATCCACAAACTCTTGGGGTCGATCACTTCCACCACGGCCTGGCCCGCGACGATGGTCGTGCCGGGATCGGCATCGCGCACGGCGACTACACCGTCGACCGGCGCGATCAGGCGCAGATTGCTCCGCTGCGCGACGAGTCCTTCGCGGTCGGAGCGTGCCCGGACAATATCTTCCCGAGCGGCAGATAAGGCGGCATCGGCGATCTGCAGTTCCTGCCGCTTGGTGGTGACGATTTCCTCGCTGGTCGAGCGCACCGCAAACAATTGCTCGTAGCGGCGCGCCTGGGTTTGCGCGTAGGCTTGCCGGGCTTCTGCCTCGCGCAAAGCCGCTTCCGCACGCTTGAATGCCGACTCCTGTGAGCGCACCCGATCATCGAGGTCGACCGGCTCCATCTCGCCGAGCACCTGTCCGGCCTTGACCTGGTCGCCTACATGCACCTCCAGGCGTTTGACGCGCCCGGCAAACGTCGGCCCGATCTTGTAGGTGTAGCGCGCCTCCACCGTGCCGATGCCGAACAGCGCCGGTGTGATAGCCCGTGATTCCACGCTTGCCACCGTCACCGCGACCGGGGCGAGCGGCCCTGATCGCAGACCGACATAAATAAAAAGCACCAGCAAAGGAATGATGACGGCAAGCAGCGCCAGGGTGCGGCCTTGCAAGGGTAACTTTTTCATTGCGCACTCCTTATGCCACGCCGATAAATTGCAAAGACGCGCGGCGCATCGCGGTGCATACGTCCCACATCACCCGCCAACAGCGATTGCATGACCAAGCCCTGGATCGTGCCAATGAACAGCGTTGCCGCCGCCTCGTTGTCAAGCGAGGGAGACAACTCGCCGCTGGCCTTGCCTTTCTCGATGAGACGATGCAAACGTTCGCCGTAGCGCTGAATCAAGGTTTGCACCATGCGCTTGGCCGGTGTCGATTCGGCACGCTGAAGCTCACCAAACATCATTCTTGGCACGCCTGGGTGCTCAGCTACGAATTCGATATGACTCATGAACATCGCCTCCATGGCTGCCAAGGGCGACTCGATTCCTTGTGCGGATCGATCGATTCTGGCTAATAGGCGCTCTGCTACCCACTCCATGACCGCCTGCCAAATGGCTTCCTTGTTCGGGAAGTGCCGAAACAGCGCACCCTGGGTCAAGTTCATGTGTTTAGCGATAGCTGCAGTGGTTATCTCGCTTGGGTTTTGTGAACCGGCAAGCGCCACGACGGACTCGACAGTTACGGCACGACGTTCATCGGCCGGCAGATGCTTTGGATGGGTGTCCACGAGCACTCCTTGTAAGATAGTAATTGATTACTATCTTACCACAAGAGGCAACTCAAACAAGAGAAAACCCGACGTACTCGTCAATATCTAGCGTCTGCAATGGGCTTAACGTGCTTTATTTTCCGTTTTCTGAGACGTCCCCACGTACAAAGGTGTCGATCTGACCGGTGCAACCTATGCCACGGACATCCGGCTCTCCGACCCGGATGGCAATGAGCGCACGCTGGCGGACTTCCGAGGCAAGGCCATCCTGGTCTTCTTCGGCTTCACTCAGTGCCCAGATGTCTGCCCGACGGCCCTGGCGCGGGCGGCCGAGGTCAAGCGGCTTCTCGGCCCCGACGGCGAGCGCTTCCAGACACTGTTCGTCACGGTCGATCCCGAGCGCGACACGCCCGAGGTGCTCAAAGCCTACACGGCTGCATTCGACCCCAGCTTTATCGGTCTGTACGGCGACCTGGAACGCACCGCACAGATCGCCAAGGACTTCAAGGTCTACTACAAGAAAATGCCGACGGGATCGTCCTACACCATGGACCACACATCGCTCAGCTACGTCTACGACCCGCTAGGAAAGCTGCGCTTGGCCCTGCGCCATGAGCAACCCGCCCAAGACTATGCGGACGACATCCGCAAGCTCTTGAACCCTGCCTGACCCTCTATCCCCTCAAGGAGAACACCATGAAACTCGTCATCCGCACAGCCATCGTCGCCGCCTCGCTGCTCGCGGCCACCGCCCAGGCGCAAGTCACCGTCAAAGATGCCTGGGTGCGCGCCACCGTACCGCAACAGAAAGCCACCGGCGCCTTCATGCAGTTGAAGGCAACCAAGAATAGCAAGCTGGTCTCGGCCAGCTCGCCGCTTACGCCCGCCGTCGAGGTCCACGAGATGGCCATGCAGGACAACGTGATGAAGATGCGCCAGGTGCCGGCCGTCGAGCTGCCCGCAGGCAAGACCGTGGAACTCAAGCCCGGCGGCTACCACGTGATGCTGATGGACCTGAAGCAGCAGGTGAAGGAAGGCGACACGGTGCCTCTGACCCTCGTCATCGAGGGCCCGGACGGCAAGCGCGAATCGGTCGAAGTGAAGGCTCCCGTGCGTGCGCTCAACGCCAGCGCCCAGCCGGCTGGCCACGATGCCCAGGGCGGCCACAAGCACTGAAGCACTTGGCGGGTGGGTGAATGGCGCACCTGTAGCACACCCCACCGCTTGCAGCCCTCGAAATTCGAAGCCGCGATGCCAACTCCCGCAACCTAGGTCACGCATAGCCAAAAAGCTCACGGCGTACGGCAACCGGAGATGGTTACTCCACCAGCGTTTTGCAATGCGTGTTTACTAGCGCTGTTTCTCTGAAACCCACGGTCTCCTTGCATGAAGGCCTCTAGCATGTGCGGGATCAGCGTCGTGGCATCGACCGCTTCGCCGTACACCTGCGCGTGCAGCGCGGCGTAACGGTCGAGGTCGGCTTTCAGGCTGACCGGGCACGCAAAGGCCAGCTTGACGCTCTCGACCTTGGGCAGCGGCCCAAGCCGCAACTTCCTGGTGGTGTTCATTTCGCAATTCCACGGTTGAAGAACATAGGCTGGTACGGCCGCAGCACAAAATCGCGGTTGACGATGATCCGCACCGGCAGGCCCGGCCGCTCGGTCAGCGTCGGCTGGATGTTCATGTTGCGCCGGGTCATCTCTTGGCCGACCTGGTTGATGCTGTCCTGCGCGCTATCGCGCCCAGCGATCACGATGCGGTTGCCATCCTGCCGGTTTTCCGGTGCGGCCAACTCGGCACCCACGCCCAGCAGGGTCGTCAGCGCCGCACCCGCGAAGACGCGATCCCAATGCCAATCGACGCCATCCTCCAGGCCGGAATAGCCGGCAGGGTCAGTGCCCGCCAGGTTGTCTAGCTTCAGCGAGGACGTGTCCGGCAGGATGACGCGGTTCCACACCACCTGTACGCGGCTCTGCCCGTAGCTCACCTGGCTGTTGTACTTGCCCAGGATGCGCGATCCCTGTGGGATCAGCAGGAACTTGCCAGTGGCCGTGTCATAGACCGGCTCCGTCACCGTGGCTATCACGTCGCCCGGCAGATCGGACTTGATGCCCGTCACCAGCGCGCCCGCGATCCCCGTTCCCGCCATGACCTGATACGGCGAGGCCGGCATCTGGAGATTGCCGGAATTGCGGGTTTCCGTAGAACCGCCTTTCAGGAAAGCCTCTTTCTGGTCTTGCCGGTTCTGCACGGCTGTCGGGTCGGATGGCTGGGCCGCCGTCGAGGCCGGGCCAGCGGCCAGCGGGTCGAAGCCCGCCAAGGCGCTGCCGGGCGCAGCCGCAGCGGCTTGCGCCGTGACCGGCGCGGTGGCCTTGCCTTGGTTGCCCGAGCGGAAAAACACCGACGAGTTCGCCGCCGCATCGGCCTCCTTGCGCCACGCATCCGCCGGATCATGTCCCGGCGGTGCGTAGGCCGGCGTCACCGGCTGCTGCGACTTCACGATGGCTGGGCCGAGATCACCCGGCAGCGGCGGCCCCAGCTCGGGCACCTTCGGCGGCAGCTTCGAGTAGTCGGCCGGCAGACCATCCAGCCCCTCGGACTTCGAGACGCGATCGACGTTGTAAAGCTCGGTCTGCTCGCCCGTGCCGCGCCGGTGCGGCTGCAATGACCAGATCGTGGCCCCGAGCACGGCGACCGACAGGACGCCGACGAGGATGGCCAGCGTGCGCCGGTTCAGGCGCGTGACCGGGCGCGGCTGGGCGCGCAGCGCCACCGCCTCGGGCGCGACCTTGCCCGCCTGCGCCGCAAGATCAGGGGAATCGTCCTGGCTCATGGTCAGTTCCTCCGTGTGCCGTCCGTGCGCTCAATCCGCACCACGTCGCCTTTGTCCCCGCCCAGGCGCAGTTCGGCCGCGCCGAACAGGCGATCAACGATGTAGTACGGCGCACGGAATCGGTAGTTCACCAGTTGCCCGTCGCCTTGCGCGCCGATCACGAACAGCGGCGGCAGCTCGCCCTGGGCGATGCCGGGCGGGAACTGGATGTAGACCTTCTCGCCGTCATCGAAAGCACGCAGCGGCTTCCACGGCGGATTGCTGCCGCTGATGGCATAGCGGAAACGGATCTTCTCCAGCGACAGGCCGCTATCGACCGGGGCGGCGGCGCTGGCCGCCTGCGCCTGGCGCTGCAAGGCCAGCATCTTGTCCTTCGGGTACTCCCAGGACACCGACGCCATCCACGTCTTTTCGGTCGAAGTCAGCTCCAGCAGATACGTCCGGCGGCTGGTGGTGATGACCAGATTGGTCTTCAAGCCCGAGCGGATCGGCTTGACCATCACGTTGACGCGCAGAGCCTCACCGCTGCCGCTCGACGTGTCCCCGACGATCCAGCGCACCGTGTCGCCGGCCGCGACCGTCACCAGTTCCTCGCCGGGCTGCAGCGAAACCACCGTCACGCGGCCCACGGCCGCATAGAGCTGGTAAAGCGCGCCATCGGTAAAGGGCCAGACCTGGATCGCGTTGACGTAGCCTTCGCGCGTGGGCGCGACACGGGCCTCGGCATTGGCGCGCGAGACGCGCACTTTCTCATCCGCGGGTTCCGGCGCGGGCTTGGCCTCCTCGGTCTCTGGCAGTGGTTTCAACTGCGACGGCAGCGCGAGCGGCTGCGGCACCGTGACCACCTCCACCGGTTTTGGTGGCTCCGGCAGCGGCTGGGCCTGCACCGGCTCATCGAGCGAAATGGTCGGTGGCGGCTTGCCCTGAGTAGCGCAGCCAGAGAACAGCACGGTCGAAGCCAGAAGCATCACCGGCAAGGCGGATTTACGGAAAAGATCATTCATGGTTTTGCTCCTTCGTTAGCTTCCAGTTCGCGGCTCCACGACAGCCCGTTGACGTAGATGCCCAGGGGGTTCTTGCGCAGACGCTGCTCGGTGCGCGGGGTTTGCAGCACCGTGGAAATCACCGCGTTCCAGCGTTCGGTGCGATCCAGCGCGCCATTGACGAAGCGCGTTTCCGTCCAGCGCACGTTGAAAGACGTGTCGCTGGCGCGGGTCACGCTGGTGATCTGCACCGTCACCGACTCCTTGCCGATGCGCGCGAACGGGTCATTCGTGCGGGCGTACTCGTTGAGCACGACCGCGCCTTTGTCGGTCGTGTAGTCGTAGGCATCGAGCCAGTTCTGCCGCACCACGATGGGGTCGATGGACAGCGAGCGCACCAGGCCGATGAAGCGGCCCAGGTGGTAGGCGATCTGCGCATCGCTGGGCTTGTAGGGCGTGGCGGCCTCGCCGACAGCGCGCACCTGGCCCGCGTTGTCCACCTCAATGACGTAGGGCGTGACGATGGACTGCGCCGAGCGCCAGACTAGGCCGCCCGCCATCAGCACGGCCAGCGTGAGGCAGCCAAAGGCCATGAAACGCCAGTTTCTGGCCTGCACGCGGGCCGAGCCGATGCGCTCGTCCCAAACCTGGGCGGCGGATTGATACGGAGTAGCAGGCTGTGGCGTATCGGCGTAGCGCACCTGCGGTCGTTTGAATCGCATGGGAGTTCTCCTTGAAGATCAGGAATCGGAATCGCGCAGGCTCGGGCCTTGGCTGGAGCTGCCGCCATCGCCGCCGCGCAGCGTGTGGGCGGCGGTCGTCGCGGCATGGGTGAGCTGCTGCCTGCGATGCAGGCGCTTGGCCCAGGCGGGTTGCGCGGTGGATGGGGTTGGCTCGTTTGCAGCCTGTGCGGCACCGCCCCCTGACGCCGATCCGGCGTCATCGGGCCGGAAGGCGGCGGCGACACGCTCCTTCATCGAGCGCGCGCCCTCAGCCACCTTCTGCCCGGTCGCCTGCGCGCCGGTCTTGGCGACATTGCCGACACCAGCGGCAGCGCCCTTGAGGCCGCCGCCGGCGGATGCAGAACCCGCCTGAAACGCCGACCGCGCGCTGCTGGCGGCCCCAGTGGCGGCACGCGCTCCGCTACCGGCCAGCTTGGCGGCTGCGGGCGCCATGCGCGCCCCGGCGGCGACTGCGCCGCCGACGCCCGTAGCCGCAGCGCCCACGGCAACAGCAGCGCCGGCCGCGCCCAGCGCCGCACCGGCCATCGCACCTGCGCCGAGCTGCGGGCCGCCGGACACCAGCCCGGTTGCAATGCCCGGCCCGAAGATGCCCAAGGCCAGCAGCGTCAGCGAGGCCAGCATCACGACCACGGAGTGGTCGATGGATGGTTCGGCGGGCTGTACCTGAAACTCGGCGAACAGGCCCGAGCCGATGCCCACGATCACCGCCAGCACCAGCACCTTGATGCCGGACGACACCACGTTGCCCAGCACCTTCTCGGCGAGAAATGCGGTCTTGTTCCAGAGCGCGAACGGCACCAGCACGAAGCCGGCAAGCGTGGTCAGCTTGAACTCGATCAGCGTGATGAAAAGCTGGATCGCCAGCACGAAGAAGCACAGCAGGACGATCAGCCAAGCGAGGAACATCACGACGATGGGCGTGATGTTCACGAAGACTTCGGGGAAGCCCGCCATGTCGCCGATCTGTTTCAGGATCGGCGCACCGGCGTCGATGCCGACCTTCGCCAGCCGGCCCGGTTGCAGGAAGTTCTCCATGCTCAGGGTCGAGCCGCTGGCCGTCAGGCCCAGCCCGGCGAAGGAGCGGAACACGATGCCAGCCAACCAGTTGAAGTTGCCGATGATGTAGGCGAAGGCGCCGACGTACAGCACCTTGCGGATCAGCTTGGCGATCACGTCCTCGCCCTGGCCGGTGGCATGGCTCATCGCCCAGAACAGCCCGGCGAGCGTCATGTCGATGACGATCAGCGTGGCGGTCAGAAACGCCACTTCGCCGTGCAACAGGCCAAAGCCCGAGTCGATGTAGCGCGAGAAGGTGTCGAGGAAGCGGTCGATGACCGTCACGTCGTTCATGGCGAGTCCTCCTGCCCAGGCAGAGCGATTGCCGCGCTGCCATCGGCGGGTTCATCGAAGCTGGGCGGGATCGGCGGCAGGTCGGCCAGCGTCTGGTACTCATTCGGCCCGGCCTGGCCGGAGAGAAAGCGCCGCAGGTCGGCCTGTGCCACCTGCGCGCAAAACGCGCCGTCGTGCGCGCCCGCGCGGCACTGCGCGCGCAGCGCGTGCAACCGGGCCGGGTCGGCGGCGAGCGCATTCACCGACACTTGCTGCGGCCGGTCACAGCCGGCCAGCACCAGCGCATGAATGGCGAAAGCAAACACGACGGGCGTGCGTTGCATGGCAGCCTCCGTCAGCGGTTGTAGAAATTGACGGGCTGCGGCGTGTACGGCGTGCCTTCGCCCAGGAAGCGGCGCGTCACTTCGCGCCCGCGCTCCGTGGCCGCCGCCTGCCGCGCCAGTTCCAGCGAGGCCGCGCGGTCTTGCGTGATCTGGAGCCGCTGCGTCTGGATCGACTGCTTGGCCTGCAAGGCCAGCAACTGGTTCATGGCCTGCATCGCTTGCAGCGCGCCCTCGGCCGACTGGCTCTTGCCCACGAGGTCGGCCAGCACGCTTTCGTCGTCGCTCAGGTTCTGCGACGCCTGGGCCTGCATCTGCATGGTCGTTTGCAGGCCGTTGAGCGTGTTCTTCCAACGCTCCTGCGCATCGAGGTACATCTGATTGCCGCTCACCGTGGCGGCGTACTTCTCGGGATACAGGCGCACGAATTCGCGGTCGATGCTTGTCACTTCGTAGGCCAAGCCCTTGGCCTGCGCGATCAGTCGCTGGGTGGTCGCCAGGTTCGCGCGCAACTGGCCGACCACGCTGGACGGCAGGCTGGCCAGGTTGCGCGCCTGGTTAATGAGCATCTGCGCTTCGTGCTGGAGTTGCTGGATCTGGTTATTGATCTGCTCCAGCGTGCGAACGGCGGTGAGCGTGTTCTGCACCAGATTGGTCGGGTCGAGCACGATGTCGCCGACGCCGAACAAGGCGTGGGCGGGTTGCGCGATGCCGAATGCGAGCACGCAGGCGGCGGTCAACGCGGCGAGCTTGGGGGTATGCAATTTCATAGTTGGTTCTCCTGGGGGTGGTCAGCGGTACGGAGGGAACCCGGCGCGTAGCCGGGGAACGAGGGCAGCAGGTCGGCCGCCCAATCGAGGCCGCGATGGCGCAGCCAGGCGCCCGCGAAGCCGGGCACGCCGGCGTCCTGCGGCACGCGGCCAAGAACCTCATCAATGGCGCGCTGGTCTTGCGGCGTGGAAGCACCCGCGAAGGCCAGCGTCGCCGGCCCCAGGTCGAGGTCGAACACGCGGTTGCCGAGGCGGGATTGGTAGTAGTAGTCGCGCTTGGGCTGCGCGGTGGCGACGATCTCGATCTGCCGGCTGTTGAGGCCGAAGCCCTCGTAGATCGCGCGAATCTGCGGTTCGGTCGCTTGCGGGTTCGGCAAGAAAATCCGGCTCGCGCAGCTTTCGATGATGGCCGGCGCGATGGCCGAATCCTTCACGTCCGCGAGCGACTGCGTGGCGAAGATGACACTGACGTTCTTCTTGCGCAGCGTCTTGAGCCACTGGCGGATGCGCGCCGCAAACACCGGGTCATCGAGGAACAGCCAGGCTTCATCGAGGATCAGCAGCGTGGGCGCACCATCCAGCCGCTCCTCGAAGCGCGCGAACAGGTAGCGCAGCACCGCGAGCACAGCAGCCTTGCTGTGCATCAGCTCCTCCATCTCGAACGCCTGCACGTCGGATGTGCCGAGGCGGTCGTGGTCGGCATCCAGCAGCCTGCCGTGCGCGCCGCCCAGGACGTAGGGCGCGAGTGCCTGGCGCAAGGTGTTCGATTGCAGCAAGGCCGTCAGGCCCGTGAGCGTGCGCTGCTCCACCGGCGCGCTGGCCAGGCTCCCCAGCGCAGACCAGATGGCCGCCTTCTCGTCCGGGCCGACGGCCGCGCCTTCGTGCAGCAGGCGGCCTTCCACCCATTCGCTGGCCCAGGTGCGGTAGCCCTCTCGGTCGATGCGCGCCAGCGGCTGGAAGGCGATCTCGTCGTCCGCGCCCAGGTCGTAGTGCTCGCCGCCCATGCCCAGGATGGCCGCGCGGATCGAGCGCCCCATGTCGAAGGCGAAGATGCGCGAGCCGCGATAGCGGCGGAACTGCATCGCCATCGTCGCCAGCAGCACCGACTTGCCCATGCCGATGGGGCCAACCACCAGCGTGTTGCCCACGTCGCCGATGTGCGTCACCAGCCGGAACGGCGTGGCGCCGTCTGTGCGCGTGACGATCAGCGGCGGCCCATCGAGATGCGCATTGCGTTCCTGGCCGGCCCATACCGCCGACACCGGCATCATGTGCGCCAGGTTCAGCGTCGAGACGATGGGCTGGCGGACATTGGCGTATGCGTTGCCCGGAATGGACGACAGCCACGCATCCACGGCGTTGAGCGTTTCGGGGATGGTGACGAAGCCGCGCCCCTGGATGACGCGCTCCACCATGCGCAGCTTCTCGTCGGCAACGGCGGCGTCCGCGTCCATGACGGTGACGGTCGCCGTCAGGTAGCCGAAGGCGACCTGATCGCTGCCCAGCTCCTGCAAGGCAGCATCGGCGTCGGCGGCCTTGTTGTTGGCGTCGGTATCGACCAGCGGGCTTTCCTGCTGGAAGATCGTCTCGCGCAGCAACGCGATGACGTTCTTCCTTTTCGCAAACCACTGGCGGCGCAGTCGGGCGAGTTCTTTTTCCGCCTCGGCTTTGTCGAGGCACAGAAAGCGCGTACTCCAGCGATACGCGAAGCCCAGGCGGTTGAGGTCGTCCAGAATCCCCGGCCAGGTCGAGGTCGGGAAACCGCGCACCGACACCACGCGCAGGTGCTGGTCGCCCAGCATCGGCGCCAGGCCACCGACCAGCGCGGAATCGGTCAGCAGCGCGTCGATGTGGAACGGCACTTCGGGAACGCCGACGCGGTAGCGGCGCGTCGAGACGGTCGAATGCAGGTAGGTCAACGTCTGGCTGTCATCAAGCCAGGCGATCTCCGGCATCACGCCATCGAGCAGGTCGAAGATGCGATCCGTTTCAGCGACGAAGGCGTGCAGCCGCTCGCGCCAATCCACGCCTTCGGTGGGCCGGTTTTCGTACAGCAGGCCCGCGGCCCGAGCACGGGATTCCTCGGACGGCAGGTAGGCCAGCGTCAGGTGATAGCCGCTCTCGAAGTGGTTGCCCGAATCCTCGAAGGCGGCGCGGCGTTCTTCATCGACCAGCCAGGACAGCGGTTCGGGGAAATCGGAGTGCGGGTAGTCGGCGGCAGACCGGCGCTCGGCTTCGATGAACAGCGCCCAGCCCGAACCCAGGCGGCGCAGCGCGTTGTTCAAGCGCGCCGATGTGGCGATCAGCTCGCCTTGCGTCGCGCTGTCGAGGTCGGGGCCACGAAAGCGCGCCGTGCGCTGGAAGCTGCCGTCCTTGTTCAAGACGACGCCCGGTGCCACCAGTCCGGCCCAGGGCAGCCAGTCGGCGAGCAAGGCCGGTCGCTGGCGGTATTCGGCGAGGTTCAGCATCGCGGCGTCCTCCCCTACACGTCCAGCAGCGGGCGGTGCTTGATGTGCCGCGCGAACACGGCCATGAACTGCGGATCGACGCGCGCGCCCCGCATCGCCAGCGAATGGCCGACGATCCAGAGCACGACACCGGGAATCCACAGTTGCAGGCCCAGCCCGACAGCGGCGGCCAAGGTGCCGTTGGCGATCGCCACGGTGCGCGGTGCGCCGCCCAGCAGGATCGGCTCGGTGAGCGAGCGATGCAGCGGCACCTCGAACCCGGCCGCGAAGGTGTCCGGGGCACTCATACGACGGCCCCGCCCGAGAAGCTGAAGAACGACAGGAAGAACGAGGACGCGGCGAAGGCGATGCTCAAGCCGAACACGATCTGGATCAGCTTGCGAAAGCCGCCCGACGTGTCGCCGAACGCGAGCGCGAGGCCCGTGGCGATGATGATGATGACCGCGACGATGCGCGCCACCGGCCCCTGGATGGATTCAAGGATGGATTGCAGCGGGCCTTCCCACGGCATCGAGGAACCGGCGGCCTGTGCAGTGCCCGCAAGCAGCAGCATGAAGGCAGCGAGCATCAAGCCTTGCATGGCCGGGCGGGCCAGGCCATCCAGCCGCGCGGGACTGGAGCGGCGGGAAAGCGGATTTACAGAAATACGGAAAGCATCAACGTGCGTCATGGCAGTTCTCCAGAAAGGTCGAGGGATGGGGAAGTCGCCGCAGCGGGTGCGGCATCGGGAAGTGGCGGCAGCTCGGGAAACGGCGCGTCCATCGCATCCGCCAGTCGGTAACCCACGCCGTCGAAGCCGACGACGCGGGCGATGCTCTCGATGCGGCGCTTGCGTCCGCGCCCGGCGATGTGGATCACCACGTTGACCGCCTCGGCGATCAGCGCGCGGGGCGGGTTCACCGCCACTTCGAGAATCAGTTGCTCCAGGCGCAGCAGCGCGCCGAGGGCGGAGCCGGCGTGGATCGTGGCAATGCCACCCGGATGGCCCGTGCCCCACACCTTGATGAGATCCAGCGCCTCGGCGCCGCGCACCTCGCCCACGACCACGCGGTCAGGCCGCAGGCGCATGGACGAGCGCACAAGCTCGGTCATCGACACCACGCCTGCGCGGGTGCGCAGCGGAACGTGGTCGCGGGCCGCGCATTGCAGTTCCACCGTGTCTTCGAGCACCAGCACGCGGTCGCCCGTGGCGGCGATCTCGGCCAGCAGCGCATTGGCGAGCGTGGTCTTGCCGCTGCTGGTGGCGCCGGCGATCAGGACGTTCTGCCGCTCGCGCACGGCACGAACGAGAAAGCCCGCCTGCGCGCTGGTCATCATCCCGTCGATGACGTACCGCTCCAGCGGAATCACACCGATGGCGCGCTTCCGCAGCGCGAAGGCCGGCCCTGGCGCGGCGGGCGGCAAGATACCCTCGAAGCGTTCGCCGGTTTCGGGCAGTTCGGCGGACAGTAGCGGCTGGCCGCGATGGACTTCTGCGCCAACGTGGGCGGCGACAAGGCGGATGATTCGCTCGCCGTCCGCCTCGGACAGCTCCACGCCCATCGGTGCGCGGCCCGATGAAAGCCGATCCACCCAAAGGGTGCGATCAGGATTGAGCATGACTTCCACCACGTCCGGGTCTTCGAGCGCGGCAGCGATCAGCGGCCCCATCGCCGTGCGCAGCATCTGAATGCGGCGGTCGAGCGAGGTGGCGAAGGACGAAGGTGCGACGCTCATGAGGCGCGCTCTTGCGCTTCGGCAACTGCCGCCGCGTCATCCATCCGCGCCGGGTCGGGGTGCAGTTCCTCCACCACATCGCGCACCAGGCTTCGACCGCGCAGCAGGTGGCGACCCAACTGTTCAACGAACTGCTCGAAGCGCGCTTTGCCCTGTGCGCGTGCCGCGTCTTGGTGCGCCTCGGGAACTGGCGTGCTGACCGTGAGGTAATAGCGGATGAACAGCGCCAGCGTTTCGATGGCGATGTTCTGGTCGCGCTCCATGCGCTCGGCCTGGCGCGAGAGGCGATCAAGCCGCTTGGCAATCGCTGCCTCGCGCTGGTCGGCAGCATCGGGCGACAGCCACGATGCGAGCGCCGCCGCGACGATGCTGGATTTCGATACGCCTTTCTTGGCGGCCAGCTCGTCCAGACGCTTGGCATGCTCCGGCTGGATGAACAGGTTGAGGCGGTAGTGGCTCATAGCTCGATTCCGTCGTTGGGGTCGAGGGAAGCCAGCCGGGCCGTGCGCTGCATGGCCGGGTCAAGCTGGCGAGGAAGGGGAAGCGGCAGGTCGTCATCGTCATCGAGCAACCCGAGGTCGGCTGCGGACGCGGCCAGCTCGGGGTCGTAGGCGACGGCTTCGGAAAGTTCGGGCTGACGGCGCGGTCCGCCGTCGTCGGCCGAACCCAAGTGCTCCAGGCCATCAGTAGGTGCAGTGGCCGGTGCGGCAGGCACGGCGGGAATCGCCAGCCCGCTCCAGTCGTCGGCTCGCGAGGGCGGAACGTCGGCATAGCGTCCGGCCGCAAGCACGGGCGGCGGCAGCACGCGCCGCTTGAAATTGGTGTCCGCGTAATAGCGCAGCTTTTTGGCCTTGATCGGCGCCACGCTGGACACCATCACCACGGCTTCATCCGGCGGTAACTGCATCACTTCGCCCGGCGTCAGCAGTGGGCGCGCGGTCTCCTGGCGCGACACCATCAGGTGGCCCAGCCACGGCGCGAGCCGGTGGCCTGCGTAGTTGCGCTGTGCGCGCAGCTCGGTTGCAGTGCCCAGCGTTTCGGAGATCCGCTTGGCCGTGCGTTCGTCGTTGGTGGCGAACGTCACGCGGACATGGCAGTTGTCCAGAATCGAATGGTTCTGCCCATACGCCTTGTCGATCTGATTGAGCGACTGCGCGATGAGAAAGCTGCGAATGCCATAGCCCGCCATGAAGGCCAGTGCCGTCTCGAAGAAGTCGAGCCGCCCGAGCGCCGGGAACTCGTCAAGCATCAGCAGCAGCTTGTGGCGGCGCTCGATGCCGTCGGAGCCATCGAGCGATTCCGTCAGCCGTCGCCCGATCTGATTGAGGATCAGGCGGATCAGCGGCTTCGTCCGCGAAATATCTGAAGGCGGCACCACAAGGTACAGCGATACCGGATGCTCGGCCGCGATCAGGTCGGCAATGCGCCAATCGCAACGCGACGTGACTTCGGCCACCGTAGGGTCGCGGTACAGGCCGAGGAACGACATGGCCGTGCTCAACACGCCGGAACGCTCGTTGTCCGACTTGTTGAGCACTTCGCGCGCCGCCGATGCGACGACCGGATGCGGGCCATAGCCGAGATGCGGCGTGGTCATCATCCGGTGCAGCGTCAGCTCGAATGGGCAAGCCGGATCGGAGAGGAAGTTGGCGACGCCGCGCAGCGTCTTGTCCTCGCCCGCATAGAGCACGTGCAGGATGGCGCCGACCAGCAGAGCATGGCTGGTCTTCTCCCAATGGTTGCGCCGCTCCAGCGCGCCTTCGGGATCGACCAGGATGTCCGCGATGTTCTGCACGTCGCGCACCTCATGGGCGCCGCGACGCACCTCCAGCAGCGGGTTGTAGGCCGCTGACTTCGCATCGGTCGGGTTGAACAGCAGGCAATGCGAGAAGCGCGAGCGCCAGCCTGCGGTGATCTGCCAGTTCTCGCCTTTGATGTCATGGATGACGGCGGACGCGGGCCAGCTCAACAAGGTGGGCACCACCAGGCCCACGCCTTTGCCCGAGCGGGTTGGTGCGAAGGTCAGGACGTGTTCCGGACCTTCGTGGCGCAGGTACTGGCGTTCGTGCTGGCCGAGGAACACGCCGTCCGGCTGCGTGAGACCGGCCTCGCGAATGTCATCCGCGTTCGCCCAGCGCGCCGAGCCGTAGGTCGTGACCAGGCGCGATTGCCGCGAGCGCCAGATCGACATGCCGATGGCCACCAGCACGGCCACCAGGCCGCTGCCACCCGCAATGGCGCCGCCGATGTCAAAGACGCTGGGCGCGTAGGCATCGAAGAAGAACCACCACTCGAACAGCCGCCACGGGTGATAGACCGGCGTACCGAAGAAGTCGAACCAGGGCGAGCCAAGGCGTAGCTGATAGCCCAGGGCGGCGGCTGTCCATTGTGTGGCTGCCCACACGCCGGCGATCACGATGCCGAATACCACGGCGATCTGACCGAACAGCACGTTCGTCCCTTGCATGATCCCGCCTCCAATCACGGCACAACAACGTGCCGCGTGCATCAGGATCAAGGCGTGTGCATAGGTCGGTCAAAGACCGTTATGGCGGGGGTTTAGGCCGAAAAAGCCTGATTTCTTGCAGGAGCGAAGGCAATAAAAACGCCGCAGACGGGAGCGCGTTGCGGCGTAGTGAGGTGTCAGCGAGAACTTTGTCGCTGCGAAGCGACTACAACAGAGCTATTTGGACTTCTGCTCAGGTCGGTCACCGAAGAAACGCCGATTGGCGGCTTCGGCAGCACGGCGGCAAAGTTCATCACCGACTTTTGTGCGATCTTCCTTGCATTGCCGTTGAATCTCCTTGATGCGCTCGGGATGCGCCGCGAGGAAATCCACGGTTTCCGAAGGTTGAGACGAGCCACATGCGGTCAGTGCGACGGTCAGCATCAGTAGCATCACTCTGTTCATGATTCCAGTCCTTTCGTCGGATGGTTCAGGCATCGTCGGCAGCGTCGATACCGTCTGCCGAATCAATGAAGGCCACACGCTCGATGAACCGAGCCAGCATCTCGGACGGCTCCGCATCGCGGCGTAGCAGATAGGTCGTAAGCATGTATGGCTTGCCTGCCAAGCGGCGGGCCACGACACCCGGCTCGCGGCTGGAGGCGATATGCGCCTCGCCCGCTAGGCCCAAAGCCAGGCCAGCGGAAACCAGCGTCATCATCACGTCGAAGGTTGCCACGCGCTGCGCAATCAGCGGCTCCTGATCGAGCTTGCGCAGAAAACGATCGATCTGCCGCGCGTGGCCTTCGCAGACCGCCGGGTCGCCCAGTGCCAACGGATAGCGCAGCACTTCTTTCAGCGGAACCTGTTTGAAGGCGAGCACGGGATGGCGGGCTGGCACCGCTACCATCAGTTCATCTTCCCAAGCAGGTGTGACCAAGATACCATCGCCTCCATCCTCTGCCATCGAAAAACCTACGTCATACAGATCTTCATGCAAACCCTTGATCTGCAGCCCGAGCGGCACCTCAAACAGACGCATCTCAACTTCAGGGTCCTCTTCACGGCATCGCGCCAGCAAAGTTGACAATCGTGTGGGTGTTACACCATCAGACAAGGCAATGCGTAACTGGCCTAAAAATCCGTTGGTGGCAGACTTGACGCCATCACGGGCCTGATCCAATGCGGTAAAAATGCGCGGGACATGCTCCAAAAGCTGTCGCCCGGCACGGGTTAGTTGAGTGCTTCGGGTAGTACGAATGAATAAACGAGCACCAAGTTCCTCTTCTAATTCTTTGATAGTGCGTGAAAGTGGAGATTGGTCGATATGTAGTCGTTCAGCGGCGCGAGCGAAATGAAGTTCCTCCGCAACGATGAGAAAGCAGCGAAGATGTCGAAGCTCCATTGTGCTCACTCCACTTTAATTCGTCTAATTTCATTTGCGCGGCTAATTAATCAGCCTTTGCCAGAGTGCTGACAGCCAAACCCCCCCAGTCAGCAAAGTGGCTAACAGCACGGCAGCGCTTCCCATGTCCTTTGCACGCTTTGATAGCTCATGCCATTGAGGGCCAATACGATCAATCGCCGATTCCACAGCAGTATTGAGTAGCTCCACAATCATCAAAATAAGGATACTTCCTGAGAGAAGAGCGACTTCGACCCATCCCTGCCCCAACCAGAAGGCCAATGGGACCAACACAAAGGAAAATACTGACTCAAGTCTAAAGGCCGGCTCATTCCATCCAGCGCGCAATCCCTGAATTGAGTAATGGGACGCATGCCAAATTCTCAATATTCCTCGGCGAGATTTTTGTTTATTTTCGAATGCGGACATGGAATCAGCTGCGATTGTGTGTTTTTTATCTTTCATGAGAACAACTCTTATATATTCTTATCATCACAGCCAAAGAAAAAATCGAAATTCCTATCGTACTCACTTGTTTTAACCTGCATTAGCCCCAAGACAGACGAAAACAATGCGTCGTGATTCGCATAAGAGCGGGCTCGCTCACTCAAACAGCCAATATTCAGCCCTCGACTTTGAGTAAACGTTGAAGAGAACCACATAACCAAAGGAACACGAGTCTGCTCTTGTGGAGCAATCGCATAAGGCATGCCGTGCAGAAAAAGTCCCTTCTCGCCCAGGGATTCGCCGTGATCCGAGACGAATATCATAGCTGTGTCGTAGTCGGAAAGGCCCTGCAATTTTTTAATGACTTGGGTTAGGAAATGATCTGTGTAGAGAATAGCGTTGTCGTAGCTATTCACAATCTGTTCGCGGGTGCATTTCCCCATTTCCGGTGTGTCGCATGTTGGGATGAATTTTCGATACGCTGCTGGGTATCGTTGAAAGTAGCTGGGGCCATGATTTCCAAGCTGGTGCAAAAAAATCACACGATCACCGGGATTTTTGCGAGCCTGAGCTGGTAAGTCTTCAAGCAAAATCTCATCGAAACACCGACCATCAACGCATAAAGAGGAACTTTGTGCATTCCCTAGGCTTTGATATTCGAGACCATCGCACACCCCTTTGCAACCTGACTGGTTATCTCTCCATAAGGTGGTAATACCGGCGCGCTCCAGAACATGCAGTAAGGATTGGTGTGAGCGAATCTTGTCTTCATCGTAGTTTCGGCGACCAAAGGACGAGAACATGCAAGGCACAGAAACCTCGGTATTAGTTCCACAGGAGTGCATGTCGGAGAAATTGATCACACCCATCTGAGTCAATTGAGGCGTTGTTTCGCGTGCATAGCCGTTCAATCCCCAGTTTTGGGCGCGAGCCGTCTCGCCTACGACAAAGACTAATAAACGTGGCCGACTGCCTTCGGGCCTGACTGTTGCAACGGCATCAGCTCCAATGGGTATTTTTTCGGCGGACTGCGTGATAGAGGAACCTGTCAGTGCCTTCGGCAAACCCACCAGATAGTTTCCCGGTGTAATCAAGTATCGCACTTCGCGATGATTTCTCATCAGTGCGGACATGTCCTGAAATGACAGCATGACACCGCCCGAAATCATCAGTGTCGAAAACAGCATCAATCCCATACGCCACACGGTTGCTTTCAGCCAAGTACGCCCGAGCAATCGGATTCGCCAAAGAAAAATAATCGGAACTACTGCCAGTAGGCTTAGTGGAGCAATCAATGCAGGCGTCAGTAGCTCGCGACTTTCCTTGAAGTCTGTGGCTAGAACATTGCGCAACATGCTCGAATCGAGGTAGATATGAAAGCTGCGCATGTAATGTGTTGCGAGGGCAGAGGCAACAAAAAGCACCGCAAGTAAAACCTTGGCATTCCAGCGCCACACAACCAAACTCAACAGCAGACTGTGAATTCCCACCAGAAACAGCAGTACGGATGTACCCATGCGTAAGCTGGACTGGACGCCTAAGGCGCTACTCCAAAATAGACCATTGCAGGCTAGTGCAAAGAAAATACTGGTCATCAAGATCAGCCACTCGACGCTGCATTGTGGTCGCCAATGGCTTAGGTCCTTGAGGTTTGCAGTTCTGAATCGCGGCATCAGACCGAGAGCCTGTTTGAAAGTTCTCATGCTTGGAACCCCGATGAATAGACATCGCCTGAGCCATCAACAAACCAGCGTTGCCAGACCATGAAAAGACCCAAGGCAACGACCCAACAAATCAGGAGCGTCCACAAGTCATGGGAAAGGAAGTGGGCTCCGCGCACCTGCTGGGTCCATCCAAAGATGGCACCTATCATCAAACTTGCAGCCAAGGCCATCCAACGCCAGGCAGGACGAACCATCAAGGTAAAGAAATATAGGCTGACCCATGCATATCCGGCACTTGCATGCCCTGCGGGAAAGCACACACCGCGCGGCATACCGGGCGGGCGTGTTTCAAACAGGCCCACAAACACTCGCGCTCCGCCATAGCGCACCAAGTTCCAGGGGCAATCCATGTTAGTGAACGATTTCAGCGCCGAAACCGTCAGTGCCCCGATCAAGTACGCACAAAAAAGATACAGTAGCGGCCAGCGTAGGTATGCCGAGCATTTGTTGCTACGTTTTTTTCTCCAAGCCCAGATGCACGTTGCTGCAACCGCAATTGCCAGGAAGGTGGAAAGATTCTTCCCACCACGATGCAGCAGGTTGCTGGTTAGCCAGGCATCCCGCAAAGCCCATCGGCTGCCCTGCAAGCGATAGAGATGATCGGCGACCCAGAAGTCCCCACCGCCATCCATCAATAGACTGCTGATGATCAGCGCCGCACCCGCTGGTAGCGCTAAATGAGTGATTAAGAATCGAGGTGCGAATGGTGCGTTGGATAGTGGGGCGTTGCCCAGTAGTCGGGATTCATTGAGGGGCATCGGCATGTGCCTCCTTCGAATGCCACAGCGCATGCGCATCGATACGCACCAGTGCTGACGCTTGCAGCGCATAGATGCGAGCCTGTGCCTCACCGAGGCGTGTCTGGCGCAGGTTTCGCAACGTCAAGAGGTATTCGGCCAAGGGGGCCTCTCCCAGTTCCCAAGCTCGCCGCGTGCGGTTGCTGGCCGTGGTCTGCGCGGCCAGCGCCTGCGCGAATGACTGCCACTGCGTGCGCTTACTTTCAGCTGCCTGCGCGGCTACCCACGCACTTTGCTCCACCGCGCGCCGCACGCCGAGCGCCTCTGCCTCTGCGGCAGCTGCGTTGGCGCTTTCCGTGGCAGCCATTGCACTGCGATAGTCAGTGCCAAATGGCACCGTCAGGACAACGCCAATGACACGTTCCGTCCCACCGCGTTCAGACATCATCCGTACCCCGACTGTGGGGTCGGGCGTGCGGTTGGCGCGAGCTCGCTCGGCCACCTTGGCAAGGCGCGCTGCCTCTCCATCGGCAATGCCGATTTCGACGCTTTGTCGCACAATTCGCGCCAGCCACTCCTGTACCCCGCCCGGCAAAGGATCGGGATCTGGCAGCGTGGATGGCCGCGCGGGAATCTCAATGCCCGGGAACTCGATCACCATCGTTTGTCGTGCTGCCCGTTCTGCGTCGCGCGCAGCGCTAACCTGGGCTGCAAGCATCGCGCGTTCGGCTTGCAGAACGTCGCTGTCCCGCTGCGCTGCATCGCCCAGGGCCACGCGGCGGGCCATTGCTTCCTGCTCACGTCTAAGCAACTTTTCCTGAGCTTGCATCTCGTCGGCTACGACGAAACTGCGCAGCCATCCGGCCCAGACTTCCAACAGTCGCCTTGCCATTTGGTGCTCGGCATCTTCAAGGCGCATATCGGCCACCCTACGGGTGCGGCTGCCGATGTCCCGATCTATACGCGCCTTGTTTGGCAAGCGAACAGCACGGCTGAGCTGGATTTCCCATTCGTTGTAGCGACGCGCTTCGTTGGTCACGTTGCGACGTTGTAGGCCACTACTGAGTTCAAATTCGTGGCTACCGGCTTCAAGGGCGCTTTGCGTGGCGGCCGCCGCGTCCAAGCGAGCGGCTGCGGCATTCACGACCGGCTGGATTTTTATCGCCGCTTCGACTTGCGCCTGCGCAGGCAGCCACGAAAGATCATCGGCGCGCGCTTGCGCGGGATGAAATATCAAAGCCGCGATAGCCACCATGACGGCACCAGTCGGTAGTACCAGGCTGCATCCTTTGTTTTTACTCGTCATACCAGTCTTCCACTTGCCAACACCGACTCCACCCACCAGCGGACATCGCTAGACGCGATGCGCTGGCGCAGATGCGCCAGGACCTGTTCCAGTTGTTCATATTCGATCAACACCCAAATGACGCGCCGATCCACACGGCCGCGAACCTTCTCGCGAATGGACGCGCGCGCGAAGTCGCCGGTATGCCCTTCGGCGTGCAACAGGGTGAACCCTGGCAGCACCGGGTCGGCCATCAGGGCATCGGTGACGGCGTCTTCGAGCGTGGGTGGAAACACCAGATTCAGGCGCACCAGTTGCGCTTCTTTCAATCCGTTCATGCGTGGACTCCTTGTTGTGAGGAGATGGCCTGGCCGAATCGCCGGTACAGCACCGGCAGCAGGACCAGGGTCAGCGCAGTGGAACTGACCAGTCCGCCAATCACCACGATGGCGAGTGGGCGCTGGATCTCAGAGCCAGGGCCACTGGCCAGCAGCAGGGGCACTAGGCCAAAGGCGGTGATGGAAGCCGTCATCAGCACGGGGCGCAACCGTCGCAGCGAACCTTCGCGCACCACCTGTTCCATGGGCAGGCCTAGCGCGTGCAGGTGGTTGAAGTGCGTCATCAGCACCAATCCGTTGAGCACGGCGATGCCCAGCAGCGCGATGAAGCCGACCGAAGCAGGCACCGACAGGTACTGCCCCGACAGCCACAGCGCCGCCACGCCGCCGACCATGGCAAACGGCACGTTGCCGAGGATGAGCGCGGCCTGCCGCACCGAGCCGAAGGTCATGAACAGCACGAAGAAAATCAGTCCCAGGGCCACCGGCACCACCATGCCAAGGCGGGCCGCTGCGCGTTGCTGGTTCTCGAACTGCCCACCCCATTCGACGCGGTAGCCGGGCGGCAGCGGCACGTCGCGCACCACGGCGGCGCGCGCTTCATCCACGAAGCCGACCAGATCGCGCCCACTCACGCTGGACTGGATCAGCGCGAAGCGCGAGCCGTTCTCGCGCCGCACCAGCACGGGGCCATCAGTGGTGGCGATGCGCGCCAGCGAGGTCAAGGGGATTTCGCCCTGATCGCCACGGGCGAGCTGCAAGTCCTTGAACCGCTCGGCCGATCCGCGCAGCCGGGCATCCCCGCGCACCACGATGGGCGTGCGCCTGTCCGGCTCGATCACCAGCCCGGCCGGCACGCCTTCGAGCTGCGCGCGCAGCTCGTCCTGAACCTGCGTCACGGCCAGTCCGGCGCGCCCCGCCGCCTGCGCATCCACCTTCACCTGCAGGTATTCCACGCTGTCGCTGGCCTGGGTGAGCACGTCGCGCGCACCGGGCACTTTCTCGATGCGAGCGGCCATGCGCTGCGCCAGATCGCCCAGCGTTTGCAGATCAGGGCCGAATAGCTTGACGGCCACGTCGCCCCGGCTGCCGGTGAGCATTTCCGAGATGCGCATCTCGATGGGCTGGGTAAAGCCGAATTCCAGGCCGGGGAAGGCATCCATCACCTTGCGTATCTCGGCACTCAACGCGTCCTTGTCGGCTGCATGCCAATCCTTGCGCGGTGCGAGCTGCATGAACAGGTCGGTTTCGTTCAGGCCCATCGGGTCGAGCCCCAGCTCGTCGGAGCCCACCCGCCCGATGCTGTGCCGCACCTCGGGCACCGCCGCACCGATGGCCTTCTGCACTGCCAGGTCAATCTCCAGCGAGCGCTGCAACCCGATGGACGGCGGCTTTTGCAGTTGCAGCAGGATATCGCCCTCGTCCATCGTCGGCATGAACGCCTTGCCCGTGCCGAGGTAGGCCACCACACCCAATGCCAGGGCCGCGATGGCGACCGCCGATGCGCGTAGCGGGTGGTGAAGCGCAGCCTCCAGCAGCGGTTGGTACAGGCGCGTGGCCCAGCGCATCACCCACGGCTCGGTGTGAGCGTGTTCCTTGAGCAGCAGCGAGGCCAGCACCGGCACCAGCGTGAGCGACAGCAGCAGCGAGACGCCCAGGGCGAATACGATGGTCAGCGCCACCGGCACAAACAGTTTGCCTTCCAACCCTTGCAGAGTGAGCAGGGGCATGAAGGTCAGACAGATGATGAGGATGCCCGAGGCCACAGGCATGGCGACCTCGCGCGCCGCGGCGAATATGCGGTGCAGGCGCGGCTGGTGCGCACTGGGCGCGTGCGGGTCGAGCCGACTGACGGCGTTTTCCACCACCACTACGGCAGCGTCCACCAGCATGCCGATGGCGATCGCGAGGCCCCCCAAGCTCATCAGGTTGGCGCTCATGCCGACCAGACGCATCAGCAAGAAGGTGCCCAGTGCCGCCAAAGGCACCATCACCGCCACAACCAGCGCGGCGCGAAGCTCGCCGAGGAACAGAAGCAGCAGGATAACGACCAGTACCGTCGCTTCCAGCAAGGCGCTTTCCACCGTGCCCACGGCGCGCTCGATCAGCGTGCTGCGGTCATAGAACGGCACCACCTTGACGCCGGGCGGCAGGCTGGGAGTCACCTCGTCCAGCCGGGCTCGAATGGCTTTGACCAGCGCCGAGGCATCGGCCCCGCGCAGCGCCACCACGATGCCTTCCACCGCTTCGCCCGCGCCGTCCCGGGTGACGGCGCCATATCGCGTCACGCCTTCGATGCGCACCTGGGCCACGTCGCCCAGGCGAACTGGGGCCGTACCATTGGCCCCCGCGCGCAGGATCAGACGGGATAAATCGTCCAAAGTGTGGATCGCGCCTTCGGCGCGCACGATCAGCGTGTCTTCGCCTGCATCCAGGCGGCCCGCACCGTCATTGCGGTTGTTGCGGCCGATCGCCGTGATGACATCAGAGAAGCTGAGGCCCGCAGCGGAAAGCCGTGCGCGATCCGGCACCACAGCAAAGCTCTTGGCTTCTCCACCCAGCACGTTGACATCAGCAACACCGGGCAGCGTGCGCAGGGCCGGGCGCAGCGTCCAGTCCAGTAGGGCGCGGCGCTCGCTCAACGTGAGGCCACCGCCTTCGATGGTGAACATGAACACGTCCGACAGCGGTGTCGAAATCGGCGCCAGCCCGCCGCTGACGCCTTCGGGCAGGCTGCCCGAAACGCCGGCATAGCGTTCAGCCACCTGCTGACGCGCCCAGTAGATGTCGCTGCCTTCGGCAAAGTCCAGCGTGATGTCGGCTATGGCGTACTTGGCCGTGGAGCGCAGCATCACGCCCCGCGGCACACCGAGCAACTCCATCTCCAGCGGCGTGATCACGCGCGACTCCACCTCCTCGGGCGTCATGCCAGGGGCCTTGATAATCAGCTTGACCTGCGTGGGGGAAATATCCGGATAGGCGTCGATCGGCAATTGCAGGAAGGCCGCCAGGCCCGCACCCGCCAAAGCCAGCACGCCAAGCAGTACCAGCGCACGTTGGCGCAGGGAAAATTCAATCAGACGGGACAACATGCGTGGTCGCCCCTCATTGCAATGGAATCATGGATTTAAGCAGTGCCGTACCGCGCACGACGACCTGCATGCCTGCCGCAAGCGGCGCAGTGTCTGGCGAGACGGCACGCACGGCGCTTGACGCCTCTGATTCGTCTTGCCCCAGCAGTCGCACCGGAACAGCGCGGACGCGTAGGTCGCCGTGCTTGTCTTGCGATGACGGCTCAGCAACGTAGACCACGTGGGCGCTGCCCGCTGGCAGCAGTGCGGACGATGGCACGCTCAAGGTGCCCTGCGGTGCTGGCAGCAACAGCGCGACACTGATCTGCTGCCCGGCCGCATAGCGGTCTGCCCCTGCCTGATCTGCATCGACGCGGGCACGTACCCGCAGGCTCTGACTACTGAGGTCAGTGTCGCCACCAACAGCCGTCACGCGAGCGATCGTGCCATCGGGAAGACGCACTTCCAAGCCTGGGTGGAGATCCGAGCGCCAGCGCAGCGGAACCGCGACGCTGACATCCAGCGGGCCAGGCTGAGCCACTATGAAGGCGATGTCGAGCGGCGCGACCGCCTGCCCGAGGCTCAGGTGACGACGCATCACCCGCCCGGACAAAGGCGCCAGCAATTCATACTCGCCGGCCTGCCCGCCGCTAACGGGTCGAAGCCGTGCGAGGGCGCCATTGGCCTCTTGCAACGTACTTTGCGCAGCCGCCGCGCGCGCCTGGGTTTGCTCGTTGCGCGTGGCTGGGATGATGCCCTCGGCCAAGAGCGTGGCATCGCGCCGGGCCTGCGCCGTAGCCACCGCCGCTTCGGTGCGGGCACGCGCCAGATCAGCCTGAGACGCCAGAACGTCCTTGCTCTGGATGCGCGCCAGTGCCTGACCTTGGCGCACTGCGGCGCCTTCATCGACCAGAACGCGCGTCACCACACCGCCATATGGCGCCACGACCTGCGCGCTAGCCGAGAGTGGTGCCACCGTCTGCGCGGGTAAGCTATCCAGCGGTATCACTGCAGCATCCTTGACGAGTGCGGTTTCCACACCCTGCGCGCGAAGCTGAGTGGCATTGAGGTGAACGCCGCCAGCGTTCGGTTGGGCGACAGCTTCGCTCGCGTCTTTATCGGCTACGGTTGTCTGCTGGGTTGCCCAAGCCCACCAGCCGTACCCTACGGCAGCCAGAACTGCCACACCGACGGCGGACAGGGCCAAGGTCTTGGTTCGGCTGGAGGTGCCCGCCGCTTTCAAGGTCGGGAAGCTCATGCTTGTGCCGCCCCAAATGACGTAGAGCAGAGTAGAGAGCACACAGCGCGAATTGAAAATTCGTCGCATATGAAGCGGTGCGCGAGGTTAATGAGGCGAAACATGCGGTCGATCTCTTGTAAAGATCAGCTCATGTTCTTCGGTGAAGCTTTGAGAAAGCTTTGGAGAAAGCGAAATTTTCTCTGTACGATCTATTCAGAAAAAAACCGCTTGTCTTGAGCCACAAGCTGCCGGTAAGTTGACTTCTCAGTCACTTGATCCGATAGCCAGGATAGCCAGCGGTTCGCTTTTTTGCCATCTCAAACATCGGGGCCATGCGCCATGGACATCAAGAATTCCGAATACCGTTTCAGTCCCTTGGTCATAGGCTTGCACTGGCTGACCGTGATTCTCATCATTGCGGTCTATGCGAGCATGGAATTGCGCGGACTGGCACCCAAGGGAGCCTTGAGAGACGCCATGAAGTCCTTGCACTACCTGCTGGGCCTCAGCGTTCTGGTGATCGTCGTGATCCGTATCGGGGTGCGCATCCAGGCGGGCGTGAAGCCCGCGATCCAACCACCCATGCCACGCTGGCAGGCCACGCTCGCCGATGGCATGCACTATGCGCTCTACAGCTTCATGCTCGCCATGCCGCTGCTCGGATGGCTCACCTTGAGTGCGGCGGGCAAGCCGATTGTTCTGTTTGGCTTGCCCGTTCCCTCTCTGATCGGCACCGACGTTGCTTTGTCGCGCCAACTCAAGGATGTCCATGAGGCGCTGGCGACATTGGGCTATGTCTTGATCGGATTGCATGCGATGGCGGCGCTGTTGCACCACTACGTCATGCGTGACAACACAGTGGTTCGCATGCTTCCCGGTCGACGCCCCTGACCTACTGGCCTCAGGCTGCTTTACATGAATTCGAATCTCCAATGACCAAATTTCACCACCGCGCCCACCCTGAAAGTCACCGCACTGAACATATCGGATGGCTGCGCGCCGCTGTTCTGGGTGCCAATGACGGCATCATTTCCACGGCCAGCCTAGTTGCAGGCGTGGCTGCTGCCCATGCAAGCCATGCCAGCATCATGACCACGGCCATCGCGGGGTTGGTAGCCGGCGCCATGTCCATGGCTGCAGGCGAGTTCGTGTCGGTCTATTCACAAGCTGATACGGAAAAGGCAGATCTGGCACGGGAACAAGATGAACTGAACCGTAGTCCGCATGCAGAGCATCGGGAACTGGCCGCCATCTACGTCCGGCGTGGCCTGGATCATCGGCTCGCGGATCAAGTCGCCACGCAGTTGATGGCACATGATGCGCTGGGCGCGCACGCGCGCGATGAACTGGGCATTTCTGAAACGCTGAGCGCTCGCCCGCTGCAAGCTGCAATGGCGTCCGCCGGGAGCTTCGCCGTGGGCGCGGCCATGCCGCTGGCTGTGGTTCTGCTGGCGCCAGAGCAGAGCCTGCTCTATTGGATCGTCGCGACGGCGATTGTCTTCCTGGCCCTGCTCGGCGCTGCGGCTGCTGCCGTGGGTGGTACGCCGCTCTTCAAAAGTGCGCTGCGCGTCGCGTTCTGGGGCACATTTGCCATGGCCGTGACAGCGGGCGTGGGAGCCATGTTCGGCACTGCGGTGTAGATCTGCGTCAATCTCAGAGCAGCGGTGGCCAAGGGCCAAGCCGCGCGGACAGCCGACCGTTGTCCAGTGAGAACGCCAGCGGCAGGTCTATGGCATGCGCGAGAGCCAGGGCCAGCGCCAGTCCCAGTCCAGCGTGATGCGCCGTGCCGCCTTCGGAATCCTTGCGCCAGAAGCGAAGGCCGAATTGATCTAGATCGGATGCCTGCAAATTGGGAGCTGTGTTAACGATGGTTAACATCCAGCCGGATGCCTCGAGCTCCAACCTACATTGAATGTCGTCGCCTTCGGGCGCGTATTCAATGGCATTGCGCAAGAGGTTGGAGAGGATGCGTTCGATCACGCCCTGATCACTTTGCACCCATGCTGATTCAGGCAAAGTCACGCGGATGGGTGACTTGGGTGCCATTTTCTGGACGTTGAGTCCCGCCAGTAACTCTTGCAGCAAAGCTGTCAGATCCAGAGGATCCAGCGCCAGTGTGTGTTGGCCGGACTCAAGACGCGCCAACAACAGCAGAGTGTCCACACTGCGCTGCATGCGTGAACTGGCCTGGATCATTGCATTCAGGGCGCGCTGGATTCGGGCCGGGTCGGCATCGATCAAAGCGCTTTCTGCGCTGATGCGGATTTCCGCCAGGGGCGTGCGCAACTCGTGGGCCACATCGCGGGAGAAGCGGCGCTCGCGGACAATGGCCGCATACAGGTGATGCAAGCCCTGATTGAAGGCTTCGGCAAACGGACGCAGTTCACGGGGAAAGTCCGCTCCGATCCGCGCAATCGGCCGATCCGAACGCAGATCGGCCAGTTGCTCGCCGACCCGCTCCAGCATGACCACGATATGCCGAACCATGAGCAGCGCCAGGCCCGTCGCTAGCAGCGTTGCCAGCACAATACCGCCCAAGAGCGCAAAGTGGATGCGCCGCTCGGTTTGATCCCAATCCCGGCGTTCTGTTGCGACGACTTATAGCTGAGACCTCTCTCCAGTTACCGACACGCGCGTCGCCAGCGCGCGGCCCGCGTGGCCATCCGGAAGTGTCACGTCGTAATAGCGCGGGGTGCCTTGCTCCACCGGGCCAAGCGATAGCTGGGCGCCTGCACTGCTGGGAGACCGTAGCAAGGTCCGGTGGGTCTGTGAATCGAAGACCGTGAAGAACTCGGTATGCCCGCCATGCTCATATTCCGGCATGAGGCTTTCGAGCTTTCTCGCATCCAACTCCTGCAGCACGCGCCCCACCGCCGCTGATCGTTGCATCAGGGTGGTATCCATCCGTCGATAGATTTCGTGGTCAATCCAGTAGTCGAGGACGGGAAACAGGATCGCGAAGGTTCCTCCAATGCAGATCACCAAGCTGGCAGCCAGCCGCCGCTGCAAGGACCAGGATCCGCCTTGACTCGCATCAGAAAGGGCTTCGGAATCGGGACGTACCATCGTTCAGGGCAGGATGTAGCCGAAGCCACGGCGTGTCACGATCAGTTCATCCAGGCCGCACTGGGCAAGCTTGGTTCGCAAGGTGCTGACGATCACCTCTACCACTTTGTCCGATGCATCGCTGCGGCTGTCGTACAAATGTTCAAAAATCTGCGAGCGCGACAGCGTGGCGCCGCGCCGACGCAGCAGCAAGTCGAGCAGTCCATACTCCTTCGGCGTGAGCCCAAGATCAATGCACTTGAACCTCGCGATGCGCGAGCGCGGATCGACCTCCAGATCGCCGTGGCGCAGAACTGGAACGTCCCGTTGCGGCGGACGCCGTACTAGCGCCCGCAGGCGAGCCAGCAGTTCGGCTAGCTCGAAGGGTTTTGTCAGGTAGTCATCGGCACCCGCATCCAAGGCCCGCACCCGGTCGTCGAGCAGTTCGCGCGCGGAGAGCACCAACACCGGTGCGGCATGGGCCTCCCGGCCCAATGCGCGCAACACGCCAAAGCCGTCCAGCCGGGGCAGCATCAAGTCCAGAATGATGGCGTCGTACCGGTAGCTGGCAAGAAACTTCAGCGCGGACACGCCATCGGCTGCTGTATCGCAGGCATAGCCTTCCGACTGAAGGCTCTGGCTCAGGGCTTCGGCCAGCGTTTGCGAGTCTTCCACGATCAATACGCGCATGTGCTTTCTTCCGTTCAGCGCATCTCGAAAAGCTCTTGGTGGAACGCCTCCGGCTCGAGCCCCTGGGCCAGCAGGTCGGCGCGCAACGCGCGGCCGAAGGCCGTGGGGCCGCAGAACCAGACGCTGGCGTCTTTCCAACCCGGCACCATGGCACGCAGGCGTTCACCCGTCAGGCGACCGTTCTGCTTGTCGATGAGCAGATGCAGCACAACGCCGGCCGCCTGGCTGTCGGCGCGCAGTTTCTCGATGGCCTGCGGATCAACGTCGCTCGTAGGATGAAACAAATCGACCGGGCGTGCGTCTTGGCCTTTATGCTGCGCCAAATACTTCATGCGCGCAATGAATGGCGTGATACCGATGCCGGCGCCGATCCAGATCTGGCGGGCCTTCTCGTCGTCGAAAGTGAAGCAGCCGTAAGGCCCCTCGACCGTTACCTGGTCGCCTACCCGTAGGCGCTCAGGCAGCCGGCGGGTGTGGTCGCCCAGCGCCTTGGTGATGAAGGTAATGCGCCGGTCTTCCGGCACCCAGGCTGAGGCTAGCGTGTAGGGGTGCGGGCCTTCTTTCGGGTTGGACATGGCGAAGGCAAACTGTCCGGGCCGGTGGCCGGGCCAGCCCGGGTCCATCCGCAGGGTGGTTTCCAGCACGTTCAGCGCAGGGTAGGTCTGCAGCGATTCGATGACACCGTGCGCGGTGCGCTGCGCACCGACTCGGCCCAGCAGCACCCACACCGCCGATACCGTGCCGCTCGCCAGCAGCATAGCCAAAGCCCAGCCCACGGGCTGGGCCCAGTAGGAGAACTGCACCAACACCAAGGTGTGGAAGGCCAGCACCAAGTAGATCGCTGCCATCCAGTGGTGCGTCTTGGCGAACAGCCGGTAGGGAAAGCGCTTAACCAAAGCCAGCACCAGTAGCACGGCGACGGCGTAGAAGGCCCATTCGCCCAAGTCCTCGGCCAGTCCACGCCAGCCACGCAGCGCCGATTCAATGGAGCCCATTGAATCGGCCGTTGCGCGGGGCTTGCGCGCGGGGCGCGTCAGCCAGCCCCAGCCTACGGCCCATTTAGTACCCTGCGCCCACAGCCAGTGTACTGTTGCAGCGGTCAGAGCAGCGATGCCGAGCCACTTGTGCAGGCGGTATATCTTGTCCAGTCCGTTCAAGCTGGGCTCCAGCCACGCCGGGCGCGTGGCCAACATCATCGCCACGGACATCGCGCCGATGGCCAGTACGCCGCTGTATTGAATCCATACCGTTCGCAGGGCGAAGTAGTTGGACTGTGCAGGCCAGAGCGTATCGGTAAAAAGCCATAAAGCGCTCAATGCCAGCGCAAAAAACCAGAACGTCCAAATTATTCTCTTCATCGTGGATTTGCCCCAAATTCTGCGGAAGGCGCATGCGGCACTGGTCGGAAACCATCAATCCATATACGCGATAGCGTGCCTTTGAATGTGGCCGTGTATCCGAAATTACAGATAATTCTAATTTTGGCATCCCAACCTTTGGTAACGCTTTGGATTGATCACCCATCTATGGATAAAATCTAATTTTGCCCACCGGCTTGTGGCTTTACCTTGACTCAAGAAATGGTTGGCCCCCGATGCCGCCCAATCTCCCAGGACGCCCCGCCGCCGCGAACCGTCGCGGAAAGCTGCTGCCCCAATCGCTGTTCGATCACCGGCTTCCACGGCACCAGCGAGAAGCCCATGCCGTCATCAAGCATCGCGTAGCGCCCGCTGGCGAGCATGACGCTGCGCCGGTAGATGCCGGCCACGCGCTGCCCGTCGGCCACGGGCCGATGCTCCAGGCCCGTTTCGCCTGCAATGTCCTTCGCGGCCTGCGCCAGCTCCCGGTTGCGCAGCGTGCCCAGCAGGTTGCGCGCCAGGATCACGCGCTGCCCGCGCCGCTCGGCCAACCCCTGTTCGGCCAGGAAGTCGGTGCGCTGCTGCATGGCCTGTTTGGCCTCGCCGCCAAAGCCCAGGTCGCCCAGGCCCGTGCCGCCGCCGATCAACTGCTGGTCGAGCCAGGTGGCCCCGATAACGCGGGCCTGCCGCTCGATGGGCAGGTGCGATTTCAACTCGACGGCAACGCCGCCTAGGCGCTGCGCGTCGTAGCGGCGGCCCTGTTCGGCCAGGTCGTCCGGCACCTTCCAAAATCCCTCGGCCACGCGCTCCACGATGCCGGCGCGGCGCAGGGCTTCGAGCCGGCGGACGTGGGCCGCGACGACTTCCTGCGGATCGCGGCCCGGTCCGGCCTGACCCTGCGCGATGGCTAGGTGGAGGTCGGTGCGGTACAGCCCATCGCTCGCCAGCGCGGCGATGTTCTTGTCGGCCGCGCGCACGGCGGCCGATCCCTTCACCTCCACCACGGCGCCGGCGGGATAGTTCGCCAGCTCGTCGCGGGCGTTGAGCGCGACGTAGTGGGCCTTGCCGTCCACCCCGTCGATGACCAGATAGCCCCGGTCGCGCAGTTCGTCGGCCAGCCCCTTTGCGGCGACGCGGCCGAGGATGGTTCGGCCGTCGTCGCCCGGCTCGAATACCGCCAGCTCGCGCGGCTCGCCGCGCATGGCCCGCTGCATGGTGCGGATGATGTCGCCGCGCTCGCCCAGGGCGCGCAGGGTCTTTTCGGCGTCGGCATGGACGGCCCAGGTGCCCGGCTGCATTTCGTCGGCCAGGCCCAGGCGCTGCAAGCGTTGCAGCCGGCCGATCAACAGCAGGCGCTGGCGTTGCAACCTCGGTTCGTTGAGCCGTTCGACATGCACCAGGCCATCGTCGCCCAGCTCGCGCTTGAGCGTGCGATCCAGGCTCGTCCACCGCTCTTGTTCCACTTCGCGCTGCAAGGTCTGTTGGATCTCCAGCTCGGTGCGCGGCCCCAGCCATTCGGTCGCCAGTTCGGCGGCCCGATGGCGGAAGCCATCGGCGATGTAGTCGCCCGCGATGATGAGGTCTTTGCTGGTGTCGTCGCGCCCGCGCACGACGATGTGCGTATGCGGGTTGTCGGTGTTCCAGTGGTTGACGGCCACCCAATCGAGGCCCGTGCCCAGGTCGGCCTCCATGCGGCCCATGAGGTGCCGCGTGTAGGTGCGCAGGTCTTTGAGTTCCGCGCCATCCTCGGGCGAGAGGATGAAGCGGAAATGATGCCGGTCCTCGGCGCAGCGTTCCTTGAAGGCATCGAGGTCGGCGGCATCGGTCTGCGGCCCGTAGGCTTGGCCCGGCTCTCCGTCGCGGCCCACGCCATCGCGCTCGATGTAGCGCAGGTGCTTGGCGAGCGACTGCGGGCTGGCCCGCTGCTGGTTGACCAGCAAGGTCTTGATGGTGACGCGCCGCGATAGGGACGTCAGCTTCGCGCCCGCGAAGCGCGCCGCTGTGTGACCGCGCCCCAGGCGCGAACCGGGACGCTGGCCGGTTCCAGCGCCCTTGCCAGCTCCTCCAGGGCTGCGCACGGAGGACTTGCCGCTGCTGGCCTTGCCGGCCTGTTTGAGTACCTTGGAAACGAAGCCCTGGCCCCGGTGCTTCGGGGCGCTGGGACGGATGCGGAAATCATCGTCGCGGCGGTCGGTCATGGTTGTCTCCCCGGGAAGTTGAGGCGTGTCCGGTCGTGCGAAGCACTCGGACACGCCTGCATTGGCGCGGGCCTCGCGCCACAGGCGGCACGGCGGCGAAGCCGCGCCGTGCTGCGCCAACCCCACGTGCAGACTGGCTTTCGACGCGGCCCGGTGCCGCGTCCTTTTGTCTTGCCTTCCGCATTTGCCTCCCCCTGTCCCCCAGGTTCTCGATCCCGGCAACTGCGGCCCGGTGGCAAGGCTGCACCAGCAGCCAGCGCACCGGCGAACACGGCAATGGCCGCAGGCCAGCCGTGTTCGAGGCAAGACGCCTGCACGTGGGACGGCTGCGCCGGAGGCAGCGCGAAGTGCAGCGCGGATGCGCTCGCACTGCACGCGCGACGACATGACAACGGCCAGCAGAACGACACGCCCGATAGCACGATGATGCGCAGCGAATCGGTGGCCATCATGGGCGCGACTCCAGCCAGACGGGGCGCGCAACGCCGATCACGGAAGCTGCGCTGACCGGCCCGAAATACCGGCTATCGAACGACGCCGGATTGGTCACACTGAGGAGGAACAGCTCGCCATGCCGCAAGCGGTGGCATTGCTGCCGGGATGGCAGCGGCCGGCCCCAGCGATCGGCAGACAGCACGGCGGCTGAAGGCACGCCGTCGATGCGGACTTTGCCGTCAGCGATGCACACCTCTTGCGGCGCCACCGCGCCCACGCGCTTGAGCAGAGGAATGCGCGTCGGCAGGTAGCCGCGCTGCGCAGCGAGCGCGGCAGCCTCGGCAGGCAGCGGCACCAGCACGATGCTGCCTACCGACAACGGACGTGGTGGCGAGCTGGTGCGATGGTCGAGCGGATCGATGCGATACCAGCCGACCTCCACGCTGTCGGACGGGTTGTAGGTCAGGCGTGGCAGCGGATGCACGAAGGACGCCCAGGCCAGCGCAGCGAGGCCGCAGGCGGACAGGCCCGCCAGCACGAGGCGAGCGCGCACGCGCAAGCGAGGGTGCGGCGCGGTGCCGGAAGTGGAAACTGCGGTCATGGCAGCGCCCTCCCGGCCAGCCAGGCGGCGTGCCGCTCGGCGGTGTATTCGGGCAGCGGCAAGTGCGCTGCGAGCCGGTTGGCGAGCGTGCGCCAGTACGCGGGCGAGACGCCGACAGGCGTGATGCCCAGCGCCTCGATGGCGTCGATGCGCGCCAGCACGGCACGCACCGATTGCTCACCCTCGGCGTGCAGCAAGAGGCGCGCGCCAGGTTGCACGCCGGAGATGCGCTGCGCGCCATCCATCGGCATGCACGCCTGCATCACCATGAGCTGCCAGCGGATCGTGCCGTAGTCGTTGGCCTGCCAGCGGATG
>PCCM01000142.1 GCA_002731735.1 Gemmatimonadota bacterium | reverse complement strand
GCGGCTACTTCATGTGGATGCCTCGGCGCCTACCCTTTCCTACCTCATCTTCCGATCCAGGTATACGGTAGTGCCGGCTACGAACAAAGGTTCCTCAACTGTAACGATTCTGGCCGAGGACGTCTCTTCTTCGGTCAACACAACCCTAATTCGTCCAACAATTTCCTCCGTCGACCCATCGCCGAAGAAAGCCACGTATTCGTCTCCGATGTCGACACCGTCCAGTGAGCCCACGTCGAGGATCACCACTTCCCTCAGCCCATAGGACGGGCTCCTGGCCGGCCACCAAACTGGGGAAAATTGCCAATGCCAGCACGGCCATCGCGGACCGGACCACGCTCCCTTTCCATATGGGACGGGACTCAACGCACTATCACTCAAGGTCGAAGATAGGCGGATCAGGTCCTGTGGGTCAACGCGTTTTTTACCATTAAACTACAAACGTTTCCCGCTGTACTCCTTCAGCAGCCAGGTAAATCAGGCGCCTGCAAGGCTCTTCTTGAGTACTCGAGCGTCCTCACGGGGGCCCTCGTAGTAGCCCTTCCGGACACCAATCTCATGGAATCCGCGGCGGGCATACATCTCCCGAGCAAGCCCATTTGATTCTCGAACCTCGAGGTAGAGACTTCGAACCCCCGAGTCCTCGGCAACCTCAAGCATGCGACTGAGAAGACCGGAACCGATGCCGCGACCTCGTAGATCACAGCGAACTGCGATATTGGCCAATTCCCCCTCATCCAGCACTTTCCAAAGGATCGCATAGGCGGCGAGTTCATCCCCCCACTCGGCCACCCAAAGCTCAACGCCGGAACGCTTCAGGAGCGAGTTGAACGTCTCCTCACTCCAAGGCGTGGAGAACGCCGTCGTCTCAATACGGGCCACCTCGGGCACATCCGAGGGGGTCATCGACCTCAGGGACAAGGGAGAAGTCACGCGTCCGACCCCGCGTGAGAAGAAGTGATTCGCTGCGCCGAGGAGGAGCGAAGGTACTCGGGCTCCCAGCGGGCGACGTCCTCCACAGGCTCACGGGGAGGCGAACCTGCCACGGCCCTGAGCAACCCCGCTGCCGTCGGCATGCCGTACGGGGCGGGAAGCAGCTCAAAACCCGCACCTCGGATCTCGTCCTCGTGCCTTTGGGCTCCGTCACCCGCGAACACCGAGATTGGGAGGTTCTCGGAGAGCACGGCCCCGATCGTGGTCGAATGAGGCGGAATGAGCACCTCGAAACCGCTACCGGTCGACCGGTAGCAGGCACCATATACCCGATCGCCTCTCGCGTCGAAGAGCACATAACGTGGCCAGGCGCGTTCCTCCTCGGACAACACTGGCCTCTGCCCCCAGCTCGGATGCGAGACCTGCCGGCCACCACCTCCGTGGCCACCCCCGTCGCCAGCGATAAGCTCCACCTCATACACGTCCACGGCCGCAGCGCCTGCCTCCAGAGACGAGACCGCCCAGAGAGGAATGTCGAGGGCGTGGGCCAACCCTTTTGCCGTCGCGGCAGCCACTCGTACACCCGTGAACGAACCAGGGCCGGCCCCCACGACCAGGCCGGCGAGCTCGGAAAGGTCCGCTCCGACCTCTTGCAGAACCCCACCGATGGCCGGGATCAGGTCCGAGGAGTGCGAACCCTGACCATCGATCACCCTCCGGGCGACAACGCGGCTTCCTACGCCCACGCACACCGACCCCAAGGGCGTGGACGTATCCAGCGCAAGGTACATCCCATCTGCCGACCAAGCGCCGTCCCCCGATTCGACCGGGCTCATAAGTCGACCGAGACCGGAAAACCGGGGAGATCCTGCGGCACACCGAACCGGCTCACCGACACCATGCGGGCTTCCCGGTCTCCTGCGACCGGACCCAACGTGATCTCCCACCGATGCTCAGGAAGCATTCCCTCCGCGCGATCCGGCCATTCCACCAGGACCAGCTCGTCCTGGCCTCCGAGCTCCTGCCAGCCGAGTTCCCATAATTCACTCGGATCCGACAACCGGTAAAGGTCCATATGTACGACTTCAACACCCCGGCTCGACGGATATCGAAACACGAGATTGAATGTCGGCGAAGGGACCGCGCCCTCCACCCCGGCTCCCTGGGCGATCGAGCGAGCGAGTACCGATTTGCCGGCCCCCAACGGGCCCCGCAGCAAGAGGAAAAGCGGAGTGCGGGCTGCCACGCCAATGGCATTGCCCCAGCGGATCATCTCAGCCTCGTCGAGAATCACGACGCAGTCACTTCCCCGTAGCCTTCAGTTCGAAAATCTGGTCTCGCAAGATCCCGGCCTGCTCGAAATCCATCACCTCTGCCGCCTCCGCCATCTCCTGCTCCAAGATCTTGATGAACTCCTCGGTGTTAACCTCGTCGGCGTACTGGGGCTTGGGTTCCGACACCCGGCCACGGGGCTCTTGTCTCGCGTCCGCGACCCGGGTCGTGAACTCGATCTCCTGGACACTCTTCTGAATCGTTTCGGGCGTGATGCCGTGCTCCCGATTGTGCGCCGTCTGGATCTCCCGGCGCCGGTTCGTCTCGTCAATGCAGGTCTGCATGGAGAAAGTCACCTTGTCGGCATACAGAACCGCCATGCCATCGACGTTCCGGGCGGCCCGCCCGATCGTCTGGATGAGCGAGCGCCCGTCCCGAAGGAATCCCTCCTTGTCCGCATCCAGGATCGCCACCAATGAGACCTCGGGAAGGTCCAGACCTTCACGCAAGAGATTGATCCCAACCAGGACATCGATCTTCCCTAACCTCAGGTCTCTCAGGATCTTCATCCTCTCGATCGTATCGACGTCGGAATGCATATAGCTCACCCGCACCCCGACGGACTGAAGATATTCGGAGAGATCCTCCGCCATGCGCTTCGTCAGGGTCGTTACCAACACGCGCTCATCTTTGGCTTCGCGCTCACGGATCTCGGCGAGGAGATCGTCCACCTGGCCTTTGACCGGGCGCACGTGGATGGAGGGGTCCACCAGCCCGGTCGGGCGTATGATCTGCTCAACGACCACGCCGCCTGAGCGATCCAGCTCCCAGTCGCCCGGTGTCGCCGATACGAACACCGCCCTATGGATAAGCGAGTCCCACTCGTCGAACTTGAGTGGACGGTTGTCGAGAGCGCTGGGAAGCCTGAAGCCGTGCTCTATCAACGTTTCCTTGCGGGATCGATCTCCTTTGTACATCCCGTGAAGCTGTGGCACCGAGGCATGGGACTCGTCGGCCACCAGAAGGAAATCCTCTGGGAAGTAATCGATCAGGCACGCCGGCCGCTCCCCGGGCCGCCGGCCACTGGTGTAGAGCGAATAGTTCTCGATGCCCGGGCACATTCCGATCTCGAGCATCATCTCGATATCGAAGTTCGTCCGGCTCTCGATGCGCTGCGCCTCCAGAAGCTGACCCGCGGCCTTGAACGCCTCGACTTGCTCCTCCATCTCGACCCGAATGCGGGGCACCATCTCCTCGATCACCTCTCGGCGCGTCACATAGTGGCTGGCCGGGTAGATGGACGCCCGCTCCATCGGTGTGACCGTCTCTCCCGTCAGCGGCTCGAAGCGTGTGATCCGCTCGATGTCATCCCCCCACAACTCCACGCGGATCGCCTGCTCTTCGTAGGCCGGAAAGATCTCGACCGTATCACCGCGGACCCGAAACGTTCCTCGCCCGAACTCGTAATCGTTACGGTGGTACTGAATCGCCACGAGCGCCCGGAGAACCTCCCTACGCCCAATCGTCTGGCCCACGCTCAAGTGCAGCATGAGCGACCGGTAGTCTACAGGGCTTCCCAAGCCGTAGATGCAGGAGACGGAAGCGACGACGATGACGTCGTCACGCTCCATCAGCGATGATGTCGCGCGCAGTCGCAGTCGCTGGATGTCCTGGTTGATGGTGGCGTCTTTCTCGATGTACGTGTCCGTTGCCGGGACGTACGCCTCGGGCTGGTAGTAGTCGTAGTAGGAGATGAAATACTCGACCGCGTTGCTCGGAAAGAGGGCCTTGAACTCACCGTAGAGTTGCGCCGCGAGTGCCTTGTTGTGTGACGTGACAAGTGTGGGGCGGCCATACTCGGCGATCACATTGGCAATCGAGAATGTCTTTCCCGTGCCCGTGGCCCCCAGGAGGGTTTGAAAACGATCCCCGCGGGCCAGTCCCTCGCTCAACTCCGAGATGGCGGACGGCTGATCCCCCTGCGGTTCATAGGTGGACGACAGATCGAATTGAGGCATTGCTGGTGTGGCTCGGAGAGTTTCCTGGTTTTCGGACAGCTTCCTGAGCTTGGCTAGTTGAGATCCGACTCCTCAGAGTCATCCCGCCGGTCCACTTGAACCACCCCTTTCACCTCGCTGACAGCCTTGATGATCTTTGTGAGATGAGCCAGGTCTTTCACTTCTATGGAGAACCTACCGAGCATACCCCGCTCGACCCCCCTCATGTCGGCCTGGACGATGTCCGTATCGGTATCGCTGATCGCCGTGGCTACGTCGGACAGGAGCCCACGTCGGTCCGTACCCTCCATGAAAAGCCTCACGAAGAAGCGGTCATCCTTCTCGGTCGCCCATTCGATCTCAACCCGCCGGTCTTCCGACAGGTTGAGGACGTTCGGGCAGTCCACCTGGTGGATCGACACGCCGCGCCCCTGCGTGATGTAGCCCATGACCCGATCCCCAGGCACCGGCTGGCAGCACCGCGAATAACGGATCATCAGGTTGTCCATGCCTTGGATTCGTACGGCACGGTTCGAGCGACGGATACGATCGGCGATACGTTCCAGCTTCGTGGGCGTGCGGTTGACCACGTCGTGTGGGTCCTCATCGGGATAGAGCGCCCGAATGAGGGACGTGGGCCCTACGTCCCCTCGGCTGAGGGCGGTCAACACCTGCTCGAACTCCGAGAATCCGAGGCTCTGCGCGGCCTCTTTCGTTTGGGCCTTCGTCGGCTTGCCTCTGCGCGCCTTTCTGATCTCCCGGTCGAAGAGATCCTTTCCGAGCTTGAGGGCCGAGTCGTGCTCCTCTTTCCGGATCCATTGGCGGATACGTCCGCGAGCACGCGATGTCCGGACGAACGCGAGCCAGTCCTGGCTTGGGCGTTGCCTGGTATCGGTGATGATCTCCACTGCGTCGCCATTCTTGAGTTCACGCGAGAGCGGTGAAATCCGGCCGTTGACGCGTGCACCGGCGCAGTGGTTTCCGATCTCAGTATGAACCGAATAAGCGAAGTCGATGGGCGTGGCGCCCGTCGGGAGCTGCTTGACCTCACCTTTCGGCGTGAAAACGAAGATCTCGCCCTGAAAGAGGTCCATCCGGAGGAATTCCATGAACTCCTCCGGCTCACTCGTATCCTTCTGCCAATCGAGCACTTGCCGGAACCAGGTCAGCGCTTCGTCGACCTCGTTCGCCTCAACATCGCGCTCCGCTTGGGTGATTCCCTCCTTGTAGCGCCAATGAGCCGCGATTCCGTACTCCGCGGTCCGGTGCATCTCATGGCTTCGGATCTGAATCTCGTATCGGCGCCCACCTGGTCCGATGACCGTCGTATGGAGCGACTGGTACATGTTGGACTTGGGCGTCGCGATGAAGTCGTGAAATCGCTCCTGAACCGGCGTCCATTCGTTGTGGATGACGCCCAACGCGGCGTAACAGTTCTGCACATCATCGGTGAGCACACGCATGGCCATCAGGTCGTAGATCTCCTCGTACGGCAGATCCCGGCTTTCCATCTTGTGGTAGATCGACCAGAGGTGCTTGGGACGCCCGGTCAACTCGGCGGGAACGCCCGCCTCGGCAAGCGCCTCGGCGAGCGGCCGCTGCATCTCCAAGACTTGCTTCTCTCTCTCCTTTCTTCTCTGGCGAACCTTCTTTGTCAGAGCCTCGTAGGGCTCGGGCTCGAGGTATTTGAAAGCCAGGTCCTCGAGCTCCCACCGGATCGCGGCCATCCCGAGGCGATGGGCCAGAGGCGCGTAGATCTCCCTCGTTTCCAGCGCGATCCTGCGCCGCTGTTCCCCCTTGAGCGCGTCCAGCGTCCGCATATTGTGGAGACGGTCGGCCAGCTTGACCAGGATGACTCGAGCATCCCGTGCCATCGACAGGAGAAGCTTACGGTAGTTCTCTACCTGCTGCTCGGTATGCGAGCGGAACTCCACGCGCCCGATCTTGGTCACCCCCTCGACGATCGTCGCGACATTCTGGCCAAACCGTTTTTCGATGTCCGACACCGAAACGCTGGTGTCTTCTACGACGTCATGGACGAGGCCCGAAACGAGGGAGTCCGTATCGAGACCGAACGTCGCGAGGATGGTCGCCACTTCGACCGCGTGGCTGACGAATTCGTCACCCGACGCCCTCCGCTGACCCGAATGAGCCTCCCGCGCCAGGTCGTACGCATCCCGCACCACGTCCACATCAAGACGGTCGGAGTACGCCTCCATCGCCCGGGCCAGGGGCCTCGGAAGCCCACGGATGGTAGCGGTTGCAGTTGCCATCCTTAGCCTACCCTAATCGAGCTTCTCTGTTTCTCCCCCAAAAACATGCTGACGTGAAGAGGGTCGTATGGTCCCGCGCAAGACAGTCCGCCGCCGAAGGCGGTGGAGCGCAGCGCTGGCTGGAGGAATTCCTCTCCCCGTCTACACGTAAGAAAAGGGAGCCGCCATCCCCTAAGCTCCTCGCCCATGGCACTTCTTGTATTTCTTCCCCGACCCACAAGGACAAGCCTCATTCCGCCCCGGCTCCTTAATAGCGGTCACAGGCTCCCGCACGCGCTCTTCTCCGCGGTTGGTCGCTAGCTCTCGCGGGTGCTGAGGTGAGGGGACACCACCCACCGAGCCCAGAGGAACCGTTCGACCTCCACCCCCTTCGCCCGATCGCGCGCTCTTGGCCATGCCCAGATCGTCCACCGTGCCGCCATTACCCTGCTGTGTCTGCGCGCGGCGCGCAGCAGCGGCCTGCGCAAGAGCCCCAGTGCCTGTGCCATCCTCCGTTGGTCCCGAGTACTGGATCTTCTGAGGCTGGGGAGGGGGCTGCTGCCGTGGCTGGCCGATCTGGGCCTTGAAGAGCAGGTTTCCGACGGTCCCGCGAAGGTCGTCCATGAGGTCGACGAACATTTCGTAGGCCTCCTTCTTGTACTCGACGAGCGGGTCCTTCTGTCCCCATCCCCGGAAACCGATCGACGCCTTGAGGTGATCGAGGTCGTAGAGGTGATCCTTCCACTTGCCGTCGATGACACTGAGCATGATGTAGCTGGTGACACCCTCGGCGTGCTCTCCGAAACCATCGATCTTCCGGTGAAACTGTTCGTGAACGGCGTCCACGGCCATCTGGTGAATCTCGTGCACCTCCAGCCCGTGGTCCTCGTCCGCTTCGTCCACTTCGTCCGGAAGGCCCTTGAGCGCGGTGAAGTAGTCCAGCGTGATCCGTCGCTTGAGCCCTGAGAGGTCCCATTCCTCTTCGTGCTCGGACTCGAGGTACTCGTCTACCGTGGACTGCACATTGTGCTCGATCATCTCCCACATCTCGCCCTTAAGATCCTCTCCCCCCTCGAGGGCGAAGAGGCGGCGATCATAGATGACCTCACGCTGCTGGTTCATGACATCGTCGTAGTCCAGTAGGCGTTTCCGCGACTCGAAGTTGTTCGACTCCACCCTCTTCTGCGCGGTCTCGATGGCGCGCGTCACCATCGGGTGAGTGATCACCTCACCCTCGGAGGCACCCAACTTGTCCATGGCGTTCGCCAAGCGATCACCGACGAACAACCGCATGAGGTCGTCCTCCACCGAAATGAAGAACTGGGACGCCCCGGGATCACCCTGCCGCCCGGAACGGCCCCGAAGCTGACGGTCGATCCTTCGGGACTCGTGCCGCTCGGACCCGAGGATCTGAAGCCCACCCACCTGAATGACGAAGTCGTCAGGTTTGCTCTCGAACTCGACCTCCTGCGTAGGATCCACGGGGACCAGCTCCGCGAGATCCAAGCTGCGCTCCTTCGCCCACCCCACCGTCCGGCTTTCAACGACACCCTCACCCAACTTGATGTCGGTTCCGCGGCCGGCCATGTTCGTGGCGATCGTCACGGCGCCGGCCTGGCCCGCCTCCGCCACGATCTCGGATTCCTTCTTGTGCTGCTTGGCGTTCAAGACATTGTGCGTAACTCCGCGGCGCTTGAGCATGCGCGACAACGTCTCCGAGATTTCGACGTTCGTGGTCCCCACGAGGACGGGGAGCTCCATCAGGTGCAGCCGCTCGATTTCGTCCATGAGCGCCTGATACTTCTCTCTCTTGGTTCGGAAAATCAGATCGTCCCGGTCGTCGCGGATGATGGGACGGTTGGTGGGGATCACGAAGACGTCGAGCTTGTAGATCTGGTGGAACTCGGTCTCCTCGGTCTCCGCCGTTCCGGTCATTCCGGCCAGCTTATCGTACATCCGGAAGTAGTTCTGGATGGTGATC
>PCCM01000141.1 GCA_002731735.1 Gemmatimonadota bacterium | reverse complement strand
GACACCGCCGTAGGTGTCGAGTTGGTGACATGGATCCACGCCAGGCTGGCCTGGGGTTCTCTTGGGATCCTGACACGCATTGGAAGGAGCGCCGAAGGGAACAAAAATATGCCCTTCGTTGTCGAATGCGATGGGTTTTCCCACATGTTCGCGTGCAGGTGGCTCATTGGGATCTATGACGATTTCCTCCAGTTCGCTTTCCGGCACCATCTCGCCAGAGCGTAATTTTTGGCGATAGACTGTCTTTTGCGAACTGAAATACAAATAGCCTTTATGGATCCGCATAGCTGTCCCGTAGCGGCCATAGATCGGATATTTCCCAAAATATTTGATGTCGTCACTGCGGCCATCTCCATCCGTATCGCGCAAGACCGCATTGCCATAGTCTTTATGTGCTTCGCGGAGCTTGACATACACATCACCACTGTCGTTCACGGCGATATGCCTGACTTGGCCGTCAAGCCGGTTGACTAGAGCTTCAGCTTCAAAACCCTCAGGCAGGAAAAGGCCTCCATTTTCTTCGAGGTCAAGACGGATCTCTTGTTCGGCACTTGCGCTGAGGCCCAGGAACAGGCTCAACAACAGGCTGCTCAATAAGACCTTGCTAGCGGGACGATTTCCCCTGCGGTCAAGAGTTAGCATTGAGTGACTAGACGTCATTGGTTTCAGGCGAAAGAAGTTTTTCCCAGCCTGCGAGTTGTGCTTCATCTCGCTTTCTGATGCTGACTCTAGTGTTACATAAGTTTACCTCGCTTCCGTCCTTCGGCACGTAAGATGGTCTCTTGGTACATAATGAGCACGAATGAGGTGTCGACAAAGGTTCAGCAGTACCGTGGGATGCATCACCGTTCTCCTAGTCGTTATGGTTGGCGTGGTGAGTGGACAAGCAGTGGCTCCATCGCCATTGTTCATTGCGACGCCCCTGACACAAGTTGGGGTGTTCACCAGTGGGATTGAAGGTCCTGCCTGTGATGTGGACGGTAATGTCTATGCCGTCAATTACGAGCGACAAGGAACCATCGGCAGGATTCGACCGGACGGATCAGGTGAGATCTATGTGGAGTTACCACAGGGTAGTGTCGGGAATGGCATTCGGTTTGGCTCACAGCGAGAAATGTATGTGGCGGACTATGTGGGGCACAATGTGTTCGAGGTGCAACCGAGAAGTCGCGCGATCACGATCTACTCGCATGACGATAATATGAATCAGCCGAATGACCTCGCAATGGCGCCTAGTGGCGTGCTTTATGCGAGCGATCCGAACTGGGCTGAAGGCAGCGGTCAGATTTGGCGTATAGGACTTGATGGAAACGCGACCCGCCTGTTTGGCGACATGGGGACGACGAATGGAATTGAAGTGAGTCCGGATGGGCGAACGCTTTATGTGGGTGAGAGTGACGAGCGTGTGATCTGGGCGTTTGACATTGGCGTTGACGGAACGGTCTTTGGTAAGCGGGTCTTTATGCGGTTTGCTGATCATGGCCTCGATGGACTGCGGAGCGACGTTGATGGCAATCTCTATGTTACGCGTTACGGTGCTGGCACGGTCTTAAAGGTGTCACCCAGTGGTCGGATTCTCCAAGAGGTCAATGTGCTTGGTGCGCGACCCAGTAATATTTGCCTGGGTGGTATGGATGGTCGAACTGCCTACGTCACCGAGGTTGAGCACCGGCGTCTGGTGCAATTTCGTGTGGACCGCCCTGGACTTGCCTGGCAGCGGCTCCGGCCTGAGTGAATTGGTGTTAGTCTCCGCCTTGCGTGTGCAGAGAACTTCGTTTCGAACACTTGGCGCTGGCCAGAAAGTTACCGAGACACACGTCCGGAGTTTGCGCTTCTTGAGACTGACTAACCCAGCAGAGAACCGCTCCGCCATATTGCAGCCTCCTTCACGCGACTGTTTCGGTATGTTGTTGCTAGGGATGGAAGTCAGCAACTGACGCAACGGTTGTTATTCGTTGCACCAAGATTAACCAGGAGTTCGATGGTGTGAGGGAACGGTTGTGTTCGTTGGACCGGTCCGTTCGCTAGGTCGGCGGTCGTGTGACCACGGCGGCTCACGCCGGTGACATCAGCTCCCTTCGAAACGAAATACTCAATGAGTTCGTTGTCACCTCGCGACGCGGCGTGGTGCACAGGTGTATACCCTTGATGGTCCCGGGCGTTGACGTCAGCGTCCAATTCTTCTACCAGAAACTTCACGGTGGGTATCCAGCCATCGGGCACGTGCCGGTGGGAGTTGGCAGCAAAGCCCGCCCCGTAGCCGACACCGGACGCTGCATGGATTGGATAGACTGCGGGCCCACCGAGCGGGACCGGTGGAAGACCCGAATGGTCCGTGTCGTCACCTCGCCGCCTACGTCCAGGTACCTTGAGCGTAGGCAGGGTCGGGTCAGCGCCATACTGCAGGAGCATCCGCATTGCGCGTAAATCAAGTGCGTAAACCGCTCGCCAAAACGGTGTCGCGCCAGTCCGGTCAACGCTCAACAGGTCCCGGTTGTAGGTCGTGTACCAGAGCGACTTTGTCAATCGAGCGTTCACATCTGCTCCAGCGTTCAGCGTTGCCTCCATTAACGTTAAATAGGAAGTCTCCTGTTGCATATAGTCGGTGGGCTGCGGGTGCCGCGACTTAGGTGCCCAATGCATGTTGAGGGCAGCATAGAGGGGCGTGGCACCTGCGTCGCTCGCCAAGGTCGGGTCTGCCCCCCGGGCGAGGAGATACATCGCCAAGTCAAAGTGCCCGTTGATCGTTGCCATCAGCATTGGACTAGTTCGGTCAGAAGCACTCGGTCCATTGATGTCAGCACCGCCAGCAAGTAGTGTTTGCACCGCTTCAATATGGCCTTCCCGGGCTGCGAGAAGGAGTGCAGTCAGTCCGCCGTGCGCCCCGACGAGATCAGCATAGCCAAGTGGTTCTGGTTCTTCCTGTAGGTCCACCTCACTTGCTGAGGGCTCGAACTGTTCAGAGAGCTGTGCTGAAGTGGTGGTAGGAGTGGGAGATGGTTCGGGCGCCGGTTCGGGTGGCACCGCGGCCGGCACCGGGCGTTCGATTCCCATTAGTTGATCCCGGAGCTCACTAATGCGTTCACGGCGAGCGCGGGCGTCCTCTCGGTCAACCTTGTCCCGTGCTGTTACGTCGACTACCTTCCCGGTCATTCGTGTATCGGCGCCCGCTTCGAGTAGTGCTTCAATGACGGCCAGACGGTTACTGGCCGACGCAAACATCAACGGAGTCTGTTCCCACACCGGCTCACGCACGTTTCTGTCGGCTTGGTAGCCAAGAAGTGCACGTACTGCCTCGATGTCACCTGACGCGGCGGATAAGTGGAGCGGGGTGACACCGGTCGTCGTCATGGCGTTTGGGTCGGAACCTGCGGCAAGTAGAGTTGCAACCACAGCCCCGTTTCCGGCACTACTGGCGATGTGGAGCGGTGTGTGTGAGTCGATCCGGGTGATTGCTGCAAGGTCGGCGCCCGCGGCGATCAACACCGCCGTGGTCTCGACGTCGCCGTTTTTCGCAGCCCAGTGCAGGGCCGTCAGGCCATCGCCCTGCGCGGCATCGACGTCAGCGCCCGCGGCGATCAGTGACCGCACAGTCTCGACATCCCGGACCATGGCGGCGTTGGCAACGGGCGAGTCTGGTGCAACTGCCCATGTGATCGCCGCGATACTGCCGATCCCGATGACAGTAACTAGGTGAATCCTTCGCATCCACGTCTCCATAAGCGGTCAGGCTGAGAGTGAGAACGCGCCAGTACTATCGCCGAACTGTTTCTTTTCCTCGAATCCGAGCTTCTGCAGCAGTGTTAGCATGACGTTTGCCATAGGTGTGCCGCCTTCGGCGCGCAGATGGAGGTTGCCGGCCAGCTGACCGTTCGCTCCTCCAACTACAATTAACGGGCACCGCTTGTGATTATGCACATTGGGATCGCCCATCGGTGAGCCGTAGATGACCATCGTCTTGTCGAGCAGCGTGGCCTCACCCTCTTCGAGACCGCGGAGCTTTTCGAGGAAATACGGTAACAGGCTGACGTGATAGCGGTTAATTAGAGCGAACTCCTCGATGTTGTTCTCTCGTCCACCGTGATGTGATGACGGATGGAAACCCTTGGTCACACCGCTTTCCGGGTAGACACGGCTCGAAGCATCGCGTCCGAGCTTAAAAGAGAATACCCGTGTCATGTCCGATTCGAGTGCCACCGCCTGTAGGTCAAACATTAGCTTGACGTGCTCGTCAAACGAGTCGGGCACTCCCGCTGGTGCGCCTGGTAGTTCGCGCAACTCGCCACTTGTGTTTCTCGCCTCAATCCGTTCAATCCGCCGTTCAATTTCACGGATGTTCTGTAGGTATCGATCCATCCGTCGTCGATCGGCCGGGTCAAGTGTCCGTTGTAGATCGGCAACTTCCCCGGTGATGAAGTCGAGAATGCTACGCCGGGCGCGTCGGCGCTCGGCACGTGCCTCCTGCGTGCCGCCAGCTCCGAAGAGTTGATCGAATGCGTGGCGCGGATCGCGAATCATAGGCAAAGGTTCGTTAGGACCTGCCCAACTAATTGTGTCGGTGTAAACGCACGAGTACCCATAAGCGCAACCGCCAGCCTGATCCACGTTCTCGATGCAGAACTGCATTGATGGAATCGGCGTATCTTGCCCAAATGCTTGGGCGTACATCTGGTCTAACGAAGTTCCAGCGTGGACATCAGAACTCTCCGTCTGCTTCGGATGAGCTTGGGTCAAGAACGTCGCGCTCGATCGGAAATGATCACCACCGATCTCCTTCGGAATGACCGCCTCGGCAGTTCTAACATCCGTGTTACTAACAATCGTTAGGTGTTCACGAAATGACTCGAGTGGACTCATCGCGCTGGGGCTTAGGTCGAAATCACGGCCCACCGCCGCAGGGGCCCAGAGATTCTTCGACGCGCCGTACTCGGTGCTACCTGCGGCGCCATGCACAATTTCGATACAAACCAGTCGGGTTTGGTCAGGCATCGCGTGCATTTGACCTCGGGTCCAGCCTTTGCCGGCTGGCACGAACGCGTCGAGAAACGGCAGGGCCACCGTGGCTCCCACGCCGCGAAGGAATGTACGCCGGGGAAGGTGCTTACCAGTGATCAATCTCATCTCGCGATCTCCACGACGGGACTTACGGCTGCCCGCCTAAGTATACAGCCTGGGTATTGGGTGACATGTTCTTCATACGAAATGCTGGACTAGTCACGACACCGACTACGAACGATGAGATGCGATAGTTCTGGCTAGCCGCCAGACTCCCGACCCTCCGCACCGCCGGCATGTCGTAGTACTCGAGGCGCCGCCCAATTGCGTAGGTCATAAGGTTTTCAGTGAATGTGTTGACGAGTGGCGTAAGACGACGATGGACCAGCGCCTCTCGGAGATCGACGGGATTGGTGAGAGGTGTACCGTCGTACAACTGGCCGGTGGCGTCGATCGGCGCGCCGTTGTCCTTAATCCGCCAGGCACCAGTAACGTCGAAGTTCTCAAGAGCTAAACCGATCGGGTCAATTACGCGATGGCACGAATTGCACGCTGGGTTCGAGCGATGTTCTTCCATCCGCTCACGCACTGAAAGTAGCCGGCCGTTTTCGGCGGCAGCGGTCTCTTCAAGTTCAGGCACGTTGGGCGGTGGCGGTGGCGGTGGACTGCCCAATAGGACTTCCATGACCCATTTGCCTCGGAGGACTGGTGATGTTCGGATTGCGTGGGACGTTAGCGTCAAGATACTGCCGTGCCCAAGAATGCCGTGCCGTGCGCTGTCTACGTGCGACACCCGCCTGAATGAATCACCCCGTACATCTGGGAGGCCATAGTGCTCCGCCAGACGCTCGTTCACGAATGTATAGTCAGCGGTGAATAGCTCTAGGAGCCCTCGATCTTTTTGGACGAGGTTGTGGAAAAAAAGTTCGGTCTCCCGCCGCATTGCGAGCTTGAGTTGCTCGTCAAAGTCGGGATAAGTCCGAACGTCAGGATGGATCTTCTCTAGATCGGGTAGTCGAAGCCATTGGGCTGCTAGTCGGGTGGACAAAGTTTCCGCACGTGGGTCCGCCAGCATCCGATGCACCTGGCGTTCTAGTTCATCTGATGAAGACAGTTGGTCTCCAGTTGCCACGCGCAGAAGTTCCGTGTCTGGTCCAGTGGCCCAGAGGAAGAACGATAGGCGTGACGCAAGGTCGAGATCGTCGAGGACGAAACTGTTCGAAACTACAGCATCGGCGGTTCGTGTTTGTGGCGGTTCCTCGAAGCGAAAGATGAAATGAGGACTCGCGAGGATTCCTTCGATCGCCAGTCGCACACCGGTTTCAAAGTCTCCCTGACTCGCTCCCGCTTCGTAGAGTGACATGAGTGCGTCGAGGTTAGCGGCGGTAAGTGGACGACGGTAGGCCTCGGTAGCTAAGGTCGAGAGGATCTCCTGTGCGCAGACGAGCTCCTCACGCGGCAGGCTCGGACGGCAGGTGAAAATCTTGAGACGGCTCGGTGTCTCTGATACGCCTGTTGGGGCATAGGGCCCACGAATCGCCATATCCCGGAGATGCGGAAGACTGGTAAAGCCGTAGGCGTCGGCGATACTGGTGCTGGCCAAGGACCATTCGTGCGGAGAGATTAAATCTTGGAGTGGTCCCTCGAAACGGCGAATGAACGCGGCCGCAACCCGGTGCGGGCCGGCGGTAATGGCGACCGGTTCAGTTAGGAGATTGACGCCACCTGGATCCGAGGCGTGCATCCATCGGTCAATTTCGAGCAACGCTGTTCGCTCACCGTCGACTGAAATTTCAATTTGCTCTGGAGCCTCCAGCGTATGCAGTGCCGCACGCCCGCTTCCGTAAAGCGCACCAGTGGTCTCGTGATGGAACGAGACACGAAAAATATAGTCGCCATCGGCTGGGAAGTTATGCGTGACGACGAGTCCACCGCGAGTACCGTAGGGTGCGCCATCAACTTGTTCTCGCTGGGAGACCCATCGTGTGACCTTGAAAGTCGCTTCAGAGGCTGTCGCGTTCGGGTCGCCGACGGCTAGGCGGCTGATTTCGCTGGCCGCGTGCAGGTAACTGTTCATTAGCGTCGGCGAAAGTAGTTGGACATCAGCGATGTTGTCAAAATTCGCGCTCTTGGTATCGAGGGGCAGATATTCGGCAGCATCTACGTCAAGTCTTAGAAGAGCCCTGATTGATCGCGAGTACTCAGCACGATTGAGGCGCTGGAAGGTCCTCCAGCCAGGATTTGGATTCGTCACGGCCCGGGCATCAATCAACGCTTCCATGGACGTGGCGAAATCGAGAAGGTCAGTTTCAGCCGGTCTCCGCCCACCCGGTGGAGGCATCATCCCTGTCCGGAGTTTGCGGATCATCTTCTCCGCGACCGCGGCGTTATCGGCAGCCGAGGATACCTGGAACTTTTCAAGTGAGAGGTTGCCGCGCATTGCCCGATTATTGTGACAACGGACACAGTAAGTTTCGACGAGGCCTTGTGCCGCGTCAGTCGGGGTGGATTTACTCGAATGACTATTGGCGAGACGGGGTGTGAGTGACTGTGTAGTGGCTGAAACCGCGAGCGTGCTCACACCACACGACAGGACCAGCGGTCCTAGTAGGGCCAAAGCTCGTTTCGTCGTTCGCTCCTCAGACATGCGGGATCGACCTCAGTTCCACTCACGCAATTGCTGTCCCACCAGCTTGGCAGAGTCGGCACCGGGCCTCGGGACGAACTTTTGCACCCGACCGCTAAACACTTCGGCAATGTACAGGTTGCCGTCCTGGTCGGTAGTGAGCGAATGTGGGCCGCTGAAGTGCCCGTAATCGCCGCCCGGCGTGCCCCACCCGTAGAGGTAGTTCCCCTTCAAATCGTACTTGAGCATTCGGTTTGAGCTGCCGTCCGCGACCCAGAGGAACTCCTCTCCCGTCGGGTCGCGGAAGATCTCAATCGCGAACGGAAGAGACTCTCCGCGCTGGCCGGTCGGGAACATGAACTGGAAGTTCCCGTTCTCGTCGAACACTTGGATCCGGGCGTGAGCCCGATCCGAGACGTAGATCAACCGGTCCGCGCTGATCGCGATGGCGTGAACGGTGTTGAATTCGTTGGGACCGGGGTTGGTCCGATCGACTGGGGCCTGGCCCCAATCCATGATGAAGTTGTCGTCGGTGTCAAACTTCGCCACGCGGGTTCCGACGTAACCGTCGCTGATGAAGTAGGTTCCATCCGGCAGCCACGCGATATCCGTCGGGCGCGAGAAGTTGTTCGGTCCGCGTCCGGACACGCCCCGCTGTCCATGCGTGAGCACTAGCTCCCCGTCGTAGGTGAACTTGTGAATCTCGTGGAGGTTGTCGTCAACGACCCAGATGTGCTTCTCGTCGTCGTAGGGGCTCATCTTGATCTTGTGAGGTCCGCGGCCGCCCCGGACGTCGAAG
>PCCM01000140.1 GCA_002731735.1 Gemmatimonadota bacterium | reverse complement strand
GCCGTGAAGCTGACCATGGGCACGTCCATGGCACCCGGGAAGAACTGCCGCCCGGCCAAAACCAGAAGCCCCAAACTGGCAACTGTGAAGGCGAGTTTGACGAACACGTGAGCGCTCAGGATGGTTACGGGGGAAAGCGGCGTGGCCCGGAGGCGCTTGAGGATCCCGCCTTCCCTGTAGATCGAGATGATCACGACGAGCGAGACCACTGCCTGAAGGGCGATGAGGAGCGCGAACAGGATCGGCAGGTTGAACGGAGTCTCAACCGCCGCGGTGGTCTCCAGCTCGCCGAAGCTCAGGGACCGCCCCAGAAGGACGAAGAGGATCACCGGAAGGGCCAGGGGGATCACGAATCCCATCGGCTCCCTCATGAAAACCTTGGCCTCTACCCACGTGAGCTTCCAGAACCCGTTCAGCATCGGTCAGTCCCTCACGCCGTGGCCAGTAAGCTTCAGGAAAACAGCTTCGAGAGTCGGGACCTCGGTACGGAACCCTTTGACCTGTATGCCCTCGCGAGCAATGACGTGGATGACTTGAGTCACGAAGTCGTCACCCTCGCCGCGAAGCGTGTGCGTGTATCCTTCGCTCTCCGCCGACTGCACGCTGAGCACCGCGGCCAATCGCTGGGCCGCGTCGGTCCCTTCGCTCGTGAACACCACACTCCGCTCCGGACAGTACTTCGCGACCAGCGCCGCCGGGGTGCCCACCTCGACCAGCCGACCGTGGTCGATGATCGCGACGCGGTCGCAAAGGCGCTCCGCTTCCTCCATCAGATGGGTGGTCAGGAAAACCGTTTTACCGCGTTCCCTGATGCCCCTGACCAACCCCCAGATCGCGTGACGAGCTTGCGGATCGAGTCCCGTGGTCAGCTCGTCGAGGAAGAGTACCTCGGGATCATGGATCATGGCCAACGCAATAAAAAGTCTCTGTTTCTGGCCTCCTGAGAGTGTCATGAACTTCGCGTTGCGCTTGGCTTCGAGACCGAGCCGATCCAGAAGCTCTTGGGTGTCGACCACCCGTGGGTAAAGAGTGGACCACAGATCAACGGCCTCCCAGACTTTGATCCGTTTCTGGAGTTGCGCCTCTTGATGCTGGACCCCGATCCGCTGTTGAAGGGCGGAGGCGTCTCGTCGCGGATCGAGGCCAAGTACGGAGATCGTTCCCTGGTCCGACTTCCGTAGGCCTGCCACGCACTCCATCGTGGTAGTCTTTCCCGCGCCGTTCGGACCGATCAGGCCAAAAATCTCACCCGTTTGGATTTCGAGGCTGACATCGTCCACGGCAACGGTGGACCCGTAGCTCTTTCCCAGGTGGGAAACCGATATGACATGGGGAGGCAGGATCTCCCCTAGCGCCAAGTCTCCGTGCGGTCGACCACGTCTCCACATAACGTGCCGGTGAGGCTCCGCGTGTTTTCGGCGGTGTCGATGGTTCTGGTCAGCTCGTAGAAGCAGCTGCCGCTCTTGCCGGTGCTTTTCGTCCAGTCGAAGCCGCCGAGGTACGTCGTGATCCGGAATCCGGTCGGGGCATGGTTGGCGAAGTGACGCTCGTGCGTCCAGACGGCGTTGCCGGTCAGCGTGATGAGTACGCCATCTCGTGTGTGCGCACAGGCGACGCGGGTCTTCGTCCCAGTACTCTCGACGTCGTAGGTCACGGCGTCACCGTCCCAAGTACTCGTGCTGGTCCCGGCGACCGTCAGAGTGCCTCCGTCATGGCACGAACGGCTGCGCTCGAAGGTTTTTGTCCAGACAACGGGCTGGTGGTCCAACAACGCGCCCGCCGCCGGGTCGGACTGGCTGGAGTCGAAGAAGTCGTTGAGCAGGCCAGCGGCCGTGGCGTCGATCATCTCGGCGACAAACTGAGCGTCGTCCTGCGTGAGCTCATTTTCCGATTCTGGCGATATGACACTATCCGCGCACGCCGCGAGGAATACAGCGCAAGGAACAAGCAAGTGGCTCAATCGTCTGGACATGGGGCACCTCCGACGGCAACGCCGCCCTTGAGTCACCAAGGATTCGGTCCCGGCAAACACTGAACTCTCTTTGACATACTGCCTACTCTGCAGGCGTTTAAATCATATAACACGGCACCCCCTATGTGCAAACAAGCGCCCGTGTCCGGGCTCGCGTGCTGGCGTACCACGACCCAGCGATGGCTTGGAGTGGCAGGTCGTCAGCTCTCGCGGAGCCCGTCCCGGATGCGGTGGTACGCAGCCCCGAGCTCCTTCGCGATGAGCTCGACACCCTCGCTAACCTCACGCGACGTCTCGACGACTTGATCCTTTGCTTCAGCCGCTTTGGATTCGAAGCGCTGCCATTTCTTCTCCAATTCGTCCCATTCTTCCTTCGCCTCCATGGTACCCAGATGCATCTTCACCCGTAGCTCGTCGTGCTCTTGGCGCAACTTGGCCCAGACTTCCGCGAGGTTTTCCTTCATGATTCTTCTCTCGTACGTTTCGGCGCTGCGCCAGTGACGGACTCGGAGGACTCCGCCGCCTGGTGTAGCTTCATGTTCAGCATGCGAAGGGTCGCACCGACCCCGGCCAACACCTGGTTGGGGCTGACGCCCCGCGTTCTCACCGTGCCTGGCCCGTCCCGCCAGGTGATGAACACCTCAGTGAGTGCGCTGGTGCTTCCGCCCTTTGGGATGAGCAACTCGTAATCCACCAACTTCGGGAATTCGAACCCGGGCGGGAACACTTTCCGGATCGCGTCCACGAAGGCGTCGAACCCACCGTTTCCCGATCCGGACGCTTCGTGGATCTCACCGTTCACATTAACCTCAATGTTCACCGTCGACGCGTGGTCCAACTCACTCGTGATGGAGCAGGTCAACAAATCGATGTGTCGGAAGTCCTTGCGCTCCAACACGTCGGCGATGATGAACGGCAGGTCCTCCGCGGTGATGGTTTCCTTGGAATCTCCGAGGCTCACAATCCGTCTCAGAACTTCCGCCTGATCTTCAGGCGACAGACTGATGCCCAACTCCTCCAGATTCTTCTTCAGCGACGCCTTGCCACTCATCTTGCCGAGCGCGTAGCTGCGCTTGCGGTCGAAACGCTCCGGGCTCAGGGGCGTCTGGTACAACCCGCCCTTGTGATCGCCGTCGGCGTGGATGCCGCTGGTCTGGGTGAACACATCGGCACCTGTCACGGGAGTGTTGTCGGCAACCCGCTTGCCCGAGAAGTTCTCCACCATCCGGCTCAGGTCCAGGATCTTGGTCTCGTCGATCGACAGCGTCATTCCCATCTTGTCGCGCAGAGCGACCGCGACTTCGGCCAAGGACACGTTTCCTGCACGCTCTCCAAGGCAGTTGACCGTACAGTGGATGGTGCGAATGCCGGCCTCGACCGCCCTCATGGTGTTGGCAGTGGCGAGCCCGTAGTCGTTGTGTGGATGAAAGTCGAAAGTCTGCTCCGGGAACCTCGAGATCATGTCCGATAAGCTGGTTTCGACCTCATCCGGCATCATCACGCCCAGCGTGTCGGGCAGCATGATGTGTGCGACTCCCGTTTCCTGCAGTCCCTCCACGAGGGAGTACACGTAATCGCGGCTGTCGCGGTACCCGGTGGACCAATCCTCCAAGTACACGTTGACGGTAAGCTCCTGCTCGCGCGCGTATGCCACCGTACGAACAATATCCTCGAGATGCTGCTCGGGGGTTCGCCGCAACTGCTTGCGGCAGTGCCGCTCGCTGCCCTTCGTGAGCAGATTCATCACGTGCACACCGGTAGATACGATCCAGTCCGCGCTACGACATTCGTCGACGAACCCCAGGACCTCGACCCGCCCTAGGCAGCCACCGGCGGCCGCCTGATCCGCGATCCGGGTGACGGCCTCTTTCTCGCCCTCGGACACGGCGGCCGACGTAACCTCGATCCGATCGACTCGCAGCGAACCGAGTAAAGCCCCAGCAATACTGACCTTCTCCGATGTGGAGAACGAGACGTTGCGGGTCTGCTCGCCATCCCGCAGCGTCGTGTCCATCAACTGAACGTGATCGCTCTTCTTCATCGACCGCGAGGGGCTGGCAACCTTGGAAACGTCCTCTCTTCTTCTACCGCGCAACCTTCTCCACCGTATGCAGAAGCACACCCCTTTCGTCGTGAAAGCGCATCATGGCAGTGGGTCGCTCGCCAGGGGTGATCGTGACGTGCAGGAACCCGCCCGAAGGCTCCGACTGCGTATACGGCTGATCTATCAATGCGTCGGGATCGGTTGAATTCGGGTCTCCGGGAAGCCTTCCCAGCCGGGAATTGCCATCCACGAGCGCACCGGTCGAGAACTCCTCGAAGCCGCTCGGGTCGATCGAGTGATACTGCCAATGCCTATCTCCGCAGTAGAGGTTCTGGTCCACGAGAACTCCGTTGACGGGCCGAGCATCCGATGACGACTGTGAGGGATCCTGGCAGAGCTACGCTCGTTGGGATCGTCTTCATGAGTGTGCTCCTGAGTCGCCCCGCCTGTGCGCACATCAGCGGGGGGAGGCTCGTTTACGACGCGGGGCCTAGACTAAGGATACAGGGTAGGAGTTTCAGCCGCGACTTCCCCGGGTACACCCACACGGATCTGAATTCCAGCGGGCCGTCCCCCGAGCCGTCTCCACGGAGGGCAACGCCCCACACGAATCGGGGGCGGCACCGCCCGATTTCGTTGCATTGTCCGCCGCTGGCGTGTAGCATGCGTCGTCGCGCGGAAGTGGTTCACTACTAGACCGCCCCCCGCCCGCCAACCACTTCGTGGGAGGTGCGTGTGAGATTAGTCGGGCTTGCTTATGTGGGCGTGGTCGTGGCGGTGTTCGCGGCGTTCCGCGTGCAGGCCAGAACTGAAGCTCCACCGGCCGTCGCCCCTCCTCTACCACCCGCCCCAACTCTGGTGGCGGAGCCGCTGTCCACGACTGCGCTGGTCCCGGTACCCGAAGAGCCGGCAGAAGCGGTGCTCTCCGAAGTGGCACAGTCTGAAAGTCCGACCCGGGATGTGGTCGCTCCTCCCGCACCCCGCAGAAGATCCTACCGGAGTCGGAGGCCGCGCCGCTATCCAGATCCCCCGACGCCCGCCGACTGGGCGCCACCCGAGGGCCCGGTGCGGATAGCCCTGCAGGCGGGCCATTGGAGAGCGGACGAGGCGCCGCGAGAGCTCAGTGGACTGAAGAGAAACGGGACCCGCTGGAAAGAGACGCCTGAGTGGGAGGTCAACCTCGAAATTGTTCAGCGTGCAGGGGCGATTCTCGAGGAGATGGGCTACGTGGTCGACATCCTTCCCGCCGTCGTTCCTCCAGCCTACCGAGCCCATCTCTTCATAGCCGTCCATGCCGACGGGAGTAACGACCCCAACGCGTCCGGGTATCGGGTCGCGGCACCCCGAGGAGACGCCACCGGCCGAGCGTCACAAGTCGCTTCGCTGCTCGCGCAAAGCTACGGAGAGGCGACGGGTATTCCACGCCTGCCCACGGTCACACGCCGCATGCGAAACTATTACGCCTTCAACTTTCAACGGTACGAACACGCGCTCCATCCCATGACGATCGCGGTGATTCTCGAAACGGGCTTCCTGACGAGTTCGAAGGATCGCCGGGTGATCATGAACGATCCGGAGCGTGCCGCGCGTGGTATCGTGGAAGCCGTGACGGCGTTCTCGGTGACCCCGCCTCCGGCGGCGGTAGCCCTCGCCGGCGAAGTGTCATCCGTGACCAACGGTAGCTGATACGCTCACTTAGGAAAACAGACGCGGGTCCCCGATCTCGATCTGGTCTACGGCGGGGGCGTCCAAGGACTCGCTCAAACGGACCTCCCCGAGCTTCGCTACCTGAGGTCCAAGGCCTCGCGGAGTTGGGCCGCGGTCATATCGGTCACGTATACCGGCGTACCTTGATCGAATTCTCGCGCCCGAGCGAGCGGCCCGACCACGACCGGATCGAAGCCGGCGTCCACGACGAGGGCCGACACGATCCGAAGGGCATCCTCGTCGTCACCGGCGATCGGAATCCCGACCTGACTGTGATCCTCTCGCTCCACCGTCCTGTAGCTGACCGCGTTGAACGCACGCACGAGGCGCACGCCCGGAAGGAATTCTGCCGAGGCAACCCCAGTCCCTTTGGCCAATGCTTCTTCCGCCATCGGTCCGTCGCGCCGCGGGTAGGGATTCCCGCATTCGATGACGACCTTACCCCTCATCAAAGACCCGTAGTCCTGCCCCACCTGAGGGAGTGCGGCGTACGGCACCGCGATGAAGACGATGTCTCCGAACACGGCAGCCTCCGCGGGCATGCCGGCTCGAGTCCTCGCGCCGGCTCGCTCGACCAGATCCGCGAGCTCTTCTGGATGGCGCGAGGAGAAGAGGATCTCGTGTCCGGCCTGCGCCCACCGAAGACCGACCGATCCTCCGATCAGTCCCGAGCCGATGACCCCGATCTTCAGGCGAGCCTGCTGCGCCCGAACTGCCCCGAGCCGTTCTGGCAAGATAGATGGCGCGAGGGCCAATCCGGTTGCCGTCGCCCCCGCCCTGAGAAGAAAGTCACGACGTGACTGTTTGCTCCCGCCCTTCCCGTTCGAACGCGTCATGTCCACTCCCTAGTATCGGACCCTAGTATCGGACCCTAGTATCGGACCTCACCACCGTTGACGTGGAACGTTTGGCCGGTGATGTAGCTGGCTTCTTCAGACGACAAGAACGCGTACATGTTAGCGAGTTCCTGAGGCAGCCCGACACGCCCGAGAGGGATCTGGGACAGGTTCGGGTGCGCGACGTAGGCTCCAGGAACCACGTGGTTGACGGTGATGTTGTTGGGCGCCAGTTCTACCGCGAGCGCCCGGGTCATGCCCACCGCCCCCATCTTCGAGCTGCACACGTGAGACCAGTTGGGGCGTCCGTGGAAGGAATTCAGACCCGACACCGTGATGATCCGTCCGTAACCATTGGAGATCATGCCGGGCACGACGGCTCGGGTGCAGAAGAAGGGCCCGTCGTAGTTGACGGCCGTAGCCGCCCGCCACTCTTCCGTGCTCATTGCAGCGATGGAGCTCGACCCGCGGAAGCCGGCGTTGTTGATCAGAATGTCGATGCGGCCGAGCCGCTCCAACGCCTGGTCCACCATCTGAATGACTTGCTGCTCATCCCCAACGTCGGCTAACAGCGCGATCGCCCTCACACCGAGCGCCTCGGCCTCCCGCGCGACGGCATCGGCTTCCGCCCGATTCGATCGCGCGTTGACCACGACATTGGCGCCCTGCCTCGCCAGCTCGAGCACCGCAGCACGACCGAGATTTCGACCGGAGCCCGTAACCAGGGCGACCTTCCCCTCGACCGCCCGCCGGAACGACGAATCAGTGCGATCGACCAACGGCAGCACCGCCGCCGCACCCATGTTACGTAGAGCGGTCCGCCGCGAAAGCGGTTTCCCGGTGTTAGTCGTCATGGTTCGGCTCCCGATGGGCCCTAATGTGCCGCTCTAATGTGGCATACCCCTCATACCCCTCATGCCTGGCATGCTCCCCATGCCGAACGGATTGCCCCCGCTCATGTTCGAACGCATACGCTCCATGAATTCTTCCCGCTCTGCCTGGAGCCGGGCCACGCCAATGAGAGCGACGTAATCACCGTCATCCAATCCGCTCACGACCTGCGTACGGTCCCAGTCGGTCAAGCCGATCATCACCATTCGTGGTTCGATGGCTCCGTCCTCCCCGACCACGAACACCACTGCCGACTCAGTCCGTACCGCTCCCGCCACATGCCCGCCCTGCCCGAACTGGCCCATCGCGAATCCGCCCCCCCTCCTTCCACCTCTCTCTCTCTCTCCATCGGGCCGCGCACCGTACGACTCGGCGTCGCCCCGTGCATTCGAGCCCCTCTC
>PCCM01000139.1 GCA_002731735.1 Gemmatimonadota bacterium | reverse complement strand
TCGCGAGAGGAACCAGACTACGGCGCATATCTGAACTGGTTGCATCGAAGCGATGCCACCTTGACCTTTCCGCAGACACTGGTGCTCCGTTACACGCAATTAGAGCCCGAAGAGAAGAGAAACCCACAGGTCGCCAACGATTACCGGAAATGGTTTCTTGGCCGGCTCCGATGCGTCGACGAGGCAGTCGCGGAACGCGAGTACCTGTGTGCACAGCGGTTTACGATTGCCGACATATGCATCGTCTACGCGTTGGTATTAGCAAAATCTCTCGACATCGAAGAGGCCTTTACACCTAATATTCAAACGTACTGGGATCGCATTGCTGAACGGGATGCGTTTCAACGCGCTTACGCCAAGTAGCTAGAGGAATAGAACATGGCAGTACTTCAATCGCAGCTAGATACACGTTCTGAGCAGTTCCGACAGAACAAAGAAGAAATGACCGTCAAGCTAGAGCAGATGGACGAGCTATACGCCGAGGCAGCGCGAGGTGGCGGCGCCGAAGCTCTCGAGCGTCTTGCCAAAAGAAATAAGATGCCGATCCGAGAGCGAATCGCGTGGGCACTCGATCCCGATTCGCCATTTCTTGAAATCAGCCCCCTCGCGGCCTGGCGTTCGCACGTAGCAATAGGCTCCGGTTTCGTTGTCGGCGTGGGCGTCATCGAGGGCGTCGAGTGCGTCATTCTTGGCCACGATCCCTCCGTCCGCGCCGGAGCCTTCAATCATTTCAACTCCAAAAAGCTGATGCGTGGATTGGAGATCGCTCGTGAGAATCGCCTACCTTACGTGCAATTCGTCGAATCCGCCGGCGCTGATCTGCGTGGCGGCGGTGGTGGTGGCGGCGGTGGTGGCACGCCGGTCGACCCACTTCTACGGGTGGAGGGACATTTCGCCGAATCAGGACGTCTCTTTTATGAAATCACCGAGCTATCGAAAATGCGAATACCAACTATTTCGTTAGTGTTCGGTGCTTCGACCGCGGGCGGCGCTTACCAACCGGGAATGAGCGATTACAACATATTCGTCAAGAACCAGGCGATGGTTTCACTTGGCGGGCCACCACTCGTGAAGATGGCAACGGGCGAAGATGCGGAGCCGGAACCGCTGGGTGGCGCCGACATGCACACGTCCACGTCGGGGCTCGGAGACTATCTCGCCCAGAACGAAATGGATGGTATTCGATTACTGCGTGAAGTCGTGGGGCACCTCAACTGGCGAAAACTTGGTCCCGGACCAAGCAAACCGGCAGACCCACCTATCCACGATCCGCAAGAACTTCTCGGCGTCGTCGGCGAGGACCTAAAAAAACCTTTTGATATACGAGAGGTCATTGCCCGCGTCGTCGACGGTTCTCGTTTTGAAGAATTTAAACCCCGGTATGGACCTACACTGGTGACCGGGTGGGCCTCCATTCACGGCTATCCCGTTGGCATCTTGGGTAACAACGGTGCACTGATGTCCGAATCTTCAGAAAAGGCATCGCAGTTTATTCAACTCTGTAATCAAGTCGACGTGCCATTGTTGTTTCTTCACAACATCACCGGCTATGTGGTGGGAACGGATTTCGAGCAGGGCGGCATTACGAAGAATGGTTCGAAAATGATCAATGCGGTGACGAATTCCACCGTTCCGCACATCACAGTGATCGTCGGGGCATCGTACGGCGCCGGAAATTACGGTATGAGCGGCCGAGCGTTTGGGACTAAATTCACCTTCATATGGCCCACCGCAAAAATTGCCGTCATGGGCCCGGAGCAAATGGCGGGCGTGATGACCATTATCCAAAAAGCATCCGCTGAGCGACGCGGCGCAGAGTTTGACGAAGAAGCCAACGCCCAACGCGAAGCCGCCGTCATGGCCAACGCTGAGGAACAATCGAAGGGCCTCTTCGCTACATCCCGAGTATCAGACGACGGCATGATCGATCCAAGAGACACCCGCGACGTTGTCGGGTTCGCACTTTCCGCCGTCGCAAACGATGCCGTCAAGGGCACCAAGGAGTTCGGCACATGGCGGATGTAATTATTAAACCCATCACACGCTTGTTGGTCGCCAATCGCGGTGAGATCGCACGAAGAATTTTTCGCACCGCGCATGAAATGGGCATCGCCACTGTCGCGGTCTATGCAGACGGTGATGACAACGCGCCTTTCGTTCAGGAAGCGGACAGTGCCATCGCACTACAAGGACAAACGTCAGCAGAAACCTACCTGGATGCGGAAAAAGTATACGCAGCCTGCGCTGCCTCCGGGGCAGACGCGGTACACCCCGGTTACGGGTTTTTATCGGAAAACGCACGCTTCGCCGAAGCCATCATGAAGCGTGGAATTACTTGGGTAGGGCCACCGACCCACGCGATTGAACAAATGGGCGACAAATTATCAGCCAAGCAGGCGATGACCGACGCCGGTGTACCGACCCTACCTGCGCACGAGCTCAATGTCGGGGACGACCTAGCAAAAGCTGCCAACGCGATCGGTTTTCCTGTCCTTGTCAAAGCATCGGCCGGCGGTGGCGGTCGTGGGATGCGGGTTGTCGAAAGTGTTGCCGATCTAGAAGCCGCCGTCGAAGGGGCGCGTCGCGAAGCTGAAGCATCCTTCGGTGACGATACCGTGTTTCTTGAACGATGGCTGACGGCATCTCGACACGTCGAAATACAGATCCTCGGAGACAACCACGGCAACTTAGTACATTTATTTGAACGTGAGTGCTCTATCCAACGCCGCCATCAGAAGGTTATCGAAGAGGCACCTTCGTCCGCGGTAACTCCCGCACTCCGCGAGCAAATGGGAAATGCTGCGGTCAAAGCGGCACAAAAGATCGGTTATACCTCGGCTGGCACCGTCGAGTTCTTGCTCAACGGAGAGGACTTTTGGTTCTTAGAAGTTAATACCAGACTTCAGGTAGAACACCCTGTCACTGAAGCCATCACTGGACTCGATCTCGTGCGCGAACAGCTACGAATCGCCGAGGGAGAAGAACTCGGCTACGACCAAGATGACTTGACTATCGACGGGCACGCGATCGAAGCCCGACTCTACGCCGAAGATCCGACTAAGAACTTCCTCCCCTCGCCCGGAACCATCCAAGTATGGAAGCCATCGTCACAGGCCCGTTTCGACTCCGGCGTCGAAGCCGGTACCGAGGTCAGTGTGAATTTTGACCCAATGATTGCCAAAGTGATCGCGCACGCGCCGACGCGGCGAGAGGCCGCTGCCAAACTCGCGCGAGCTTTGGAAACGACACAGCTTCACGGCATCACCAACAACCGTGATTTTCTGGTGGCCACGTTGCGCACTCCGGCATTTATCGCGGGCGATACAACGACCGACTTCATTGAACGCGTAAATCCCATGCGTACCCGAGAACCGAATGCCACAGAAGTCAGCGACGCCGCCATCGCAGCGGCTTTATTTGCTCAAGATCGGCGTCGAAAAAACGCCAAAGTACTGCGTCACATCTCCAGCGGTTGGCGAAATTCAATGATGCCGCCGGAACGTGTCGGATACGCTGTCGGTGATAGCGAATATGCGATCGAGTATCGCGCGAATCGAGACGGCACGTTTGACGTCAACGTCAGTGGCGACGATCACCATGTAACCCTGCACGGTGTGAACGGAGACCAGATCGATCTTGCCATCGACCAACGACGAATCGCTTTTGCGGTATCGGAAGACGAAGCGAATCGCTACGTTCATGCCCCAACAGGCGACGTGGTACTGACCGAGTTGGACCGTTTCCCCAAACCTGGTGTGGCCGAATTTACTGGCGGGTTATACGCGCCCATGCCGGGCAAGGTCCTCGCGACCGAAGTATCACCTGGCGAGAGCGTGTCCGAGGGGCAGCTGTTGGTGATCCTCGAAGCTATGAAAATGGAGCACCGAATAACTGCACCCATCGACGGCGTTGTTCAGGAAGTACCTGTTAACGAAGGTGACCAAGTCGACAATGGCCAAATATTGATCGTATTCGAAGAAAACGAAGGGGAATCATAGTGGCAACCACAGAAGCAACGCTTTATGCCGTCAAGAACAGCGCAGCCTGGATCACCCTGAATCGGCCGGAAAATCGAAATGCCCTTTCAGCCATTCTGGTACTTGAACTGTACGAGCATTTGCTCGTCGCCAACGACGATCCGGAGGTCCGATGCATCGTTATCACGGGCACAGATCCAGCTTTTTGCGCTGGGGCCGACCTTAAGAGTCCACCGGGCGAGAGTATTGAGGGACGCAAGTCAGTGCCCTATCCGCAAGTGCTAACGCAAATTCTTGAGAGCAACAAACCGGTGATTGCTGCGGTCAATGGAGCGGCGTTCGCCGGCGGCCTCGGACTGGTTGGTGCGGCCGATATCGTGATAGCTCGCGAAGATGTTCAATTTAGCTTTAGCGAAGTGAGAATTGGGGTGATTCCAGCCGTCATTTCCGTCGTGTGCATCCCCAAACTTGGAACACATCACGCGATGAAACTGTTCATCACCGGCGAACGATTTAGTGGAACTCAAGCTGTTGAGATGGGATTCGCGCACCGTGCCGTCCCCAAAGATCAACTCGTATCCGCCGTGAACGAAGAAGTCGATATGATTAATCGTGGGGGGCCGATTGCTGTCGTCGAATGCAAGAAATTAGTGCGTCGAGTTCCACAACTCTCGATCGGAGATGGCTTTACCGAAACCGCGGAGTGGAGCGGACGCATGTTCCGTTCTGACGAGGCTTCGGAAGGAATGGCGGCATTTCGAGAGAAGCGAGATGCGTCTTGGATCCAGGACGCCTAATCCAGGCGCTATCCCAACCACCTATTTTCAGACGATAAGCCCCTGTGGCCCGGAATTAGTGAATCCTAGAGCGGCCGTTTCCCGCTTGCCGAGTCGTGCAATTGTGTAACGATCCTAGATATGATCATTGAATAGGGATAAGACTGTGTTCCCGTTGCACATTGACGACGGGTAATTTTAGTAGGGGTAGCCAATAATGAAATCTCGAATTTGCGACATGCTCGGCATAGAATTTCCGCTCGTCGCATTTACGCATTGCCGCGACGTTGTCGTGGAAGTCTCTAAAGCCGGTGGTATGGGCGTTCTCGGTGCAGCAGGTCATTCAGCGCAGACGCTTGAGGTCGAACTGAATTGGATTGACGAACACATCGACGGAATGCCCTATGGGGTTGATTTGATCGCACCGACCAGCATCGCAATATCCGACGACACCAGCCCAGAAGAAACGTTAAATATGGTGCCGGAGGAACACAGAGACTTCGCCCTCAACATCCTTGCCCAACATCAGATCGATACCAAAGATGTTTACGCGATGCAGCAGGGTGGCGGCGGAGGCTTTCTCACCAAGGGGCGTGCCACCAACATTATCGACGTGGCGTTTTCCCACCCCATCAAACTCATCGCCAATGCATTAGGGGTGCCTCCGAGGTACATGATCGAAATGTGTCAACAACATGGTGTTGCCTCGGCCGCTCTCGTGGGAGCAAAAGAGCACGCGGTAAAACAGGTGGATGCGGGCGTTGATCTTCTCGTCGTCGCCGGCACCGAGGCTGGTGGACATTGCGGTGAAGTCTCGACCATGGTGCTGGTTCCCGAAGTCTGTGGCGCGGTCAAAGATTCCGACGTGCCTGTTCTTGCGGCAGGCGGCATCGTCACTGGCCGACAAATGGCTGCTTGCATGGCGATGGGTGCAGACGGTGTCTGGACCGGATCCGTTTGGCTAACAGTCGCGGAGGCCAACACGTCGCCGATTATCAAAGAAAAATATATCCAGGCTGACTCCCGCATGACCGTTCGTTCGAAAGCGAGAACGGGGAAATATTCGCGTCAGCTCCGATCGCCCTGGACTGACGCATGGGAGTCTGGCGAAGCCCCAAACCCCCTGCCCATGCCGTTGCAGTCACTGGTTAGCGAAGCTCCGCTAGCAAAGGTTACAAAGCTTGCCGAAGGTGGACACGAGGGAGCAAAACAACTTGCAACTTCGTTCGTGGGCCAAGGGGTCGGCTTGATGAATTCGATTCAGTCCTCACGCGCCGTGGTCTACGAGTTCATGGAAGACTTTCTGAACGCACAGGAACGGCTTCAATCGACGGTTGAAGACTGACCGCAGGAGTTCCGAAGCATGAACAGTATCGAGTACATCGCCTCCATCCTTAAGCAGGAGGGCGTCGAGTGGATGACTTGCTTTCCGTCCAACCCGTTAATTGAAGCCGTGGCAAAAGAAGGCATCCGACCCGTGGCTTTTCGACACGAACGGGGTGCCGTAATGGCCGCGGATGGGTTTTCGAGATTGTGCGATCGAAAACGCTTTGGTGTTGTCGCCATGCAATCGCAAGCCGGTGCGGAAAACTCCATCGGTGGGCTATCGCAGGCGTTTGCCGATAACGTTCCCATCCTCGTTTTACCCGGCGGAAACCCTCTCGACATGCTCTTTATCCGTCCTAATTTCGTTGCAGCACGGACCTGGGAATCGGTGGTAAAGAAGGTCGAATTTATCAGCCGACCCGATCAAACCGGCAACGTGATGCGACGAGCGTTTCACGCGCTCCGGTCGGGCAGTCCCGGGCCCGTGGTGGTCGAAATGCCTATCGACGTCTGCATGGCCGACATTCCAGAACGCGCGCAACCTTATACATCGCCAATGCCGGCACTGAGCGAACCATCACCGAATGACCTTGACGACGCCGCTAAGGCATTAGTCGCGGCCAAAAATCCGCTGATCTGGGCCGGCGCGGGCGTACTCTCTGCGGGCGCGACGGAGGAGCTTCGCGCGCTAGCAGAACTACTCGATATTCCTGTCTACACGTCGATGCCAGGCAAGTCGGCCTTCGATGAACGCCATCCACTATCCCTGGGCGCGGGCGGATCCACTGTGACGGGGCCTGCACGACAATGGCTTGATAGCGCCGATGTCATTTTTGCCATCGGCGCCTCACTGACCTCTTCCCCTTACGCACAACGTTTCTCCCTCGAAAAATTCCTGATCCACTCCGTGATCAATATCGACGAGATCAACAAAGACACTGTCGCGGACATTGGTCTCGCAGGCGACGCCCGGCTAACCCTTACGGCAATCCTTGACGTCGTTAAAGGATTGATTGGCGAAGACGGCCGAAGCACCGGCGTTCAAGATCGCATCGCCAAGTCACGAGCGGAGTGGATGGAAAGCTGGCGTCCCTATCTCACCAACAATGATGCACCCCTATCGCCGTACCGAGTAATCCACGAAATGGGGCAAACCCTAGATCTCGAAAACAGCGTTGTTACGCACGACGCCGGCGCGCCCCGCGATCAAATTGTGCCCTTCTACACCGCGACAACGCCGCACAGTTACGTTGGCTGGGGCAAGTCCACGCACCTTGGATTCTCGATCCCGTTGATGATCGGGGCGAAAATGGCGATGCCTGAACGATTTTGCGTCAACCTTATGGGCGACGGCGCATTCGGTATGTCCGGTCTCGATATTGAAACCTCGTCTCGCGCCGGCATACCCATCACAACCATTGTCCTGAACAACGGAATTATGGCGACCTATCCCGGTGGTTTTCCAACGGCCCGTGAACAATTC
>PCCM01000138.1 GCA_002731735.1 Gemmatimonadota bacterium | reverse complement strand
TGATCCTTATCGCTGCTGCGTTCGAATTGGTCTCCTTCTCACTGCTCCTCCCGCTCACCGATGCGGTCATTGACAATTCCTTCGATTTCCTGGAGACGTCGAGGTGGTTCGGATGGATCACCGCGCTCGTCCCAGCCGGTCTAGATGAGTCGGCACGACCCGCCTATCTGGTGATCTGTATCGTCGCCCTGATCATTCTTGGGCGTATAGGTAAGCAAGGAGTCCAGTACGCGGCCCGGCGCTTCGTGATGGTGCGCAACGAGCGGTACCGGGTCAAGGTCAGCCAGGATACGTTCGGCCGGGTCCTGACGTTCGGGCGCCAGTATTTCGACCGCCAGGCGATCGGCAGAATCGACGCGGAGATCGGTTGGTCCAGCTCCGTGCTCGGGCTTCTGGTCGCGGCTCAGGAACTCTTCCGTTTCGTTGTCTCATTGCTGGTAAAGGCCGGCGTGATGATGGCGATCTCGATCCCACTTTCCGTCGCCTTCCTCGTGACACTGCCGTTGGTGCAGGGTTTGGTGGCGGCGATCAACCGGGCGGTGAAACGCATCTCGGAGGAAGGGGTCGAGGTAGACCGACAGATACGCACACAGATCCTGGACATCCTGGGGGCGATCCCTCTCGTTAAGGCATATTCACAGGAACGGGCCGCTACCGAGATGTACGAGACAGTCCTCCAGCAAGGGGAAAGTGTGGCGGTGCGGCGCGATAGGGCGATCGCCATTCGTTATCCCATCGAGGAAATCACGATCCTCGTCGCGATGCTCCTTGTGCAGGGCGTGTTCATTCTCGTGAGTGGGGATTTTCAGCCGGCCGAACTGGCGATTTTTGCTGCTTTTCTCCTCCCACTTCAGCAGGCCCTTCGTGACTACAAAATGATCAGCCAGTTCAGCCTTCGCGTTTCCGAGGAACTTCCTCGTTTGGAGGCCGTGGCGGGGCTCTTCTCCGACGAGGGCAAGTTTATCGTGCCCTCCGGTGAGAAGACCTTCCGAGGGATCGCGCACGAAATCGAGGTCTCCCACCTCGATTTCAGCTACGCACAAGCGAGCGAGGTGCTCCACGACCTGAGTGCAACCATCCCCGCCGGCAAAGTCACCGCGGTCGTCGGCTCGAGTGGAGCGGGTAAGACGACGTTTGTCGATCTCCTCGCGCGTTTCTACGACTGCGCACCGGGCACCATCTTTCTGGACGGTACCGATATCCGGGAGTACTCGCTCCCGTCGCTGCATTCCGGCATGGCGATCGTCAGCCAGGACGTCTGGCTGTTGAACCAATCCTTACGTGACAATCTGACGTTCGGGCTCGAGAGGAAGGTGCCGGACGAAGAACTGGCCCGGGCGCTCTCCGATGTCCAACTGGACGACCTCCTCGATGAGAGTTCGGGCGGCCTCGACACGGAGGTGGGTGACAGGGGAGTTCGCCTATCCGGGGGACAGCGACAGCGCATCGCGCTCGCACGAGCGCTCTTGCGAGATCCGGACATCGTGATTCTCGACGAAGCGACCTCCGCCCTCGACAGCTTGATCGAGCAGAGCGTGGCCGACGCGATCAAGCGGCGGCTGGCGGGGCACACCCTCATCGTTATCGCGCATAGACTGTCGACCATACGAGACGCCGACCTCATCCTCGTATTCGAGAGCGGTCGCATCGTCGAGCGAGGCACTTGGAGTGAGTTGATCGAACGGCGTGGAGCTTTTCACTCACTCTGTCGCGCTCAGTCGGAGAAGGACGCAGCCGTCGGAGCTTGACCGTCTCCCGGTCGAAACGAAGCGCCTCAGCCCCTCAAGTGACGTTCGATTCACTCAAGTAGTCGTCGATCTGGGCCTGGACTCCGAGCAGTTGGACGGCCTCACGCGTGAACCAGGAGCGATAGGGCCGGTGGGCCATCTTCTTCGGGTCACCGTCCGGTACGTCAGTCCGGGAAATGCTGCCGCGATGCATCCGCCACACGTTCTTGAAGGGTAGGTCGTACGCACGGGGTAACGCACCCGTCTCCCGAATGGACAGAAGAGAGAGGAAGATATCCTCCCCGTTCCACTTGGGTGAACCTCGCGTGATGAGCTCCGCCGCGGATGGTTCCGCTGCGAGGAATACGTCCGCGTAAGAGCGGTGCATCATGAGGCAGCGAGTCAGGACGACCGGTGTCTCCCCCCGCTCGTATCCTTCGTACGAGTATTCGTAGGCCGGGCTGATACGACGTCCAAAGATCCCGTGAAGCGTGTCTGGCGCGTCGTCGAAAGACGCCTTCAGCGCGGTGATCGAGCGCCCGGGCACCACTAGGTCGTCATCGAGGATCAACACCGCGTCGTTTCTCGCCTCCCTCGCCGCGACAAAACGTAGAGCGAGCCCGTAACGATCGTTGAGATCCCAGTCGTGACGGTGGATGATTTCGCAGCGCCGGCTCTTGAACGAAAAACACGTCCTCTCACGGCCGTGAGAAACGTGGACTTCATCGATGAGAGAATGCCGAGCGAGCAACGGCAAGATCACACGGCGTAACCACAACGGCCGATTCCAGTTCAGGATGACTACGCTGACGTTCGCCGTACTGATTCCAGGTCCTGACACTCCAATCATTCTTGTCGCTCGAATTCGGAGGCGTCGGGGTAATACGCGTCCAGGAACTCCCGCACGCGGTCGCACACCCCGGTATCGGGATCCGGTCCCTGGTCATCGTTGAGACAATAGAACTTGGGCTGCATCTCCACTAATGCGTCCAAAGCCAGAGCCTGCTCTTCCCGGGTGTTGTCGATCCGGTGAAAACGGTGGTATTGAAGCAGCGCGCGAGCCTTCACGGCCTCGGCGTGGCGCCTCTGCGGCCCGAGCATCCACATCCGGTAGAGTCGATCCATGCGGAGGTCCGACCCGGCGCGGAAGCGGCTACTACGAGTCCGATGTAACGCTTCTGGATTGGCCTTCAACATGGCCTCCCAAAACGGTTTATAGACGAATCTCGGACAGTGCTCCAAGTGTACGGTGCTGAAGAACTTCCACCGTTTTCGATAGACCCGAAAGGGAAGCCAAATCCCGAAGTAGGTCCCGAACACCCTCTGTTTGCCCGCGGCCGTCAAGAAATCCTCCCGGACAGTGGGAGCCCCGAAGAGAAAGTCGTCGTTGAGGTAGAGGAAGTGGTCCGAGAGACCGGGGACCGCATGAACGAAGCTCTCGATGGCCGTAGAGTTGAACGTCGGTAGGTAGGGGGCGAAGCCGCTCAGTTCGTCGTGGTGGACGACGTTGATCCTCGGATTGTTCAGGTCCAGCCACGCCGGGACCTGCGGGCGACGCGTGATGATGTGGACGTTCTTGATCCACCCCGCAAACATGGCCACCGACCGGAGGCTGTACCGCAACAGATCGTACAGGTCTCGCGTCCGCTCCGGGTTGAGGTCGCCCGGGAGGGAAGCGTATCGGCGCATGTCCGTCTGCAGGTCGGGATCGTCTCCGTCGACCCAGGCGTACACGAGATCGACGGCAGGCCCATCGGCGGGCACATCGGCAGGCACACCCCGTTGTGAGGTCATCTCGCGTGTACGGAGCCGGTGCGGTTAGACATCAAGATCATCATAGCTAACCAAGTTGCTATTTTTCCGGGGTAACTCCAATATGCGCTCCTTCGACCTAACTCCGGTTGGCCGTCCAGCCATGATCATCTCTCACCGCCATAGCTTCATATTCCTCAAGCCTCGGAAGGTGGCCGGCACGAGTGTAGAAGTTGCACTCGCGCAGCATTGCGGAGACGACGACATCGTCACGCCGATTACCGCCTTCGACCCTCTCTGGGACGAAGAGGAGTACGACCACCCGGGAACAAAGCAGCGGGGGTACCTCCGTCACTCGACCCTGCCCGCGGTCCGGAAGCGCCTCGGCCAACCTCTGTGGGACACCTATTTCAAGTTCGCGATCGTTCGTAACCCGTGGGATCTGGTGGTGTCCCAGTACTACTGGGCGACCCGCGACGTGGATTGGCAGCCCTTTCGGACGACCGTTGGAGGGAGCCTGAGGCGCTTCTGGAAGTATCCCCTCCGAGTTCGGAGAAATGTGTTCGCCCTTGGCGCCAATGTGGCCCGAATCTTCTGGAAGCTGGAGGACGTCACGTTCGACTTCTTCGTGGCTTACATGTTGAACTATTATCCGCCAAACGGGCGGTTCTATTTCGATCGTTCGGGTTCTGTGGGACTCGACTTCCTGATCCGCTACGAAAACCTTCAGAGCGACTACGCATCGGTCTGTGAACGGATCGGACTGCCTCACTCGGAACTCCCGTCCCTGAAAACAAAAAGCCGGCCGGAGCGGAATCACTACACGACCTACTACGATGATCGGACGCGCGAACTCGTCGCGAAGAAGTATCGCCAGCACATCGAGCACTTCGGATATCACTTTGAAGAACCTTGATGCCCTCCCTTCTTTGATGAGCGCCTGAGCAGGTCTTCGGAACGGCTTTGCTTCCGACTCTGTTAGTGGCGGGCATGCTCAGCATCGCCGGATACGGTCTGTTTTGCCGCTTGGAGGGTCGGCAACCCGCCCGCGAGATCCTGTATGAGCTCGCGTTAGGACGGCACGAGCTACGGGACCTCGATGCCACTGCCGCCGCGACAGAGCGTTCGGATCTCATCGTTGGACTCACGACGATTCCGAGCCGGCTGCCGTTCCTGTTGCCGACACTCAAGAGCTTGCTGCTTCAGACCGTGCCCCCAAGAAAGATCCTGCTTCATCTGCCCAAGCACAGTCGCCGCGAACAGGTCGAGTACTCGGTCCCGGAAGAACTCCAGAAGCTCGAGGTCATACAGATCGTGGAGTGCCCCGACTGGGGACCGGCGACCAAGATCCTCCCCGCACTGATCGACAGTGATCCGAACCAGCGCATCGTCGCCGTGGACGACGACCGCATCTACCGACCGACGCTGCTCGAGGACCTCCTCGCGGCCTCCGTTCGACATCCAGACGCCGCGGTCGGATGTTACGGCCTGATCGTTCCGCTCGACCGTGTCGATCGTCGAAGGGGTCTCATTGGCCGTACCGTCGACGGCCTGAGATTCGGGCGTGGTGTGTCACTTCGCGGCTCGCGCCTGCGGCACCCGTTGGCGGTAGATATTCTTCATGGTTACGGAGGGGTGATGGTTCGCCCGCGTCTTTTCGATCTCGATCGTCTGGCGGATCTCCAGGGTGCCCCCGATGCCGCTTGGCTGGAAGACGACACCTGGTTCGCAGCTCACTGCCGGGTGCCGAAACTGATCGTTCCGGGCAAACCCGGGAGCTTTCCCCGATACTTCGGAAGACGCATCTATCGGGCCAGTCGTCTGGGGGCTCACAATCGAGGTGGGGCCGACCCCGAGAGCCGAAACACGACGGTGCTGATGCGCATGTTCAGCGATCGATGGATGCCGTGATGGCGATCGCTGTCCATACATCCGAGCCAAGATTCCTGTTCTTCTGGAATCACAAGGTCGCGTCCCGCTCCCTCCTCGACGCTCTCGGGGCGAGCTTTCCGGCGCTCCGCGTATATCCGCAACCGTCCTTTCGCCCGCCGGCCCAAGACGAAGACTGGCCACGCTTTCTGCTGGTCCGCGACCCCTGGGCCCGCACGGCCTCGTGCTTTCGCAACAAGTGCCGCGATGCGACCGAGGCCCTGGAACGAAATGGCGGCCTGGAGCCGTGCCAGCGCCACCTGCTCCGTGAACTAGGGGCGTGGCCTTGCCGACCTCGCACGGGGGCACGGCGCCTGGCCGAGCTCGATTTCGCGGAGTTCGTGGACTTGCTGCCAGGCGTCCGCGACGGGAACAGTCACTTCCGCCTGCAAATCGATGTACTGCAGGACGCGAGCCCGATCACGTCTAGGGTTCCTTGGACGGGACGGGCGATGCGAACCCTCCTTCGCCTCGGCCGGACGCACTACCTGACGCCACGGTTGTTAAAGACTGGACCGACCGCATCAGCCGACCGGGCCGCGTTGGCCGAAGGACGGAAACAGTCCGTGCGGTGGCTCCGCCTGGAAGATCTCCCGGAAGTATGGGAGGAAGTTGAGCATACCTTGGGCCGAACGATTCCACTTCCCTGGCACGCGCGGACGGCCGGAGGAGACGACTGGCAGGCGCTCTACGACACGACCCTTCGGGAACGGGTGGCCGAACTCTATCGGCCGGACCTAGAGATGTTCGGATACGGTCCGTCCAACTGACCAGACGCGTATACAGCCAGCGCAGCGATCGGGGAGATTTGCCGAACACTGCCGGATTTCATCATGCTCTCCACCAGGTCGGGACTCATCAGCTCGCGAATCGAGTTGCGTCGATCCATGACCATGTCCACGAAACCGGGCGATCGGAACCAGTTGGCGTAATCCGCATAAGGAGGCCCGCCGCCACGCTTCTTCATCCAGTACAACAGCCCTGGATCGACCGCCATCGGTCGACCGGTACCCGGCTCAGGAAATGAAAGCAGCTCAGGGCAAAGGTTGTTGATCGCGTGGCGGTGCCAGCGCGAGCCGAGCTTCTGTGCGCGCGGCATCGACTTGGCGACGGTGACCCACCTCACGTCGGTCATGGGGGCAACCACTTCACCAAACTGGCGGTAGAGCTTTAGGCCGTTGCCGATGAAATTCCTGACACGCTGGTGATAGTAGAAGTGGTCGAGACTCGACTGAAAGTCATTGCCCCGGCTAGCCGCCACCAAACGATCGATCCTGCGGCGTGAACCTCGCCCGGCCAGGTCATCACGAACCGGCTGGCTCAGGCCCTCGAGCTGATCCGGGTAGAACGGGTTCTTGGCTTTCACGCTCCAAAACCTCTTCAACAGCGGCTTTCTCGGGAGGGCTGTTGTAGCATGGGAGACGAGCCCGCGATCGAAGTAGTAGGATCGCATGGACTCACCATTGGCCCCCACCACGATGTTGCAGTCGGTGTCGAGTCCTGCCTTCAGCGGGTATAAAAACGTATGCCAGTGCCTGGCGGCCTTGGTCCCGCCGGTTACCTCGACGATCCGCTCCGCGTGATCCACATAGTCCTGCGCGCTGAGTTCGACCGCTATCACCTCCAGGGACAGTCTCTTTCCGATTTGCTCCACCACGTCTCGGTCGAAGTTGCCCCTTGGACCACAAACCAGGAGCCGGGGCCTGATCCCGAGATGCAGCAGGGCCGCCAGCAAGAGTCGAGAGTCGAAACCGCCGGAGGCTGAAAGAACGATCCCCCCAGGATTGGTGATGTGCTCCTTCAGTATGGAAACGGTGAGCGCCGCGAGATCGCCGTGAGCCTCTTCGATGATCGGGGCCGAGCAAGGATGGGATTCGGTGAGCGTATCGTCGTCGAGGGTGTGATCGACGGTCAAGAGATCGCCTACTGCCGTGTAGTTCCAATCCATGATCGTTCCCGAGGAGCTCCTTTCGCGCGCAGGGTGAGGGTTCGACACCGATCGCCACGTGTCAACCCATAAGTGCGCCCCGCTTGCGGCTTGCCACATTCGGAACGAGAATTCCCTGTCGACTTGATCTCAACCGACCCGTAGGCAGCGCGTATCGTGAATATCTCGTCCAGACGACTTTTTTTCTGGATACCGGGCGCCATCCTATTCATCGCCCAGTTGGTGGTCCAGCCCCTTGCCGCGAGGGAAATCGGGCCACAGACCAATACTGCTTCTCGGGTAATCCCAGGGCCGGGCCCCCAAGCGACTACGGACACACAC
>PCCM01000137.1 GCA_002731735.1 Gemmatimonadota bacterium | reverse complement strand
GTACGACTTTGTCGTGTAGTGCCAGCAGATCCCGGGCTACGGCGGAGGCCAGGGCCCGGAGCCGGCCCCGGTGCTCCGGATGCCCCCAACCGGTATCGTGGAGCGGCGCATCTGGATGAAGCAGAAACCCCACCGGCGGGGCGAACTCAGTCACTCGCTCCCACCACTGCCAAGGCTTTCGCGTCGGCGATGCGCTCTTGGAGCGTGCGGACCGTGTAAGTCCTGGAGCGCAGCGCGATCAATGCGTCACACGCCGCACTCGTCGCAGACATCGTCGTGAAGTACGGGATGTTGTGCGTGATTGCGGCCCTACGCATGGCGTAGTCGTCGTACTGCGACTTCTTACCCATCGGCGTGTTGATGAGCATCGCCACCTCTCCAGACACGATCTGATCCACGATATGGGGCCGTCCTTCCCCGACCTTGAAAACTCGCTCGGCGGGAATCCCGAGGCGCGTCAGATGTTCGAACGTGCCTTTGGTCGCGCGGATTTCAAAACTCAGATCGTGGAGTCTCCTCAGGATCGGAGTGACCGTTGCCTTGTCCCGGTCGTTGACGGTGACAATCAGCACACCGCCCTTTACCGGGAGTAGGTTGTAGGACGACGCCTGAGCCTTGGCGATGGCCATCCCGAAGGAGTCGTCGAACCCCATGACCTCCCCCGTCGAACGCATCTCAGGTCCGAGCAGGATGTCGACTTCGAAGCGGGAGAAGGGGAAGACCGCCTCCTTCACGGCCACTCCGGCCACGGGTGGCTCGTCCGGAACGTCCATATCCGCGAGTTTTTCACCGGCCATCAGGCGGGCAGCCAGGCGAGCCAGTGGCACGCCTGTCGCCTTGCTCACGAAGGGCACCGTTCTCGAAGCGCGTGGGTTGACCTCCAAGACGTATACGACGCCGTCGCGAATGGCGTACTGGACGTTGAGGAGGCCCACCACCCCGAGCTCCAGCGCGAACCGGCGGGTCTTCTCCCGAATCTCCTCCAACTCTGCCGCTCCCAGCAGGTAGGGAGGGAGCACACACGCCGAGTCACCGGAGTGGACCCCGGCGTCCTCGATGTGCTGCATGATGCCGCCGATCACAACGTCCGTACCGTCCGACAGCGCGTCGACGTCGGCTTCGAACGCGTCCTCGATAAAACGGTCGATGAGGACCGGGTGATCCGGAGAAGCCCGAACGGCGCGCTCGAAGTAGTCCTTGAGCGAGGCCTCATCGTAGACGATTTCCATGGCGCGACCCCCGAGTACATAACTCGGGCGCACGAGCACCGGGTACCCGACGTCCTCGGCCACGGAGAGGGCCTGCTCTTCGTTGGTAGCCATTCCGTTCGTGGGTACCGTGGCTTCGACGATCCTGCAGACCTCCTCGAAGCGGCCCCGGTGCTCGGCCCGGTCGATGGCATCCACCGACGTCCCGAGGATCCGAACCCCCGCCGCCTCCAGCCGTCCAGCCAGATTCAAAGGCGTCTGGCCACCGAGTTGAACCACCACACCGAGGGGCTGCTCCCGCTCGACGATCTCGAGGACGTCCTCAAAAGTGAGCGGCTCGAAGTAGAGCTTGTCGCTCACGTCGAAATCGGTCGACACGGTCTCGGGATTGGAATTGACCATGATCGTCTCATACCCGGCGTCGCTGAGCGCCAGCACCGCCTGCACGCAACAGTAGTCGAACTCAATCCCCTGCCCGATACGGTTCGGTCCACTCCCGAGAACGATGATCTTCTCGCGATCCGATGGTTTCGACTCGTCCTCATCTTCATACGACGAGTAGTAATACGGCGTTTCCGCGGGGAACTCTCCGGCACAAGTATCCACCACGTTGTACGTCGGACGAATGTCCCACTCCCAACGCCTGTTGCGCACCTCGTCCTCCTTCTCGGAACGAAGGTCTGCGAGTTGCACATCGGAGAACCCGTTTCGTTTCATGAGCCTGAGCTCGGCGGGCCCGACGGAATCCAGCTCCCGATACCAGGCTTCCTGATGCACGATCTCGAGAAGTTGATACAAGAACCACGGATCGATCCCCGTTGCTTCTTGGATCTCATCCACCGGGAGTGTTCCCTCTAGCGCCCGTTTGAGCTGGAACGGCCGTTCCGCGGTTGGGCGGCGGAGGACGGCGAGCAAAAGCTCGGGATCGTGCGATGAGAGTCCGTCGTCCTCGAGCCGGTCGCCCACGACCCAGCCGTTCCGCCCGATTTCCAGGCCACGAACGCCCTTCTGCCACGCGGACGCGAAAGTCCGCCCAATCGCCATGGTCTCCCCGACCGCCTTCATCTGCACGCCGAGCACCGGATTCACTTCGGGGAATTTCTCGAAGGCAAAACGCGGGAACTTCACGACCACGTAGTCGAGCGTCGGCTCGAACGAAGCGGGCGTAGTCTTGGTGATGTCGTTGGGCAACTCGTGAAGCAGGTAACCCACAGCGAGCTTGGCCCCAATCCGGGCGATCGGAAACCCGGTGGCTTTGGACGCGAGCGCCGAGGAGCGGGAAACCCTCGGATTCATCTCCACGATGAGCATCTCGCCGGTCTGTGGATCCACGGAGAACTGGATGTTACAGCCCCCGGCCTCGACACCGATCTCCCGTATGATCGCGATAGCCGCGTCTCGCATGCGCTGATACTCGACGTCCGTGAGCGTCTGGGCAGGGGCCACCGTGATCGAGTCTCCCGTATGGACCCCCATCGGATCGAAGTTCTCGATGGAACACACGATGATCACGTTGTCTGAGGCATCCCGGACGACCTCGAGTTCGTATTCCTTCCACCCGATGACGCTCCGGTCGATGAGCACCTCGGTAATGGGCGACGTGTCCAAACCGCGAGTGACGGCCACTTTGAACTCGTCCGCGTTGTACGCTATGCCGCCACCCGTACCGCCCAGCGTGAAGCTGGGGCGGATGATCGCCGGGTAACCCGTCTCTTCGACGATGGTCATCGCCTCGTCCATCGTGCGGGCGAAGCCGCCGTGCGGAAGTTCCAACCCGATACGGACCATGGCCGCAGCGAACTCCTCCCGGTCCTCAGCCATCCGAATGGACCGGGCGTTCGCTCCGATCAGCTCGACGCCGTGTTTTTCGAGCACCCCGTCGCGATCCAGGTCCATGGCGATATTGAGCGCGGTCTGTCCGCCCATGGTGGGCAATAGAGCGTCGGGCTTCTCGCGCTCGATCACGCGTTCCACCCAGTCGGGCGTGAGTGGTTCGATGTAGGTGCGGTCCGCCAGACCCGGGTCCGTCATGATCGTGGCGGGGTTGGAATTGACCAGCACCACGCGATAGCCCTCTTCCTTCAGGGCGCGAACCGCCTGGGTACCGGAGTAGTCGAACTCGCACGCCTGACCGATGACGATTGGGCCTGAACCCAGGATGAGGATGGACTCGAGGTCAGAGCGTCTAGGCAAGGGAAAACACGGAGGATAGAAGGGTGATCGAACAGGGGCGTGGGCCGCTAGGTCGGCTGATCCACGGGGTAAGAAGCGGAGCAGACATCACGGCGAAAGGTATCTCAAACGGCACTTCCGGCAAGCGCCGTTGGCACGGGCCGCCCCTCAGTCTCCCTTATCGGACTCCTTACGGACTGCGGTGGACAGCGCTAAGAAGAATCCACCCCAAACGAACCCAAGAATGAGCACCATCGTGACTATGGCCGAAGTTGTCATGAGGCCATTTTCCAAGGAGAAGACGCTGGGCGCAAGGAGTAGCTTCTGAGCCACACACGGGTGGCGTTGAGCGCCGACGCCACGTTCATCGGTTTAGGGTCACCTCGATCCCAGTGAGGTCGACGATCGCCGCGTTATTGTCGTCCACTGCCTCGACGACAACCACGGTCAGCGCGGGGGCTAGGACATCATCCACAGCCACCTGAAATCGCATCTGATCGGGATCGGCCGCGACCAGCACAACCCGGTGCACGTCGGTCGCGAACTCGCCAGAGAAGACCCGGGTTTGGCCGGCCTCCGAGAACCCCTGGACCCCTGGCCCACAGGTAGTCCGTCGCAAAGAGCGGTCCTTCTCAAAGGGGGATCTCTTACACCTCCTCAAATATCTACCCTTAGGAGATCCTCCTAAGGGCGATCCACCGCTCGGACTCCCAAAACGTCGGCTATGTTGCGCATCCCGTCGATCACGTTCTGTATGTGCTCGCTACGTTCGATCCCCAAAAGCCCGACACCACGGGCCACGTCGTCACGGTTCACCCCCGCCGCGAACGACTTGTCCTTCAACTTCTTGGTGACCGACTTGGGCTTGAGGTCGTCGATCCCGTTGGGCCTCACTAGACAGCAGGCATAAACCAACCCTGAAAGTTCGTCGCAAGCAAAGAGGACCCGATCGAACAGTGCGTCTGGCTCCACACCCGTCCGCTCGGGTGCGTGGGCGGCAATGGCCTGGAGAATCGCCTCCGGGTAACCGAGATCCTTCAGATCGGCGAGCCCCCGATGGGGGTGTTCATCCGGATACTTCTCCCAATCGAGGTCGTGGAGGAGTCCTGCCGTTCCCCAAAGATCTTCATCCTCACCGTGGATTCGGGCGTAGTGCCGGCAGGAAGCCTCCACCGCCAGCATGTGTTTTCTCAGACCGTCGTTTTCGACCCAACTCTCGAGAAGAGCCACTGCCGAGTCTCGGTCGGGGATCTCTGCGCTCATGTTCGACTCCGTTTGGTTCGGCGAATACACCCACGATGAATACACAGTCGTCCGGTCGTGTCAGACCCTCGAGGAGGGACACAGATGGGACATCACACACGCCTCGCACCTCGGCCGTCTCGCAATACAAACCTGGCGCCCGTGGAATATCAGCAAGTGGGACAACAAGGTCCAACGCCCCATCGGGAACAGCGCCATGAGGTCTCCCTCCACCTTCTCGGGGGTCTTCTCGTTGCTGAAAGAGAGGAGCGTTGAGAGTCGTTTCACGTGGGTGTCGACGACGACACCCTCGTCGATTCCGAATGCGTTCCCCAAGACTACGTTCGCGGTCTTCCGCCCCACACCCGGCAGCTCCGTCAGCTCCTTCATCGTGCGGGGAACCTCACCACCGTGTAGTTCGGTGACGCCCTGCGCAAAACCGATGATATTCTTCGTTTTGTTTCGGTAGAACCCGGTGGAGCGGATGATCTCCTCCACATCCTCCGGCCGGGCTTCGGCAAGGTGGGCGGGCGTCGGGTACCTCTCGAAGAGGGTTGGTGTGACCATGTTCACTCGCACGTCGGTCGTCTGTGCGGAAAGGATCGTCGCGACCCCCAGTTGATGGGCGTCGGTATGCACCAGGGCGCAATGAGCGTCAGGGTACTCCTCCGCCAGCAGCTCGAATACCTCGGCGGCACGCTTCGTCCTGGCGCCCTTCGATTCCCTTGCCATGGTCCTCTATTTCGGGGTCGAAAGTTTCCGGGCCAACCAGCCATTGAGCAGCAAGAAGGCCGCGATGGCGATCGCGAACTGAATCAGGACCGTTCCGATGTTGAACGGTGAGAAGAGCGTCCAAGTCGCTTCGAACGAATCACCTCTGGCCTGATACAACCACCATCCCATGAGCGCCACCGACTCCACGATCACCAGGCGAATGCTCCAGTCCCACCAAGCCCCGACGTGGATGTCCGAGTTCCCGGTGTTGATGTACTTCGCTCGCCACTCCGTCACGCCGTACTTGAGCACCGCGAATGCGAAGAAGAAACCGGAGAGCATCAAGCCCACACCCCACACCCAGTCCTGATTGGCGAAGAAGGGACCGGCGCCCGGTGTGTCCGTCCAATTGAGCGCGCTGGGCGCCCCAAAAGTGATGCCGGCTATGCCGACGATCGCGATCGCCCGTCCGCGCGTGAGGCCAAGATCGATCAAGATCCGACTGGCTAGCTCGATCATCGCCACGAGGGACGTCCAGGCGGCGAACACCAGTGCCAAGAAGAACAGGGACATGAAGAACCGGCCGCCAGGAATCTGACCGAAGAGCTGGGGCACCCAGATGAAGGTCAAACCTTCGTTGCCAGCCCCAACGATCTGGTCGGCCGCGTCGGGCATCACCGCGAACACGGTGCACAGCACCATGATGCCAGCGAGGAGTGACATGGCATTGTTGCCGAAGCCGATGACGAAGGCGTTGAGCGCCGTGTCCTCCCGGCTCCTCATGTAGATCGCGTAGGTGAGCACCAATCCCCAGCCAGCGCCGGTGTCCCACGCGTTCTGGGTCAGCGCTTCCAGCCAGATCCCGGAGTCTGCCAGGTCCGCCAGATGCGGCGTGAACAGGAACGCGAGTCCCTCCGTCGCCCCGGGGAGCGTGATCGCCCGGATCGTGAGGAGGATCACGAGGAGAATGAGACTGGGAATCAGGAACTTGGCTGCCGTCTCGATGCCCTTCACACCCTTCGACACGACGAAGAGTCCCATGCCCATGGCCACGACGTGGGTCACCAGCGCCGCCGGAGTGCCCGCGTATCCCTCCCAGAAGGCTTCCGGTACGGCCGAGGGGACGGCGCCGCTGACCGAGGCCAGGAAGAAACGGATGGTCCAACCCATCACCACGCTGTAATAGAACATGATGGCGGTCGCGACGAAGGCCACCCAAGCCCCCATCCAGGCGAATCCTGGACCGATCATCGTCACGAACGATCCGATGGCCCCGGAACGTGTCGCCTTCCCCATTCCGAATTCGAGGATCAGGAGTGGAACGGACCAGAGAAGCAGGAACACCGCCCACGCCACGAGGAACGAGCCTCCGCCATTGGATGCGGCGATCCGCGGAAAACGCCAGATATTCCCGGTGCCCACGGCCATGCCGAGCATCGCCAGGAGCATGCCCCAGCGTGAACTGAAGACTGTCGACGACAATCAGGCCTCCTGACTCAGGTGACGGATTCCCCGGCCAACCGCTCCTGGATCCAGCCCGGCACAGACTCGGCGCCGACGCGCACCTGCTCTAATGTGTCCCGATCCCGGATCGTGACCGTGCCGTCTTCGGAGGTCTGCCCGTCCACGGTGATGCACCAGGGCGTGCCGGCCTCGTCTTGGCGCCGGTAGCGCCGACCGATGGAGCCCGCCGCATCGTAAAACGAGGGGATCGAACGGGACCTCAGATCGGCGTCCAGCTTCTGGGCGATCTCCGGCAGTCCATCCTTCTTGACCAGAGGAAATACGGCAGCCTTCAAGGGCGCGAGACCCGGAGCGAGCTTGAGGAGCACCCGCTCTTCCCCGTTAACCTCCCCCTCGGTGTAGGCGTCGACCAGCGCCACCAGGACCGTGCGGTCCACCCCCACCGCCGTCTCGACCACGTAGGGCAGGAAACGCTTCCCCGCCGCCGTATCGATGTACTCGAGGCGCTTGCCCGAGAACTCCTGGTGCCGTCCGAGGTCGAAGTCGGTCCGGTTGTGAATTCCCTCGAGCTCCGTCCACCCGAAGGGATGCTCGTACTCGATGTCGAACGCCTTCTTGGCGTAGTGGGCGAGTTCGTCGGGTCCGTGCTCGTGGAAACGAAGCTTCTCTTTGCGAATCCCGAGCGAGAGATGCCACTCCATACGGGCGTTCATCCAGTAGTCGAACCATTCGTCGTCCGTCCCCGGTTCCACGAAGAACTGGAGCTCCATCTGCTCGAACTCCCGCGTCCGGAAGATGAAGTTTCCAGGCGTGATCTCGTTCCGGAACGCCTTCCCGATCTGTGCGATTCCAAACGGGATCTTCTGGCGCGCCGACGTTTGAACGTTCAGGAAGTTCACGTAAGAGCCCTGCGCCGTCTCGGGCCGCAGGTAGATCACCGACGCGTCCTCCTCCACCGGGCCCATGAACGTCTTGAACATGAGGTTGAAGAGGCGCGGTTCACCGAACGTGTCCTTGGTCCCGCAAGTGGGACACTGGCCTCCTGCAACCTCAGGGAGATCCGCCCGGAAGCGCCGGTGGCAGCTACCGCACTCCACGAGAGGGTCCGTGAAGCCGTCCACATGCCCCGAGGCTTCCCAAACCTTGGGATTCATCAGAATCGACGCGTCGAGGCCTTCAACGTCGTCACGCTGGTGCACCATCGTGCTCCACCAACGCTCCTTGACGTTGCGCTTCAGTTCGATGCCTAGCGGACCATAGTCCCACACTGACCCGGTTCCCCCGTAGATCTCGGACGACTGAAAGATGAAGCCACGGCGCTTGGCCAAGGACGTGAGCTTGTCCATCACAGAACTTTCAGCCATCGTGGTCGTCCAGGGAGTTGGAGTGTCGCGGTGAATCGAAGCGATGGAAGCTAGATCAGCGCGCCCGCCGCATCAACCGATCAAGAGGGCTGACGAAGAAAGAACCCCGAGAAGGGAAAGCGGGTATACGCGCCCGAAGCTCGGACGTTGTGTTCTCAGGAGTGTTTCGATGATAACGCTGACAGATAAAGCGCTCGAAGTGGTTCGCGGTTATATGGACTCGGGTGACGGTGAGTTCACGGCCCTGCGGATCGGAATTTCCGGCGGCACACCTTTGGCGCCCGACTTCGAGCTCACGCTCGTCGGACCGGACGACATTCGTGAGAGCGAACAAGAGGTGGATGTGGGCGAGTTGACGATCGTCGTCCAGGAGGAGTCCATGCCCCGCCTCGAGGGAGCGACCGTGGATTTCGTCCAGCGCGTGAATGAAAGTGGCTTCGAGGTAAAGCTGGCGGAGGCTGCTAAGCCCGCCCCACCAACCTTGGAGGGGTCATTCGCCGAACGGGTAAAAACCGTCCTCGACACGGAGATCAATCCGGCCATCGCCTCGCACGGAGGCACCATCACGCTGGTCGGCGTCGAAGACACCGAGATCTACCTGGAGATGGGCGGAGGGTGCCAAGGCTGCGCCATGTCACGCATGACACTCCGCCAGGGAGTCGAGCGTATGGTCCGCCAAGCGGTGCCCGAGGTAACGGTCATCCACGACGTGACCGACCACGCGTCGGGTGAGAATCCCTTCTTCGAGGGGCCGACGGTCTAAACGTCCTGGTGGCCCCCTACCACCCGTGGTGATATACGGCGTAGCACTGCTCGCGGGGTGCATGCTGGTCGGCGCGCTCATAGGGGAGCTGATCGGGCTGCTGATTGGCATCGACGCCAATGTCGGCGGTGTCGGTATCTCCATGTTGCTCTTGATCGCGGTTGCCGCCAAAGGGCAGGCCAGCGGTCGCCTCCGCCCCATCTCCCAGTCGGGCATCACTTTCTGGAGTGGAATCTACATCCCGGTAGTTGTGGCGATGGCGGCTAGCCAGAACGCGGTGGCTGCGGTAAGAGGCGGGACCGCTGCCGTGCTTGCCGGAGTCCTTGCCGTTGCCGTCAGCTGTGCCCTGGTACCGGTACTCAGTCGCATCGGCGGTGAACCGCCGCCGCCGTTGGAGCCCGTCGGCGGCCAGCCACCGCCGCCGGTGCCCGACACAGATGTCGAGCAGAGCGCATGACTGAGGTCATGGATCTCGTGGCGGACGTAATGAGTCGATATGGCCTGATCACTGCCTTCGCCATCGTGGGGATCACGGTGTGGGTGTCCTATCAGCTGTCCGCGCGCCTGACCAAAGGGAAGCTTCACGGGTCGGCTATCGCCATCATGCTCGGCTTGCTGGCGGCATATGTTGGCGGTGTCGTTACTGGGGGGAGCCGCGGCATCGCCGACATCGAGGTGTTGGCTGGTATCGGATTGATGGGCGGCGGCATGCTTCGGGACTTCGCGATTATCGCCACCGCTTTCGGAGTGAATACACGGGAGTTGGCGCGTGCCGGAGCGGCTGGGGTCATCTCTCTTTTTGCCGGCGTGTTCGTGTCGTTTGGGATCGGCGCGGCGGTTGCCTACGCTTTCGGCTATACCGATGCCGTGAGTATGACCACGATAGGCGGCGGTGCGGCAACGTACATCGTGGGGCCCGTTACCGGCGCAGCCATTGGGGCCAGTTCGGATGTGATCGCTCTCAGTATTGCCGCGGGGCTCATCAAATCCATGTTGGTTATGGCTGGGACACCGTTTGTCGCACCACTCATCGGATTGAATAATCCGCGTTCGGCCATGATTTATGGTGGCCTCATGGGCACGACGAGCGGAGTGGCCGGGGGGCTGGCCGCCACCGACGAACGTCTGGTCCCGTATGGCGCGATGACCGCGACCTTCTATACTGGCTTGGGTGCCCTACTGGGCCCTTCGGTGATTTTTGTGGCCATCAGGGCGATCATGGGCTAACCGCTTCTGTCCGACATGACGCCGCTGGATCATCTTCAACTGCCTTCCAGGAGATACCCAAGGCATGCCTGAACTTGAACAGGTTCGGCGCGCGCAGAGTTTCGGGGCACGGGTCGCCGTGACCTCAAATGGTCACGATCACTCGTACGACTCGCTGCTCTCCGTATCGGAGGGCATAGCCGCCAGTCTGCTCGACGGGTCGGCCGACTTAGGTGAAGAGCGAGTCGCCTTTCTCATCCCGGCGAGCTTTGAGTACGCTGCTGTCCAGTGGGGCATCTGGAGAGCCGGTGGCGTCGCCGTGCCACTGAGCTTGTCCGCGGCGGACCCCGAGCTCGAACATGTGATCACCGATGCCCAGGTCGATCGAATCATCGTACCCGAGGACTCGGTCGAAAAGCTCAGGCCACTTTGTGATCGGCTTTCGAAGCCACTACTCACCGTCGAGCAGATCTCATCGGGGCAGTCCGTGCCGTTACCAGAGCTGGACCCACAGAGGCGGGCGATGATCCTCTACACCAGCGGCACGACCAGCAAGCCCAAAGGTGTGGTGAGCACGCACGAGAACATCCAGGCCCAGATCACGACGCTGGTAGAAGCCTGGGGCTGGCTATCGGAAGATTCGATTCCACTATTTCTGCCGCTTCATCATGTTCACGGGATCGTCAATGTGCTGAGCTGCGCCTTGTGGTCGGGGGCCAGGGTGGACTGTTTCGAGTCGTTCGATGCACAGGCGATCCTGGAGCGCGTGGCCGATAAGGAGTATTCGGTCTTCATGGGGGTGCCGACCATCTACGTCAAGCTGATCCGGATCCTGGAAGATGCCCATGACGGG
>PCCM01000136.1 GCA_002731735.1 Gemmatimonadota bacterium | reverse complement strand
TACCGAGCCAAGGAACAGGGCGATCGCCGCCGCCAGCAAGAGCAGCGTCATGGTGAAGCTGGTGCGGCTCAAGGAATCACTGACGATGCCCTCCATGAGCCGGATCTCGCTGATCGGCAGTTCGGCGTCCATCGAGGCAATCAAGTTGCGAATCGCGGGAACCAGGCTCAGCGGGTCGGCATTGGCGCGAACGGCCATCGCCATCGCCGCGACACCACCACCCACCGAATCGAGCAGGGGCTTGTAGATGTACGGCTCGGCCTCGGTATCGAGCCCGACGGCGTTCACGTCCCTGACGACTCCCACAGACCTCGCCGCCGCCCCCGCGATCGCCATACGTTTACCCAAAGCACTGACATCCGGCCAAAACCGGTCCTTGATGGACTCGCTGATGATCAGGGACCCGAGGCGCTCCTGGTGATCCTCATCCGTGAACTCCCGGCCCTCGAGGACATCGATCCCCATGGCCTCGAAATAGCCCGGTGTCGCCCGTCGAATGAGAAAGGTGGGGGGGAATTCGTCGTCCGCCACCGGAAACTCGTCAATACTCGTTGACAACGACCCCGCTATCCCCTGGAGCGGGAGCGAGGTGACGGCGCCCGCACGGGCAACGCCGGGTATGTCCTCCAAGCCATCGAGGAGCTCATCATAAAACTGGGCTAGGACTTCGGGTGAGTTGTCGTAATTCGCTGGGACTGGTGAGAGCTTGAACGTCAGTACGTTCTCCGCCCTGAAGCCCGGATCGACGGCGCGAAGCCTCTGAAAGCTGCGAAACATCAAGCCGGACCCGACAAACACAACCAACGCTAGTGCCACCTGAGCGACCACCATAGCACTGCGGGCTCGGTGCCGCTCGCTACCGATCGTGGCGCTCCGTCCGGCGTCACGTAAGGCGCCGAGCATCTTGTCGGATCCTGATCGCAAGGCCGGGAAAAGACCGAAGAAGAGGCCGGCCAAGATGGCAATCCCGCTCGTGTACAGTAGTGCCGGCCCGCGAACGCCGATCTCGTCCAATCGAGGGATGCTTGCCGGGGCGACCGCCACGAGCGCCTGCGTTCCCAGATAGGCCAAGAAGACACCGACCACCCCACCGATCACAGCCAACAGGACACTTTCGGTCATAACGTAACGGATCAGTTTCCAGCGGCCCGAGCCGAGAGCCATGCGAACCGCGCTTTCACGCATGCGGGCGTCCGCACGCACGAGGAAGAGGTTGGCGACGTTGCTGCACGCGATGAGGAGCACGAACGCCATCGCTCCCAGCAGAATCAGAAGGGGCTGGCGGACGTCCCCGACGACCTCGTCCTTAAGCGTCCGGACGAAAGCCTCTCCACTGAAGAGGCCTGCGACCACGGTCTCTCCATAGCCAGCCTCACCGAAGCGAGCGATGAGACTCTCGGCATCGGCGAGCGCTGATTCAATCGTGACTTCCGGGGCGAGCCGGGCGAGCCCATAGATCCTGTGTGCCCCGAAATTCTGGCTCGCCGGATCCAGGCGCTGCGGAATCCAGAGGTCGATGGCCGGTGACGGGAAATTGAACCCATTCGGCATCACCCCAATCACCTCGGCTTGGAGGCCGGTCAGCTCGATGGTCCGCCCGATGATATCAGGATCCGATCCGAAATAACCCACCCAGAGGCCGTGACTCAACACCACCATTATGGGGCCGCCCGGTACATCCTCTTCGGGTGTTGGGAAGCGGCCACGCTGGGGGATAGTCCCGAGAACCTCCCAGGCGGAGGCGGTCATTGCGGCCGCGTTGATCTGTAGAGGTTCGCCGTCCCCGATGAGAGCCATCTGCTGTCCACCCGAGTATCCCCCAAACGCCTCATACACTCGGTTGTTGTCCACGAAGTGCCAATAGCCGCGATCGGAGAAAGGGATCGCACCGGGAATAGTCCGGCCCGGCGCCGGGAGCGTTCCGGCAGCCACCGTTACGATGCGGTCGGCATCAGGAAACGGCAGGGGGCGAAACAGTACGCCGTCCACGACGGAGAAGATCGCAGTGTTCGCACCGATGGCCACGGCCAGGGTCACGACGGTCAACAGGGTGAAGGCGCGATCTTTCCCGAGGGTGCGTAACGCTAGTCGGACGTCTTCCAGAACGGATCCGATCACGAGGCAAGTCTCCGGCGGTGGATTAATACTGCCAGTCAGTTTCCCTACGGTTACCGAGGCTCAAGTGTTCTGGAAGTGTGCTTGCTCATCAAAAAGCGAAAAATGCCAGGTCGCTGAGCCCGAGGACGACTAAGCCGATCAGCGCGACGAGCACAAGTATCGCGGCGAGCTTTAGCGTTAGTTGGAAAACCTTCCAAAGGAGGAGTAGCAGTAGGATCGCAGCCGCGACGAGAACCACCAGAGCCAACGGGTTTGCAAATAGGCTTTCCATGCCGTTCCCTTCATCGAGTGAGCCTAATTCTAACTACTCGACGTGGGATGTGGTTGAAAAGATTCGGAGCCAGCGCCTACGACCCGCTGGCACTACCCCGGCGAACGAAGAGAGCGAAGATGAGACCCCCGGCCAGAACGGTTACAAAGGAGAGTGTGGATTCCAACGGACGTCCCTGAAAAGCCCAGTACATCATCCACGCCGACACCCCGAGAAACAGGATCGGGCTCAGAGGATAGCCCCACGTGCGGAACGGCCGCGCAGCCTCTGGCCTGCGGACACGCAACACGATCACACAGGAAACGGCCAAGCTCGCAAAGAGGGTGAGCGTAAAGCCGGCGTACTGTTGGATCTGGTCGACGCGTCCCGAGACGATGATGATCGAAGTGACGATCCCTTGAATGATGAGCGCGACAGCTGGAGCGCCGCCCCGCCGGGTCCGGGCGAGGAATGCGAACGGGGCAAAATCCTTGCCCAGGGCGTAGTAGACGCGTGGTCCCACCAACGTCATCGCAGAAGCGGAAGCCAGGATAGACGCACACAGCACGATCGTCACCATACTCACACCGGTGGGTCCGAAGAGGGAGCGCGACGCCACGAGCCCCACCTCGACCTGGCCGGCCAACTCGTCGACGCCAGCCCCATAGAAGTAGACCGCGTTGAGCCCGAGATAGAGGGCGAGCACGGTCGCCGTCCCGACGAGGAGGGCACGCGGTAGATCCCGCTGAGGATGTTCCATCTCACTCGCGACGTAGGCCGCCGCGTTCCAGCCCGAGAAGCAGAACATCACGAAGATCAGCGACGTGCCGAACGCGGCGAGGGTGTCGTTACGGCTCAGTTCCTGGAAGGATGGTGAGGCAGTGACCAAGTTGGAGACGTCCCCGCGGCCGATGGACGCGGCGGCGAGAATGATCACGACGATGCCGCCCACCTTGAAGACGGTCATGAAGTCATTGAAGCCGGTGCCGGACCGCACCGCCCGTAGGTGGATTCCGACCAGAAGCCAGACCAGCCCCACCGCAATCAAGTCGACGACCGCCATCCCCCCAAAGGTCGGATCGTCGGCCAGGAAGGGGAAGAAGTGGCCTGCGTAGATGACGAAGCTCTTGAGTGCCGCCGCGATCGGGGCGGAAAACCCCGCCACAAGGGACACGAAGGCGCTCATGAAGCCCGCGGCCGGGCCATACGTTTCACGGAGATAAACGTACTCCGCCCCAGCGCGGGGCATCATGGCTCCCAATTCGGCATAGCAGAGGGCACCGAGCAAGGCGAGAGTCCCCCCGATCACCCACAGCACAAAGATGAAGAGCGGATTCCTGAGATCAGCAGCCTGAAATCCCGTGGTCGTGAAGATGCCCGCGCCGATCATGTTCGCGATCACGAGAGCAGTCGCGGAACGCAAGCGCATGTGCCGCGTCAGCCTGCTCTGGTCCCCCGAAATGGGTGCGATCGGAGTTTCCCTTGAAATGGTTTGATGGGTGAGGGTACTTCGCGGACCGGTGAGGAGCATCCATCCTAGCGACGGAGGGCCTGGTTCGTCCACCGACCACGCCTCCCGGCGACCTCCTAGATCGCTTATGATGGGTGCTGAGGATCGACCGCGTGTGTTCGCCCTGCCGACCAGCCACAGCTAAGGTTCACGCCGATGAGTGCCCCAATGTCCAGTTTCATCAGAGTCACCGTCCCCTCGGCACTACTCTCCTCGGCTGTACTCTCCGCGTGTGCGTCGGCGCAGACTGCGTCCACCACTCCCGAGGCGCCACGCATCGAACAGGCGCGGGTGGAGCAGATCATCTCGACGCTGGCCGACGACGACATGCGAGGCCGAAGCGCGTTCTCCGCCGACGCTGTACGAGCCGCCGAATACCTCGCCGGTGAGTTCGCCGCTGCGGGACTCGAGAGCCCCGAGGGTGCGGACGGATATCTCCAGTGGTTCAGTGTTCCGACACCGACAAGGGGAGCGGCAAACGTGGGTGGCAACGGAGGGGCTTCCGCGTCTGAACAAGGGTTGGTCAACGTGGTGGGCATGATCCCGGGCCGGAGGAGCGACGAGTACGTGCTGTTCTCCGCCCACTACGATCACATCGGGATTCGAGAGCCCGTCGCAGGAGATTCGATCGCTAACGGCGCGAACGACAACGCGTCGGGCACGACCGCAGTGGTCATGCTTGGCAGATATTTTGCCGAGAGGGGCACACCCGAGAGGACGCTGCTTTTCGCGGCCTTCACCGCAGAGGAGCGGGGTGGTTTTGGCTCCCGGTACTACTCGACCCAGCTCGATCCCGACCAGATCGTCGCCATGTTCAACATCGAGATGATCGGCAAACCAGCCGTACAGGGGCCGAACACCGCCTGGATCACGGGCTTCGAGCAATCCTCCTTCGGCTTGATTCTCCAGGAGGCTGTCACGGGTACCGAATACGAGTTCTACCCGGACCCATACCCTGACCAACGCCTCTTCTACCGTTCCGACAACGCGACGCTCGCCCGCTCGGGTGTGCCCGCTCACTCGATTTCCACAACGCCGATCGACGTGGACCAAGATTATCACCAGGTGACCGACCACGTGGAGACCCTGGATCTGGAGCACCTGACCAACACAATCCGAGCCATCGCGATGGGCGCGGAAACCATCGTCTCGGGGGCGGCCACACCCACCCGCGTGGACCTCCCGGACGGGAACTGAGGAGTGCGCATGTCAATCCGGAAAACGTGTCTCGCTATGGCAGCCATACTGATGGGGGGACTGCTCGGGAGGCCCGTCGCAGCCCAGGAGCTGCCACCCGGCTACCTCGATCCGGGCCCCATCTTGCAGGCCGCCTCCGCCGTCATCGGCGTGGCCAACCTACGCTGCGTTTCGATCTCGGGGTCCGCCTACGCCGGCATGGTGGGCCAGCAACGCCTGAATGGATACGAAGTGGACTGGCCGCGTGGGCGGCCTCTAACCAATTACACCCGGACCATGAACTGGGAGACCGGAACCATGGTCGAAGAGTTCGACCGGGAACCGGGCAACAATCCCGCCTCTTGGAAACACGGGCTCGGGTGGCGTGGCGGTACGCCGATCCAACAGAATGCTCGCCAGCGCTTCATGGTCAACGGAGAGTACGCCTGGCACGTGGACGGACCGGGGAACGAGCCCGTTCCGGCACCGCCAGAGGAGGCGGAGCGATGGCAGCTCGATATGTGGCTCAACCCCCACGGATTCCTCAAGGCAGCGATGATGCCCGGCGCCGATCCGAAGGCGGCGTGGCGGTGGGAGCTTGGTGAGATGGGTCGGGACGGCGCGACCACCGTGCCGGAGAAGGTCTTCATCGTCTCGATCACCGTTCTCGGCAAGTATAGAGTGGATGCCACGATCAACAGCGAAAATCTGCTCCAGCGGATCCATACTTGGGTGCCCGATCCCGTCCTCGGGGACATGAACTACGAGCACGAGTTCACCAACGCGAGCTATGTCGACATCGGTAACGGTGTGCGTTTTCCCACGGGCTGGCATCAGCACGAAGGATGGGACGACAACTTTCAATCCCAAAGCATCAACGCCGGCCACAATGCGTTCGGGGGAACCCTTGCCGACATCCGGGCGAACGAATGCGACGACCCGGTCGCGGTCCCGGACGTGGTACGGCAGGCCGAGTTTTCGACGGTGGTCACCACCCGGGAGTTGACCGATGGCGTGTGGCTCCTCGGAGGGTCCTCACACAACAGTGTGGCCGTCGAGTTCGATGACTACGTGGCGGTCGTTGAGGCTCCGCTCGACGAGTCACGTAGCCTCGCGGTCATCGATGAGGTCGCGCGCCTGGCACCCAACAAACCGATCCGGTTCCTGGTGAACACGCACCAGCACCACGACCACATCGGTGGGCTCCGCACCTATATGCACATCGGAGCCACCATCATCACGCATTGGAAGAACTACGAGTTCTACACGCGGGACGTGCTCAACTACGCGCCGCGCACGCTCGCCCCCGACATGCTCTCCCTCTGGCCGCCGACGGAGCTAGCCGAAGGCTATCAATACGAGACTGTACGGGAGAATTACTGGCTCAACGACGGGGAGCGCTCGATGCACATCTCCTACGTGCACCCGTTGACGCACGCCGAGGGTATGATGGTCGTCTATCTCCCGACCGAACGGATCTTGATCGAGGCCGATCTCTTCGACTCGGCCGGTCCTGGCGCCCCGCCCCAGGCCCGCGCAACACCGGCCAACCGGTCACTCTTGGGCCACATAAGGCGCCTCGGACTCGACGTCGAGACGATCGTCCCGATCCACGGGCTCCCGGTTGCTTGGTCGGATTTCATGACGCTCGTCGAGTCGGGCCGATGAGGGTCTCCCTATCGCGTTGATTCCGTCGAAACAATCGCGATGTCACGCAAGAGGGCAGTGTCTGGTCATCGTGCTGTCGACACTCCTCGCCGCGTGGTCCGAAGCCGGGGGCCAGGAGCTCGAGACTCGTGCGGCGGGCACGATCATCGACGACGCGGCGTTCGCGGTCGACCGACGCCAGCGCTCTGCGTGCCCTAGGGCGCGCTGTCCGCAGTCGGCTCCAGGATGGCCTCGATCCGCGCGATCGCGTCTAGGTAGTGGAGTCGTGTGGCGCGATGGGTGACCGGTGCCGCGGCAGTTGACAACTCGCCACTCAACGTGAGGAGCTGCCCTCGAACGAAAGGCGCCACGTCAGTTTCCTGTGCGTCCTCGTCGGCCATGAGCGTTTTCATCCGTTCCAGATATCCACGCTGCAAGTTCCTTCGGTACGCATCGGTGTCCTGGGCGGTGTGAATCTCCGACCACACACCCTCCCGCAACTCGTCCAACATGTCCCCGAGCGAGTAGGCCCGTGATCCGTGGAACGCCTCTTGCTCGACCAGGCGTTTCATGCGAGGCACGTTGAGCACTTGATTCAGCGCTCCGACCTGCCGGGCCCGCACGAGGTCCGGGGCTCCGCTGCCCTGAAAGCGATCCAGAATGTCGGAATCGAGCAGCCACTGGGGGGTCGCGAAGACCTGGCGATTCAGGTACTCCATCGCCCTCGCTTGGTCGTTCTTGGCGACCATCTCAAACGGCACGCCGGCCTGGCCCTGTCGCTTCCTGGTCTGTACGACACCGCCAATATTCGTGACGACGTGCCCGATGTAGCGGTTCCACTGGCCGACGATGTTGGTGTAGAGCTCCTCCAGATCCGAGTAGTCCTCACCCTCCACGAATGTCCAGTCGGTGAGATGGCTCATGATCCGCTCGAGATTCGCGACTCCGTAATCCGACGCTCGCATGGCGTCGTCTCCGATCGCTTCGGTCAAGGCGGTCGGGTCCTCACCATTCGGACTCGAGAAGCGGTAAATCGGATCTTCCTGCATGAACGCGATCCGATCGCGGAGCACGGCCTGCTCACTGTTCCGGTCTGCCCCTGGTACAGGTCGATATCCCCATTCGATGGCGAACTTGTCGTACGGTCCGATCATCGGCATGAGGCACGTGTCGTCCCCAGGCTGAGCCACGTAGTTGAAGCGAGCATAGTCCATAATCGATGCGGCCAGACCCATCGTGCACGTGAAGCGCGTCCGTAGCGAATCAACCGGGTAAGCCGACGAACCTTGCATGTTGTGCTGCAACCCGATCGTGTGTCCCACCTCGTGTGCCGCAACGAAGCGAATCAGTTCGCCCATCAGTTCGTCACTGAAATTCACGGTTCGGGCCTCAGGGTTCACCGCAGAGGTCTGAACGAAGAACCAATTCCTCACGAGGTTCATCACATTGTGGTACCACTGGATGTCGCTCTCCAGGATCTCGCCCGTTCGGGGGTCGTGCACGTGCGGCCCCGACGCATTCTGGGTCGTCGAAGCGAGGTAGCGGATCACCGAGTAACGTGCGTCCTCGGGACTCCAGGTGGGATCCTCTTCGGGTGTGGGGGCGTCAGCGGCTAGGATCGCATTGCTGAAACCCGCGTCCTCGAACGCGACTTGCCAGTCCTCGATGCCCTGCTTGATATAGGGGCGCCACTTCTCAGGCGTCGCTGGATCGATGTAGTAGACGATCGGCTTGACCGGATCGACGAGCTCTCCACGGGCGTAGGCAGCGGGATCGCTTGGCTCGAGCCGCCAGCGGGTGATAAAGCACTGTGTTGTCGCGCGCTGCTCGTCCAGGCCGTAGTCGACTTGCGATGTGCTGAAAAAACCCACACGCTCGTCGCACATACGGGGTTCCATGGGATCCTCGGGAAGCAGAAGCATGGAGTGGTGCATTTCCATCGAGAGCGTGTTGCTCGCGCCGTTGGCCGGCGCGTCGTTGGCCGAATAGGTGAGGGTGCGCCGCACCTCGACGTTGGTCGGGAACGCGGTGGCACGGGTCACGAAAGTGCGGTCACTGTCTACGGAGCGCACACCGTACGTCTCACGTCGTCCCTTTTGCAGCCCTATCAGGGTGACGTCGTCGGTGAACAGGTCGCTTACGTCGATGACCGCGGCCGAACCGTCGTCGGACATCACCTCCACATCGAAGGCCATGATAATCGGCTCGAAGTTGGAGTTGTGGACCGCCTCGGAGATCGCAGTCGTGTCGTCTGCAAAGTTCTGGTAGTTCACCAAGCGAAGCAGAACCCGCTCGCCTTGCCTCTCCCATCGAACGGTCGACGTGTTCGCCTTGGATCCCCCAAAGCCCACTCCCGCCGGCGTGGCCGCGATACGGGTGAGGAGCAGCATCTCCCGCTCCATCATGTCCAACGGGATTTCGAAGAAGAGGTCGTCTCCAATCATATGAGTGTTGAAGATACCCTCGCTCGTGACTGCTTCATCCGTGATCACGTCGCTGTACGATTTGGGTTCGTCCTCTTCTTCATCGTCCTGCCGATCGGCTTGCAGCATCGGCACAGCAGCTAGCACGGGGGGCGAGAAGCAAACCAGCGCCAACGGCACCAGCATCAGTTTGATCGTGGCGAGCAGGAGGTGTCTCATGGTTTTCTCACCTATCAAGGAGAGGAGGCAAGGCCAGGGCCATTTTCGGTGAGGACTAAGGTGAGGGGAGGCACCGAAGCGGTCAACATGGGATCCGAGGGCACGAGGTGCGACGGCAGAATAGCCGTGTTCCACGTGATCGCGACACCGCCCGAGCGTCTCCTCTTGCCTGTGCGTTCCGCCGGCCAAGTACAAGAAGGCGGAAGCGCCCATGGCACTCGAATCGACGAAGTGGGCGTTGGAAGGGTTGGGATGTCGGTGTGGTGACGGCCGCGGTGCGCGTGACAGCAGCGCTTCGTGGCGAGTGGTACTACGACTCGCAGACCGGCTTCCTGGTCGGAGTTACAAAAGGTACCGCAGTATCCGGTGCTAGGGGGTTGATCTTCAATCTTACCGACAGCAACCTCCCCGATCTGGGGC
>PCCM01000135.1 GCA_002731735.1 Gemmatimonadota bacterium | reverse complement strand
TTGTCGATACGCCGGGCCACGCCGATTTCGGTGGTGAGGTCGAGCGCACATTACGCATGGTCGACGGAGTGCTACTGCTCGTGGACGCCGCCGAGGGCCCCATGCCGCAGACGCGGTTCGTGACCCGCAAGGCGCTGGAGCTTGGGCTCCAGCCGATTGTGCTCGTCAACAAGGTCGATCGTTCGGACGCCCGTGCCATTGAGGTTCACGACGAGGTCTTGGAACTCTTTATGAACCTCGAAGCTTCCGACGCGCAACTTGATGCTCCTTTTCTCTATTCCGTTGGACGAGACGGATGGGCGAGCCCCGATCCAGGTGCGTCGGAAGGCGATCTGACGCCGCTCTTCGAGACCATCGTTGCATCGATTTCGGCCCCGCTCGTGGATCCAGAGGGCGCATTTCAGATGCTGATCTCCACGCTCGACCACTCGAACTACGTGGGACGTATTGGCATCGGGCGGGTTGAGCGGGGGAGGTTGGCCATCGGTGACGATGTCGCTCTGCTGCCGCTAGGAGACCCGGGCTTTGTAAGCGCCGAAGAGGCGACGCCGGGTCGGGTGGTCCAGCTCTATGGATTCGAGGGTTTGGAACGTGTGGACGTTGAAGCGGCGGATGCCGGCGACATCGTGGCAATAGCGGGCATCGAGGGGGTGGAGATAGGGAAGACCATCACCGATGTTTACGTACGCGAGCGGTTACGCGGCATTACCGTTGAGGCGCCCACGGTCTCGGTGGACTTCGCCGTGAACGATTCACCGTTCGCGGGCCGTTCGGGGAAATTTGTGACCACTCGTCAGGTTCGTGAGCGGCTGATGAAGGAACTCGAGCGCAACGTCGCTCTCCGGGTCGAGCAGACTGACGCAACCGACACCTTCACCGTTTCGGGCCGGGGCGAGTTGCACCTCTCGATTCTCATGGAGACGATGCGCCGGGAGGGATACGAGTTCCAGGTCTCGCGGCCTCGGGTTATCGAGAAGAGGGGACCCGAGGGTCTTCTCGAGCCGTTTGAAGAGGCCGTCATCGAGGTCCCGGAACAGTTCATCGGCGTGGTGATGGAGAAGATGGGTCCTCGGCGAGGTGAAATGATCGAGATGAAGCCGACGGATAGGGGGCCTGTACGGCTCCGGTTCAGGGTGCCCGCTCGCGGGCTCTTCGGGTACCGATCCGAGTTCATGACGGACACGAGGGGTGAGGGCATCCTCCATCACCGATTCCTGGAATACGGCCCGCACGCGGGGGTCCTGGTTGGCCGTAAGAAGGGCGTACTTGTTGCCGACCGCGAGGGATTTGCCGTGGGCTTCGCGCTCTTCAATCTACAAGAGCGCGCCACCATGTTCGTGAGGCCGGGGGACGAGGTATATAGCGGGATGATCGTGGGGGAGCACGTGCGACCGGGTGACCTGGACGTGAATGCTTGCAAGGCCAAGAAGCTCACAAACATGCGAACTACCGCCACGGATGAGAACATCAAACTGGAACTGCCCCGAGATCTGACGCTCGAGCTCGCGCTGGAGTTTATCGAAGACGATGAGTTGATCGAGATCACGCCGGCCCGGATCGGCCTAAGAAAGAGGCATCTGGACCCCAACGCCCGCAAGAAGGCTGCGCGCAATAAGGCTTAAGATGGCGATTCACAAGAAGGATCTTGTCTCCGAAAACAACCACCCCCTGAACCTTATCGAGAGTGATGGGGTCGGTGAAACGTCGGTCGTCCGCCCGCCGATTTTCGAAGTGTACATGCGCATGGCCGAGGAGTTGGCCAAGCGAAGTACATGTGCCAGGCTGAAGGTGGGGACGGTCATCACGGACAAGGATCTCGAGCACGTGCTCGCCATCGGCTACAACGGGAACGCGCGAAGTTTTCCGAACCAGTGTGACGGACCGACTCCGGGAGCTTGTGGCTGTATCCATTCGGAGCAAAACGCCCTAGTGAAGGCTCCTGGAGGTGTTCAGGACAAGGTGGCTTTCGTGACCGCGAGCCCATGTGTGGCCTGTGCGAAATTGCTCATCCAGGGCAACGTCTCGCACTTTTATTACCGCGAGCTCTACCGGGATCCATCCGGCCTCGAGGTTCTGGACCGCGGAGGTGTGACTACGGTGCACTATGTTCGATGGATGCAGGATTGGCGTTGACATTTGCCGGACTTCCAGAACTCATAAGTCACGTTATCTTCCGGCCTCCACCACCGACTCCGGGTGTGCCCGCCGTCCGCCGGGCTGGTCCCCCAGCGTCGGGATCGTTTTGACCAAATCACAGCTTAAGAGCAACTGCGTAGGAGATCGTTCGTGAAGTTGTCCCCCATAGAGGGTACTTCGTTTGGCCGCTTCTTTCTTCCCGGTCCGACGGAGATACATCCCGAGGTGCTGAGCGCCCAGAACAAGGCGGTAATCGGGCATCGAGGGCCGGCTATCAAGGAACTCATGGGTGAGTTGCAAACGGGGCTCCGAGATCTGTTTCGCACGGAGAGGCCGGTTCTGATATCGACGTCGTCAGCGACCGGTTTGATGGAGGCTGCCGTGCGGAACGGAGGTCGATCTCGCGTTTTGAGTCTCGTCAACGGTGCATTCAGCCAGCGATTCGGCCAGATCGCGGAGGCTTGCGGACTCGAGGTCGAGAGGCTCGAGGTGGAGTGGGGCCAGATCATCGCCGCCGACCAGGTGCGTGAAAGGCTGGCATCCGGGGGCTTCGACGCTGTAACGGTGGTTCACTCCGAGACTTCGACCGGGGCGTTGAACCCGGTCAGCGAGATCTCCGAAGCCGTCCGAGAACTCGACGACGTAGTGCTTCTTGTAGACTCGGTGACGGGCGTGGGCGGGGCGGAGGTCCAAACCGACGAGTGGGGTTTGGACTTCGTGCTCACGGGATCGCAGAAGGCTCTCGCGTTGCCCCCTGGCCTCGCCTTCGGTGTGGCCTCGGAACGCCTTATGGCCCGTTCAGCAGCTGCTACGCGGAAAGGGGTCTACTTCGATCTGGTAACGTTCCAGAAGCAGCTCGGCAATCTCCAGACGCCGACCACACCAGCGGTTTCGCTCATGTATGCATTGGCCAAACAGCTGGACCGGATTCGGCTAGAAGGGTTGGAGGCTAGGTGGGCCCGGCACCAGGCGATGGCCGACCGGTGCGGGCAGTGGGTGGACATGATGCGCGAGCAGCGAGGGGTCACGCTGTCGGTACTAGCGCCCGAGGGATCCCGTTCTCCGACCGTGACCTGTGTGGCGCTTCCCGAGGGGACGACCGGGCCTTCTGTGGTCTCGGCGATGAAGGAGAGAGGATTCACCATCGGTGGTGGGTACGGAAAGCTCAAGGAGGCCTCGTTTCGGGTCGGCCATATGGGTGATCATACCGTCGCCGAACTCGATGCGGTGCTGGACGCCCTGGGGGAGGTGCTCACATGAGCGAGAAATTCGTCGTCATTGCGACCGACAAGATGTCCCTTTCGGGCCTGGTAGCCCTTACCGAGGATGACCGCTTCGAGATCTTGGTGCCGAACGGTGAAGAGGAGATGCGGGAGGCATTGGGACGGGCTCACGGCCTGATCGTACGCAGCGCGACCAAGGTGACGCGCGAACTTCTCGAGCAGGCTCCCAATTTGAGGGTGGTCGGTCGCGCAGGAGTGGGCGTCGACAACATCGATCTCGGCGTCGCAACGGAGTTCGGGATCCCGGTGATCAACGCTCCGGAAGGCAACACCGTATCCGCCGCCGAGCTCGCGATGGCTCTGATCTTGACGGTCGCGCGTAACGTTTCGTGGGCAGACGCTTCGGTGCAGGGTGGCGCATGGGCTCGGTCTCAGTTCTCTGGGATAGAGATTCGGGGCAAGACGCTCGGGCTCGTGGGCGCAGGGCGGATCGGGGCCGAAGTCGCATTGCGCGCCCAGGCCTTCGGCATGGAAACGATCGCTCATGATCCCTACCTGACGGAGGAGCGTGCAAAAGAACTGCGAATCGAGCGCGTCGAGCTCGGCGACGTGATCTCTCGCGGGGACGTGATCTCGTTGCATGTGCCGCTCACACCGCAGACGGAGGGCATGATTGGTGAGGCTGAGCTCAAGGTCATGAAGTCGACGGCCATCCTGGTCAACACCGCGCGGGGCGGGGTCGTCGATGAGGGTGCCTTGATCGCGGCACTCGAGTCGGGGGAAATCGCCGCCGCCGCCCTGGATGTGTACGAGACCGAGCCGCTTCCCGAGGATAGCCCCCTGAGGGGCGTTCAGAACCTCGTTCTCACGCCGCATCTCGGAGCTTCGACAGCAGAGGCTCAGGAGTTGGTCTCAAACGAAATTGCGTTGGGCGTAAGTGCTGCGCTGCTCGAAGGGGATCTCTCAAAAGCGTTGAACGCGCCCGCGATCGGAGGGGAGGAGCTCGAGTTCCTCAGGCCTCTCATGGACTTGGCGCACAAGGTCGGGCGGGTGGCTGGCGCCCTGGGCCGGGGCGGAATGCGGAAGGCCGACATCTCGGTTGCGGGGCTCGACAATGAGATTCTTTCACCGCTGACGGCGGCTGCCATGACCGGAGTGCTTACACCGGTTTTGGGGGCGCGAAACGTCAACTACGTGAACGCCCTCCACCTAGCCACGGGGCGGGGTATCGAGCTCACCACCACGCTGCAGCCCCCGCGGGAGGACTATGCCAAGTTCCTCGAGATCGTTCTCGAGACCGAGGAACAGAAGGTACGTGTGGCCGGTGCACTGTTGGGCGAACAGCATCATCCTCGGATCGTGCAGATCGACGGGTACGAACTGAGCGTTAAACCCGAACGGTGCCTGATCGTACTCCGGAACAATGACGTCCCCGGCGTCATCGGGAGGGTGGGGACCCTCTTGGCTCAACACGGCTTGAACATCGCCGAGTACATTCAGTCGAGGGAGGCTGAGGGTGGCCTGGCTCTGGCGGCCGTGTCCGTCGATAGCAAAGTCAGCCCCGAGTTCCTCGAGACTCTGAGCGAGGACGACGACATTCTGGACGCGCGGGCTGTGTATTTCGGCGCTTAGGCGTCAGCGGTTTCGGCGACGTCCGAACCTCAGCGCACCGTGTCGATCAGGAGCAGGCCCAACAGCAATGGCTGGTAAAGAAGAGACCAGAGAAAAACCCGCCGGGCCCGGCTCCGGGTCATCTTGGCGGCTGCGGCCAGGGAGACCCCAAGGGTGATCAACGCCAAGACGAGGGCGCCTGCGAGGTAGATTTGGCCGGTGAGCCCCAGGAATGTGGGGAAGCCGCTGATCATCAGGAGCGACACGGAGTGGTACACCATATGCCTGCCGATTCGCAGGCCCTCGGGGTCGCTCGGAGGGCTCAGGAAAAAGCCGACGCGGGCGTAGTCCTCCCGCAGTAACCAGGCGAGTGCCAAGACGTGGGGGAGTTGCCAAAGGAACGCAATACAGAACAGTATGACGCCGCCGAACTCCACAGTGCCCGTCGCGGCGCTCCACCCGATCAGAGCCGGAAAGGCGCCTGGTACGGCCCCCACGAGTGTGGCTAGATACGACCGCGTCTTAAGGGGTGTGTAGGCGAGAATGTATGCCGCGGCCGAGGCCGCCGTGAGCACGGAAGGCAACCAGCCGACCGTGAGCCCGAGGTAGGCCAGTCCAGCCACAAGGAGGACCCACCCGAACGCCAATGCCTCCCCGGGACGCAAGCGGCCTGACGGCAAAGGTCGCGTCTGTGTACGTGTCATGATGGCGTCTACGTCACGTTCCACGTACTGGTTGAGGGCGAGTGCGCCTGCCGTCCCGAGGGCAACACCCAAGAGAGTGTGTGTGACCGGGAGGATTTCGGCGCTGCCACCAGATGCCACGTAGTAACTCACGCCGGCCGTCATCATGACGTATCCGGCTATGCCCGGCTTGGTGAGTTCGTAGAGTGCGCCGGCCTTGCCGCGCGCAGGCGTTGAATCCGGGGTCGGATCGGGTGCGGGATCCTGCGGTGGATCCGATCGCGTTTCGACGGCTTCGCTCATGTTGACCTTCGTCGCCCCTCTCTCGGCCTCAGGCGTGTTGGTCTCAGGCGTTGTGGTCGGAGGCGCTGGGGAGCCTGGTCAGTGATGGCACGGCTCCGTCATCCGACCGAGTCCAGCGTATCCCTCATGGATCGGGCCAGCCCAGTAAAAGCCGGGACGTCAAAAAGCGTGTAGGCCGACGCCTCGGTGAGACGCAGAGCCATGAGCAAATCGAGAAAGCGCCCCGGATGGTCCGACTCGAAGGCGACCACGAACTCCTGATCGTCCAAGCCGTACGAGTAGGTCGTGTTGAGTTTCACATCCGGCCACTGGTGGCCGACCCGGATGTGTTCGTCCATCATGCGCTGACGGTCTTCGTGGGGGAGCTTGTACCAGTCGCGGATCTTCGCCATCGGGTAGACGAAAAGATACTCGGACCCCTGCGGATTGATGGCGACACGGGCCGAATCGAGCACCTCCGCACCGCCATACGTCTGCACATACTCCTGCTCGTACCGGTTGAGGTATATGGAGCGCTTCGTCATGGCGAAGTACGAATGGGCCAAGGAGAGATATCCGCCCAGGCCGGTCTGGTTCAACGCGGACGCGAGATCATGGAGTTGGCCCATGTCTCGGGCGGCCTGCCAGAGCAGAAAATCCGCATCACCGCGGGTCCCAACCAACGCATAGCTGTAGATCATCATCTTGCGGACGCGACCCGCCACCACCGACTCGAACTCATCTTTGTGCGTGGCTCGCTCTTCGGGGGATAGCCTACGCCAGGCGGGGTCTACCTTGAACACCGAGAAGCGAACGAACTCCCGCTCCTTCATTTTCTCTTGCTCGGCCTGGATCTGTTCCCAGGCGTCTCCGTCCATCGCGGGTCGCTTGGGGAGGTTTGGGCGCACGCCCCGAGGGACGTTTTCCTTTGTATCGGTCATGGCTCGACTCGTGGGATATGGTCCCCAGGCGGGCTCCTGGGGAGCCTCAAAACTGCCGAAACTACGGAACAGGAGCAAGGAGCTTTCGATTCGGAAGCCGGAGACGAAACATGCACGTGCGCGAGACAGTAGTATGACGTACGCTATCAATCTTCGGGAGTCGAACGATCTCGACGCCGACCACCGAGCCGATCATCGAGCCGATCACTGAGCCGACCGCCGAGCCGACCACCGAGCCGGCCACCCAAGCCACGCACGGCTTGAGCAACGCCGAACGGCGCAGCGCGGAGCGCGCGCTTTGGCGGAACGGATTTGCCGGAGCCGTGATCGTGCATCTTCTGGTTTTCTTACTGTGGTGGGGCGAAGCGGAGCTGGTGTCTCCGTTTGCGGCGGCTGGACCGCGGGCCGGGGATAATCGGGCGGCACGGGGTGGTATGCAGGCCATGACCATCCGCGTGCCCCCGCCGAGGCCCATCGTCCGGCCTCGGGTACCACTCCTGAGTTTCGACCCTGTGCCTCTGGACGAGTTGTTGGAGGAGGAGCAGCAGCAGCAGATCGAGACGGCGTCCATCCTTGGCGACCGACCGGGTGTCGACGGCCCGGGGCTCCCCGATGGGGATGGGGCCGGCGACGGCGGGACCGCCGCGTCCGGCCGGTTCCGTGACATACCGCCTTCGCCCCGGAACATAATTTTTCCGGCATGCCCTCGAGACGTCTGCCGGGAGCCGATCGAGGTGTGGGTCTTCGTGGACGAATACGGACAGGTGGTGGCGGATTCCATTCGACTTCGCCCGCCCTC
>PCCM01000134.1 GCA_002731735.1 Gemmatimonadota bacterium | reverse complement strand
AGGCCCTCGCCCGGATGGGCGTCCTCGACGAAATCGGTGGTTTTGCGCCCATTGAAGAGATCGCCTTGGCAAGGGACAGCCTCGCGAGTGTGGTCGAGGCCATACCGGCTACCGTCCTTACGGTCTTCGGGCGAGACGTCTTCAGTCGGACCACCACCGAATTCCAACCCGTGGTGACCGGCCCCGTGGATCCGGACTATCCGCTCGGGTCGGGAGACCAGCTGCAACTCATCCTGACGGGCGACGTGGAACTCGCCTTACCCTTGGAGGTCACGCGAGAGGGTTTCATCGTAATTCCTGATGTGGGGCAAATCTTCGTTAACGGTCTGACCCTCGGGGACTTGACCGACGTACTCTACGGGAGACTCGGCGCCGTGTATTCCGGCGTACGCAGGGGGGCCGATGCGACGACCACGTTCCACCTTGCGCTCGGTCGACTCAGGAGCAACCTGGTTTATATCGTTGGTGATGTTTCGATCCCCGCGGGTTATCAGATCAGCTCCGTGGCGACTGTGTTCAACGCGCTCTACAACGCGGGTGGTCCGAGCGAGCAGGGATCGATGCGCTCCATTGAGGTCCGGCGTGGCGGGCGGCTGGTGGCTGAGTTGGATCTCTACGACTACCTCATTCGAGGGGACGCTGCGGCTGACGTCCGGCTCCAGCAAGGCGACCGGATGTTTGTGCCCATTGTCGGATCCCAGGTCTCAATCCAGGGGTTGGTTCGTAGACCAGCCATATATGAGCTCAAGCCCGGCGAGCAACTGCGGGATTTGATCGCCTTTGCAGGTGGACCGCGGCCGGAGGCTTATGTGCGGCGCATCCAGATCGATCGTATTCTGCCGCCCGCGGAACGGACACCGGGCCTTGAGCGGGTGATCGTCGATGTCGATCTGGAGGCGTTGGCGGACAACGAGGACTTTGCGCTTCTGGATGGGGACCGAGTCACGGTCTCGAGGATCGGAGCGCGGCGAAGCAACCAAGTGGTCGTGGAAGGGCATGTCGAGAGGCCCGGGCTATTCGAGTTAGTTCCGAACATGACACTCGGCGACGTCATTACTCGGGCAGGGGGGCTCCGACTCGATGCTTTTGATGTCGTGGCGCACCTGATTCGGGTTGTACCGTCCGACAGCACTACCGTGCTCGAGAGGGTCTCGTTGGACGTGGGTGGGCAGCCGGTGCCCGATGTGTTGCTCCGCGAACTGGACCGTGTGGTCATCTACGGGCGGTCCGAGTTGAGGACCGACGTGTTCGTTTCGATCAACGGTGAGATCAAGAATCCCGGTTCGTTTCCACTTGCTGTTGGGATGACTGCCGAGGATCTCTTGCTCGCAGCTGGTGGGTTCACGGATGCGGCGGATCCGCTCACGGCCCAACTCGTCCGCCAAGAAGGTCGTATCACGCTCGGGGACACGGTGGCGATCAGCCGCGACATCGTTTTCGATCTCTCCCTTCCGTCGGTTTTCGACGGGTTCGACGGGGTGGCTCCGGAGCCGGCGTCCGGATTGGAGCCTGCGAGGGACATCGAGCTCCAGAGCGGCGATCGTATCTTCGTGCGACGGCTGCAGGGGTCTCGGGACGAAGGCGACGTGGTCATTTCGGGCGAAGTGTTGTATCCCGGACCCTATGCTCTCGAGCGACGTGGTGAGACCGTATCGAGCCTCCTCGCCCGGGCAGGAGGTCTGACCGCTGAGGCCTACGTAGAGGGCGCGCGCTTGACTCGTGGCGGACTGCCTTTGGGTTTGGACCTCGCACAGGTTTTGGACCAATCACGGAGGGGTGCGGACCTCATTTTGCAGCCCGGGGACTTACTCGAGATTCCAGAGTATGATGGAACGGTGCAAATCGTCGGGGCGGTGGGGTTCCAATCTCGGACGCGGTGGCGGCCGAATTGGAACCTGGGCGACTACCTCGAGCAGGCAGGCGGGACCGTCGAGAATGCGGATCGGAACGCAACGGTGGTGACCTACGCCAACCAGGAGCGGCAGCGCACGAGCAGGTTCCTCTGGCTCTTCAGGAACGACCCCGAGATCCAGCCTGGCAGCACGATTTCGGTGCCATTCAAGGACCCACAGGAGGGGGGTGGGTTCGACTCCAATCAACTCCTCGCTTACGTCACTTCGATCTTGACGCTTGTGGTGTTGTTCGAGCAGGTCAGGGCTAATTGAGTTGATCCCGAGCTTGGTACCGCTGTTCGGCCCAGTGTCACATTCGGGCCCGCTCCGGATCTTGTTCGGTCAGTAGACGAGCTTGCTCGGGTGTCGGGAGCGTCGTCGGGATTTGAGCTGACACGCCTATCGCGCTCGCAAGTCCCGCTGCAACACACAACACGATCGCCCTCACGACCGTTGCCCTCACGTGTCGCCGCCCCACCCGGGTGTAAGGACGGAAGCTAGGGCGGCTCGACTTTCTGAGGCTGTCCCGGAGAAATCGCACGCAGGATTACGCATAGGGTCACAAGGAGAGGATGGGAAAAGTGAGGTAATGACCCTTTCACTTGTCGGGATAGAGTTAGGTACAGAACTGAAGGGGTCAACACGAGGTCTCACGCCCGAGACGTCATAGACCGGGGATCGACCCGCACGAAGTAACTCTGCGGCCTTGACGCGGCTGAAGGGGCATAAGATGCTTTGATCAGGTCAGTTACCCCCGACAACCCCGACAAACTCGACGGCCCCGACAACCCCGATCTCCCATGCACATAGCAGTCATAGGAACCGGATACGTCGGTCTCGTGGCCGGCGCTTGCCTTGCCGAGACTGGCAATGAAGTGGTCTGTGCCGATATCGATTCGGATAAGATCGCGCTCCTCGAGGGGGGTGGTATTCCCATCTACGAGCCGGGTCTCGACGTGCTGATCGCACGTAACCTCAGTTCCAGTCGCCTGCGTTTCTCGACCGATATTCCAGAGGCGGTGCGGGCCTCCAGAGTGATCTTCATCGCGGTTGGGACTCCCCCTGACGAAGACGGCTCCGCCGACCTCCAGCACGTGATCGAGGCCGCGAGGACGATCGGCGCTTCGATGGACGCCGAGAGGATCGTGATCACCAAGAGCACGGTTCCGGTTGGGACGGCGGCGAAGGTTCGGGATGCCATCGAGTCCGAGACCGATCATCCGGTGCACGTGTGCTCGAACCCGGAGTTCCTGAGGGAGGGAGCCGCGGTCGACGACTTCATGAAACCCGACCGGGTGGTGCTGGGTGTGGACAGCGAGTACGCGGCGGATGTGATGCGTGATCTCTACGCGCCCTTCGTCGTGAGCGGGAACCAGATCCTGATCATGGACATCGCCTCGGCCGAAATCACCAAGTACGCCGCCAACGCGATGCTCGCGACCAGGATCAGCTTTATGAACGGCATCTCCGGGCTCTGCGAGAGGACGGGGGCGGACATCAATATGGTCCGTCGGGGCATCGGCAGTGACGAAAGAATCGGGCGCGCCTTTCTCTATCCCGGTGTTGGATACGGGGGATCCTGCTTCCCGAAGGACGTGAAGGCGCTCATCCAGACGATGGACGAGCTGGGGGCCGATGCTTCGATTTTGCGGGCGGTCGACGAGTTGAACGACCGCCAAAAGCGATCACTCCTCCACGCATTGGTAGCGCGGATGGGAGAGGATCTGAGCGGGACGACGATTGCGGTCTGGGGGCTCTCCTTCAAGCCAAACACCGATGATATGCGTGAGGCGCCGAGCCTGGTCACGATCGAGGGGCTGCTCGAGCGCGGTGGCCGTGTCGTGGCGCACGATCCCGAGGCGATGGCGGAGGCAAAACGCCGCTTCGGCGATCGTATCGAGTTGGTCAAAGACGATTATGTCGCCCTGGAGGGTGCCGGCGCCCTGGTCATCCACACCGAGTGGAATCCCTACCGGCGTCCGGACTTCGCTCGCATGAAGGCCGCGATGGCGCAGCCGCTCGTCTTCGACGGGCGGAACCTGTACGATCCCCAGCGCATGGCCGAGTTTGGGTTCGAATATCATTCGGTGGGGCGGGCGGCCACGGGGGAGGTCTGAGGGCGGAGCAGGGCCCAACTGGTCCCATCCTGACATCTCGTTGCCGTATTGTCTGTGCTATCTTGTGTGGGACGGAAGCGTCGGCGTAGCATGGAGCGAGACCATCGAGGATCGGGAGTGCGGATGACGAAGAGTGAATATCAGGAACTCGAGAAGTTTCGCTCCGAAGTTGCCGACAGCTTTCGGGAGCACAGAGACCTCCTCCGAAACTCCTACCGGGATCTGGACCTCCGGATGACGAGCGTGGAGGAACGATTCGATCGCCTAGAAGCCGACTGACGTGCAGCGCGTCCTGATCACCGGTGCCGCCGGGTTCCTCGGCTCTCACTTGGCCGATCGTTTCTTGACCGAGGGGTACGAGGTCGTCGGCGTAGACAACTTCATCACGGGTTCCGACCAAAACATCACCAACCTTCAGGAACGCGAAGGTTTTTCCTTTCTGAACCACGACATCTCCACGCCGCTCTACGTCGGTGAGGAGCTGGACGGCGTTCTCCATTTCGCTTCTCCGGCGAGTCCCGTGGACTATCTCGAGCTCCCCATCCAGACCCTGAAAGTCGGCAGCCTGGGCACACACAACATGCTCGGGCTTTCTCTGGCGAAGTCGGCGCGCTTTCTGTTGGCTTCGACGTCTGAGGTGTACGGAGATCCGGAGGTCCATCCCCAGACCGAGGACTACTGGGGGAACGTCAATCCGATCGGGCTCCGGGGCGTGTACGACGAGGCCAAGCGTTTTGCTGAAGCCATGACCATGGCCTATCACCGTTACCACGGCGTGGACACCAGGATCGTTCGGATTTTCAACACGTACGGACCATCCATGCGTCCCGCCGACGGCCGGGTCGTCTCGAACTTCATCGTGCAGGCGCTCCGCAACGAGCCGCTCACGATCTATGGTGACGGTTCGCAGACGCGTTCCTTCTGTTACGTGGAAGATGAGGTGGACGGCATCTTTCGGCTGTTCCACTCGGACCGTATCGAGCCGACCAACGTCGGTAACCCGCACGAGTTCACGATCTCGGAGTTGGCCCAGTTGGTGATCGAGGAGACGGGCTCACAGTCGGGCATCGAATCGTTACCGCTCCCGGCGGACGATCCTAAGGTGCGCCGCCCCGACATTTCGGTGGCGAGAGAGATCCTGGGTTGGGAGCCGCTGACAACGCTCCATGAGGGCCTGAAGAAGACGGTTCCCTACTTCCGGAACCTGGTGGAGACGGAGAACGCACAGGCTCGGCCGCTGATCTCGGACTGATGCTGACCTCCCCCTCGGCTCGTTACCTGGTCACCGGCGGTGCCGGCTTCATCGGCTCGAACATCGTGGAAGTCCTGGTCGAGGAAGGGGCGAGCGTCCGTGTCCTCGATAATTTTTCGACCGGGAGACGGGAGAACCTGGCCGAATTCCTAGGCGCCATTGAACTGATAGAAGGATCGATTACGAATCCGGCGACCTGCGCATCCGTGTGCGAGGGGATCGACTTCGTTCTGCATCAGGCGGCGCTACCGTCGGTACCACGAAGTGTGGCCGATCCTGCTGCTTCCCACGAGGCGTGTGCGACGGGGACGCTGAATATGCTGGTCGCCGCGCGTGACGCGGGTGTGAAACGGTTCGTGTATGCGGGTTCGAGCTCTGCCTACGGAGACACGCCCACGTTACCCAAAGTCGAGAGCATGCCGACCCTCCCGCGCTCGCCCTATGCGGTCGCCAAGCTGATGGGCGAACAATACTGCAGAGTGTTCAGCCTCATATTCGGCCTCGAAACGGTGGCGCTGCGTTACTTCAACATCTTCGGTCCCCGGCAGGATCCCGCATCGCAGTATTCGGCGGTGATCCCGCTCTTCATCACGAAGGCGCTCACGGGGGAAAGCCCGACCATCGACGGAGATGGCGAACAGACCCGGGACTTCACTTACGTGCAGAACGCCGTGCGCGCCAACTTGTTGGCGTGTACTGCCGATGCAGGGGATGTGTCCGGCGAGGTCTTCAACCTGGGCTGCGGGGAGCGGATTTCGGTCAATCGCTTGTGGGAAGCCATCCAGGAGGCCACCGGAGCTGCTGTGGAGCCCGTGAATGGGCCGGCAAGAGAGGGGGACGTGCGTGATTCTCTCGCATCCCTGGACAAGATCCAGACACGTATGGGTTACGAATCGACCGTGTCCTTGGCTGAAGGCCTCCGCCGGACCGTCGAGTGGCTGGGTGGACCGGCGCCTTAATTGCCGATCGCAAAGAGGACGCCGCCCCTGACGATCAGGCCTTCGGTGCCATCGGAAAAGTTCAGAACCGCCTCGCCGTAGGGCCGAGTCCTACTCGCTGGGTTGAACACGAGCCCGCCCTTTAAGCTCAGACCGATATCCGACGACGAACTGCCGCCATCCGGAGCAAACCTGGCCCACGAGATGCCCGCTCCGACATAGGGTTTCACCGTTTCAGCCTCTAATTGGTACTGCACATCGAAGTTCAGGACGAACAGGGATCCGTTGTCCACGCCGGGATAAAACTCCAGCCCCGGGTTTAATGAGATGGGCAGCGACGAGAGGTGGACCCGCGAAACGCCGCCGATGAGAAGCTCGTTATTCTTCGACCCGAGGTACGCCTCATCGAAGTTCACTCCGAGTAACGGGCCCAACTCCCAAGAGTTTGCTTGGGCCTGCGCGGGCGAAGCTGCAACGAGCCCGAAGAGGAAGAGTGCGCAAGAGGAAATGAGGAAATACGGAGCATCTTCATAGGTGGTCCTCGACTGGTTTTGGAAATCCTGCGTGTCCGTAACGGAGACGAACACCACTTTGTGCTACTCTTTGCTAATTACGTTCTCGGGGCATGTCAACGATCATAAAACCGTCCCCGCCGGCCCGATGTTTGCTGTACATTACTTCCATGATCGACCGTGCCCGCGCCAAACGTTTAGCAGGCCTAGCCATAACGTCGGTGCTGCTCAGCGCCTGCTTCGATGATGGCGGAGACGAATCTTCCATCCTCAGGGGCGACGAAGCCGCCGCTCGGGGTGACATGGACGCTGCCCTGGCGGAGTACCGGCTCGCCGTGCGACGGGGCTCCGACGACGCTCCTGCGCTGACTCGTGTGGCGCATACCTACGCACAAATGGGCCGCATCGACGAGGCGGGAGAGTTCTATGGTCGGGCCGTGGAGGAGGATCCGGACTTCGCGGACCAGGCGGTGTCCGACATGGTACGTTTGGCCCGTGCGGCCCGGGACCGGGACGACCTCTTCGGCCTCACGTCCGCGATGGAGGCGGCGATGTCGTTCCGACCGGGCATCACCATGCAGGACATGGCCTTGCCTCTCGCGCGCCAATACTTCAGGAGCGGCGAGTACGCCAAGGCGCTCCCCTACTATCAGGCCTCGATCGCCGCTATGCAGGAAGACACGCTACCCGACGTGGTGTTCGAGGCTGGTTCGGCTTACGACGAGGTCGGAGATTGTCGGCGCGCACTTCACTACTATGAGCAATATCGAAGGCTGATTTCGCGCTACCAGCGTAGTGAGGTCGATTGGAAGATCGGCAGTTGCTCGCAGCGCTTGGCGCGGGACCTCCGAGACGAGGGCGAGGACGAAGAGGCGCTTTTCCATATTGAGCGCACGATCGAACTGGGCGAGCCCCGGAGCGATCAGGCCAGTGCCTACGTCGAGATGGCCGAGATCCTCTCCGATCTGGGCCGGTGCCAGGACGCGATGGATGCCTACGACCAAGTCGGTCGTGTCGACCAGACGGGTACGAGCCCCTTTGTAGACTTGGCCCGATGGCGGTACGACCAGCTCCGCTTCCAGGGACCGGCGCGTGGCGGACTGGGAACCGGCTGCTAGAAAGTGAGTCCCCGAAAGCGAAAGACGAGCGTGAGTCCTCGAAAGAAAAAGGAGAAAAAGGGAAAGGACGTCGATTACGAGCGCCCGGAGACGGGCCCCGGGTCCGAACGTCCACCGTCGATTCGAGAAACGACGGCACGCGCTCAAGCCGCTTAGGAGCAGGGCGATTTCGCCAACGCCCACCAACATTTGGGTACGATCCTTGAGGACCATCCCAACTTCGCCGACGTAAGGCATGGGGCGGGGCTTTGTTTGGCCATGATGGGGGATGCCGAGGGTGCGCTCGAGCAGTTCGATGAGGCACTCAAAGTCAACGATACTTACGCTGAAGCCCTCCTGAACCGTGCCATCGTTCTTAATGACCTGGGTCGTTTCAAAGAGGCTTCGGGGTCTTTCCACAAGGCAAGCGCCTTTGGACGTCCGCGATTCCGGCGCGTTCCCCTCGCACATAGGAAACCAACTCGCGAACGCCCACGCCAAGACAGGCGATTTCTACACGGCGGCGGATCGCCCCGAAGAAGCCGCTGGGGAATACGCGACTGCCGTTGAGATCCGGCCCAACTTTCTGGACCTGCGCTTCAAGCTCGCGGAGGCCTACATGGATCTGGACATGTGGGTCGATGCCTGCCTTCATTTGAAAGAGATCCTGGTCAAGAATCCCGTGTTCGGGGGAGCTCGCGTACGGTTGGACGCCCTGCTGAATCGGATGGGAGACACGGAGGGAGCACGACGGGAATGGGAACTCTGTGCCGAGCAGAACCCCGACGACTGTCGCATTAAGGCCTACCTCGCGTCCTTGGATTCGTAAGAAACCGCAGCAGTTCCCGCCCCATTGCCATCATTCCGTGATCCCACGACGATTAGGGCTGTTTTTGACGAACCTGATCAACTCGGCGGTGTAACCCAGACCCATGAAGAACGACGTTCGAAAGATCCTGGTCTTTTGCGTGGCCTCCTCTCTCTTTCTCGCGGCCTGCGGCAGACCACTGCCATTCCCCGGGCTCAACAATGACGAGGTCTATGCTTTGGGGGTCCAGGAGATGGAGGAAGCGAGGTGGAGCGAGGCCGCTGAGGCCTTCGACTTCGTCCTCTTTTCACCGTCATTCAGTCGCGCCGCCGAAGCCCGGCTGCTACTCGCCGACGCCCAGTATGAGCAGGAGCTCTACATCGAATCCCGCGGCCAGTACGTGCGGGTGATAGAGCGCTGGCCGGCCGACACCGTTGCGGTACACGCGGCGTTAGGCATTTGCCGCTCGCTGGCGGCCTTGTCGCCCATTCCGGAGAGGGACCAGACGTTCACCCGACAGGCCAGGCTCTCGTGCCGGCAGGTGGCGGCGGACTTCGCTGGGCTGGTGATCGGGCTTACGGCGTCGAGGCTAGCCGATGAGATGAATCTCAAACTTGCGGAGCAGGATTACGACACCGGACTCCACTACCTCAAGCGAAATCTCTGGGATTCCGCGCTACTCTACTTCGAAACGGTGTGGACCGAGTATCCGGATACCGAATGGGCCCCCTGGGCACTCTATCAGATGATCGAGGCCTTCGGCGCGATCGGGTACCAGAGGGACGCCGAAACAACGAGGGACGTGCTCCTCGAGGACTACCCGGATTCGGATCCTGCCCAACTGCTGCTCGAAGATGGCAACCGGTAATGTAGGGCCCGATGAGGAAAGTCCCGTCCGACTCGGCGTGTTCGGTGGTACGTTCGATCCTCCTCATGTCGGCCACGTCACGCTGACACGGGAGCTCCGGGAGTCCGGGGCGGTCGACGAGATTCTCTGGATTCCCGTAGCGATCCCGCCGCACAAGCCTTCGGGCCCGCGCACGTCTCCCGAGCTCCGGATGGAGATGGTACGCGCCGCCATCGACGGGCGTGCGAATCAAAGTGCCAGCAACATCGAGCTCCTCAGAGAGGGGCCCTCCTACACCGTCGATACACTGCGGGCCCTCCGCTCGGAGCACCCTGAGGCCGCACCGGTTCTTATCATGGGCTCGGACCAGTTCGCGGAGTTGGCAGAGTGGCACGAGGCAGAGGAAGTGGTCCAACTTGCGGACGTATGTGTGTTGCCCCGCGGCGGTGTCGAGCTCGCTTCGGTCCGGCCCCGACTCAGCGTGGTATGGTGCGCAGCGGACGTTGCCTCCATAGATGTCTCTTCTTCGGGCATCCGGAAGCGGGTGCGGGAAGGCCGGCCATACCGGCATCTCGTGCCTGAAGCGGTGGCTGAGATTATCGAGAGGGAAGATCTCTACGGCTAGTGATGATCCCATAATCACGATCAGAATGGACGGGAACCGATGATTTCATGGAAACGGCATGCGGCGAAGACGATGACATGGAGAATCGTGGCTACGACGACCACGGTGGTCATAGTGGGTGTTGGGACCGGCGAGTGGGCCGTGGGCGTCGGGGTGGGCGCGGTCGAGTTCCCCACGAAGATGCTCCTCTACTACCTGCACGAACGTGTTTGGTACAAATTTATTGGTTTGGGCGTAACCGCGGCCGAATCGAGTCTAAGCTCGGCCGAAGCGGAGTAAGAATCCATTGAGCATGCTGAAGTCGGTAGTAAAGAGGATACTCGGCTCGCGGCACATCCGCGAGGCGAAGAAGCTCCAGCCGTTGGTCGACGAGATCAACGAGCGGTTCGAGGAGTACCAGTCGCTCTCCGAAGAACAACTCAAGGCCAAAACGGAGGAATTCCGCGCCCGCATCGCAGACGCCACGGCCGAGATCAAGGCCGAGATCGAAGAACTTCGGGAAGAGAAGCGCCACTCGGAGGATCCGCTCAAGCGCCAGGAACTGCAGGAGGCCCTGGCCGATCTCGATGAACGGATGGTGGCCAAAACCCGCGACGTTCTCGAGGAAATCCTTCCGGAAGCCTTCGCGGCCGTCAAGGAAACGTGCCGCCGTCTCCTCGGCACCGAGGTGACGGTGACGGGCCAGAAGCAGCTCTGGGACATGGTCCCGTATGACGTGCAGCTCGTCGGCGCGATCGCCCTCCACAGGGGCAAGGTGGCCGAGATGGCGACGGGGGAGGGAAAGACCCTGGTGGCCACGATGCCGCTCTACCTCAACGCCTTAGTGGGTGAGGGCTCGCACCTGGTAACGGTCAACACGTACCTTGCACAGCGCGACGCCGAGTGGATGGGTTACATCTACACCTACCTCGGTCTCACCGTCGACTGCATCGACAAGTACGAGCCCCACTCCCCGGAGCGCACCGCAGGCTACGGGTCGGACATCACCTACGGCACCAACAACGAGTTCGGGTTCGACTATCTCCGGGACAACATGGTGCACACCCTGGAGCAGCGGGTACAGCGAAGGTACTGGTACGCGATCATAGACGAGGTGGACTCGATCCTCATCGACGAAGCGCGTACGCCCCTCATCATCTCGGGTCCCGTAGGCCGCGACACGGCGACTCCCTTCAAGAAATACAACTCGCTGGTCGGCAACCTGTATAAGAAGCAGACGCGCTTGGTGAGTGAACACATCGCGGCGGCCGAGAAGGAACTAGAAGCCGGCAACGAATTCGAGGCCGGTGAAAAGCTGTTGGCCGCCAAACGCGGGGGCCCACGGAACAAGCGTCTTCTGAAACTCTTTGCCGACGATCCCGGACTCCAGAAGCTCGTCCTCAAGGTCGAGGCCGACTACATGCGGGAAAAGCGCCTGTTCGAAATCGACGAACTGCTCTTCTTTGCCATGGACGAAAAGGGCCACGCGGTTCACCTGTCCGATGCAGGCCTCGACGAACTCTCCCCAGGGGATCCGGAGGCCTTCGTCGTACCCGACCCGTCCGAGGCGATGGGCAAGATCCAGGAAGACGAGTCGCTTTCGGTCGACGCCAAGCGGGAGATGACTGCCCGGGTCGAGGCCGAGTACGCCACCAAGAGCGAGAAAATCCACATCATCCATCAGCTCCTCAAGGCGTACACCCTGTTCCAGAAAGACGAGAAGTACATCATCGGCGGGGGTGGTGAGATCGTGATCGTCGACGAGTTCACCGGCCGCCAGATGTCTGGCCGGCGCTGGAGCGACGGACTCCACCAGGCGGTGGAGGCCAAGGAAGGAGTGGAGATCAAGGGTGAGACGCAGACGCTCGCCACGATCACCATCCAGAACTACTTCCGGATGTACGATAAGCTGGCCGGAATGACCGGAACGGCGGAGACCGAGGAGACCGAGTTCCACCAGATCTACAAGCT
>PCCM01000133.1 GCA_002731735.1 Gemmatimonadota bacterium | reverse complement strand
CGTGCCGCATCCGTAAGTTGTTGTGGGGCCTGTAGCTCAGGTGGTTAGAGCGCACGCCTGATAAGCGTGAGGTCGGTAGTTCGAGTCTACCCAGGCCCACTTTGTGTTTACGACCATCGCACCCGTCAATTTGACAAAGACCCTTCCTCCGGTTGGGACTCGTCTCTAAAGAAGGCGCCGAACGCCACCGCCGTAACGAGTCCGATGACCGACAGGGTAGACCAGAGCGCCGAATAGTCGAGGCCGCCGTCAGGCGTACCGAAGAGGGCCGACAGGTATGCCAGAAGCGGCGCCGCGAGCACGGGTCCGACCCCTAGGATGATGATGCCGAAGACGGTTTGCGCTGAGTGCCGCACGTCCTCCTCCGCCAGCCGATCGACGTAGATGTAGCCCACTGCGAAGAAACACGCGTAGCAGAAGCCGTGCAGGAACTGGCTCGCGACGATCACTCCGACCGGGAGGCCGATACTGGCGAAGATCGCGTAGCGCAGGAAGTAGGCCGCCGCACCGATGACGATGACCCAGCGCGTGCCGAACCTCCTGATGAGAAGGACCAGCCCTGCCATGACAGCGATCTCAGCGAATTGGCCGATCGTCATGGCGGGCCCGATCTGGCTGTCCCGTAGTCCGAGAACGTCGGCGAAGAACGGCGCCGTCTGCATGAAGTAGATCTGGTGGATCACCGCGATCGGCAGGCTCGCAGCAACGAGGACGGTGAAGGAGCGCCGCCGGAACAACCCGAACGCCTTGGCGAAGGCGAGCTTCTCCACAGCGCCGCGCTTGGGTGGGGTGTGGGGCAGGAACAGGCAGTAAACGGCATAGGCGATCGCCACGATGCCCGAGACGACGAGTGCGTCGGCCAGCCGAGACGTAACGTCGGCTACCTCGGTGCCGGTGTAGAAGGGCGGTAGCCACTGCAGGCTTACATCAGAGAGGAGCCAGAACAGCGGAAAGAGCCAGCTGGCGGCAATCCAGCCGACGGTTCCCCACACCCGAATGGACGGGAACTCACTGTCCGGATCACGCAGGTGTGCGAAGGTGAGCGAGTTGGTCAGCGCGAGCGTCGGCGTATACAGCACACTGTAGGCCACCGACAGCCAGAGCCAGGCGACGAACGTCGTCTGGAAGGCCGTGATGATCTTGATGATGCCGCCGGCGACGAGAAGCACCGCCAGGAACCTTTCAGTGGAGAAGTAGCGATCGGCGAACTGGCCGGCTACGAAGGGCGCGGTCACCGCGCCGATCGACCCCGCCAGCCCCAGGATCCAGCCCACTTGGCCGGGTGTGAACCCGAGTCCGCCCTCCGCGACCGAGGCCTGCAGGTAGCGTGCGAGCACAGGGAGCCACACACCCCACACGCCGTACTGCAGGAACATCATCACTGACAAGCGCGGTTTTGTGGTTGCTGACATGGTCTCCTCAGGCCCCCCGCCGGGACTACGCACCTCGAAGGCACAACTTCGAATGAGTCGAGTCGAGTTCTTCGCTACCCTGCGGCCGGGAATGGATAAGCTCTCGTGGACGACGACGATAGCAGGATCGAGTTGGAGCGCCAGCGTGTCTAATACTCGCCCTTGCGATCTGCCTGGATTCCGGTTCAATCTTACCGCTCTCAGGGTCCGCTCATGGACGATTCGCGCGCTTGAACGTCGACTCCGCGCTGCGAGGGCCTTGGAGATTCTAAGGGAGGGAGTCATGATCCGATTCGTCGGTCTTCTGAGCTTGCTGGTGCTCTTCGCTCCGCAGCCGGCTGGTGCCCAGCTGAGCGCCGGGGTGGCGAGAGCCGATGTCACACCGCCCCTCGGAGGACCGATGTACGGATATGGCGCGCGGGGCACCAACGTGTCGGAGGGTGTGCACGACCCTCTGTACGCGAAGGCGATCGTACTCAGCGACCAGAGCCAGAAGCTCGCCATTGTCACGCTCGATCTCGGGTCCATCTCGGCCGGGAGCGCTGCCCGCATCGAGTCGATCGTCGGGCAACAAACCGATATCGAAGACGTTCTCCTGGTGACCTCGCATACGCACTCGGGGCCCCGGGCGACGCCCGATTTTCCGTCGACGGCGAGCCCCTGGATTCGTGACGCGGAAGAGAAGATCGCCCAAGCGGTCATCGAGGCCGACGGGCGCATGGTTCCCGTTCGTATCGGAGTTGGCTGGGGTGAGGTTCGGGAAGGCCACAACCGTCGAATGATCGGTGCCGACGGCCGAGCCGTAATGTTCTGGGAGAATCGGGAGCGGATCCCGACCAGCCCTCTCGACTACGAACTCGGCGTCATTCGCGTCGAGCAGCTCGATGGCCAGACGCTAGCGACACTCGTGAGCTTCCAGTGTCATCCCGTGGTGCTGGGACCCGAAAACCTCGACATCTCCGCCGACTATCCGGGCGTCTTCATGCGCATCGTTGAGGCGGAGCTCGGGGGCCAGGCGATGTTTCTCCAAGGGGCTGCGGGAGACATCAACCCGTTCTGGGACAAGACACCGCCCGCTGAAGGCGCGTTCGAGCAAGTAGAGGCAATGGGTCGGGCCGTGGCGGAGGAGGTGATCAGGGTGTCGGGATCGATCACGGGCTTCGACGCCGCGCCCGTGATTTCGGTCCACGCCGAAGTGATCCCGCTCGCCTCACGCACCGACGTCGAGCGCACCCAGCGAGACATGTTGGCCGAGATCAATACGGTGCTGATCGGCCCCGACATCGCGCTCGCGACCTTCCCGGGCGAGTTCTTCGTCGAGCATGGCTTGGCGCTCAAGGCGCGGAGCCAGTTCGAGCACACGTTCTTCGTCGGCTACACCAACGACGCGCTCGGTTACTTCCCGACCATTCAGGCGACGACCGAGGGCGGGTACGGCGCCGCCTCATCCACCCGGGTCGAGGTCGGGGCCGGCGAGCGACTGGTCGACCGTGCCCTCATCAACCTCCTTTACCAGGCCAACAAGATCTCACCATGAGCTCGGCACGACTCGGTATCGGCTTCGTCGGGAGCGGGTTCATCACGCGGTTCCACATTCAGTCGCTCGTGGGCGTGCGCGACGCCGACGTTCGAGGGGTCTGGAGCCCGAACCGTGAACATGCCGAGGAGGCCGCATCCCTCGCGCGCAGCCTGGGAGTCGGTGACGCGAAGGCCCATACATCGATCGCCGACATGGTGGCGGACCCAGCCGTCGAGGGGCTCTGGCTGTGCGGCCCCAATCACGCACGCGTCGAGAACGTCCAGGCAATCTGCGAGGCGGTGACGAGCGGGCGCGGAAGTCTCAGGGGCATCGCGTGCGAGAAGCCGCTCGCCCGAACCGTAGCCGAAGCGAGGCAAGTTCGGGACCTGGTCGAGCAGGCGGGACTGAATCATGGCTACCTGGAAAACCAGGTCTTTGCTCCGCTCGTCACTCGCGGTCGCGAGATCATCTGGAGGCGAGGAGCTGCGCTGACCGGTCGGCCGTACCTCGCTCGTGCGGCCGAAGAGCACAGTGGCCCCCACACGCCGTGGTTTTGGCGCGGCGACCTGCAGGGTGGCGGTGTGCTGAACGACATGATGTGTCATTCCATCGAGGTCGTGCGTCACCTGTTGACGGAGCCCGGAGCACCGCGAGCCTCGCTTCGGCCCCGACGTGTGACCGCGCACATCGCGTCCCTCAAGTGGACGCGGCCGCCCTATCCCGAGCGGCTCCAACAACGCATGGGAGAGGACGTAGACTACAGCGCTCGTCCAGCCGAGGACTTCGCCTCCGCGACGGTCGAATACGAGACGGAGGATGGCGTCGGGGTGCTCGGCGAAGCGAGCACGTCCTGGAGCTACGTCGGCGCCGGGCTGCGCTTGACGATGGAGCTGCTCGGTCCGGAGTACTCGATGTCGATCAACACGTTGGACAGCGGCCTCAAGCTCTTCTTCAGTCGAGAGGTGCAGGGCCGGTCGGGCGAAGACCTCGTCGAGAAACAGAACGCGGAGATCGGACTGATGCCCGTGGTCGCTGACGAGGCGGCCGACTACGGATATCAAGCCGAGAACCGTCACTTCGTGCGCGCGTTTCTCGAGGACAAGCCCCCCTCGTTGACCTTCGACGCCGGCGTCGAAGTCGTCGAGCAGTTGATGACGGCTTACATGAGCGCCGAGGTGGGCAGAAGCCTGGACTTTCCGCCGGAGGGCCTGGAGACCTTCGTCCCGGCGGTAGCCAGCGGGACGTGGAGTCCGTGAGCATGTCGACTTCAATGCGTCTGCCGGTCGCGATGCTGTGCGTCCTCAATGGATGCTGGCATGCGGCCCCGCCCTCGTCGCGAGAGCCGGAGGATTTCATCGCGACCGCCGGACTTCCGGACGACCTGAGGCTCGAGTTGGTGGCTCGCGAGCCCCAGATCGTCGATCCGGTCGCCGTCGCATTCGACGCCGACGGTCGGATGTACGTCGTGGAGATGCGCGACTACCCGATCCAGCCCGAGGGTGAGTCGACACCCCTGGGTCGCGTCAAGCTGCTCGATGACCTGGACGGCGACGGCTACTACGAGACAGCGACGGTTTTCGCCGAGGGGCTTCAATTTCCGACTTCGGCGCTGCCTTGGCGTGGGGGAATCCTCGTCACCCGTCCGCCCGACATCGTCTTCCTGCAGGACACCGACGGAGACGGTGCCGCGGATGTGGAAGAAGTTCTTTTCACCGGATTTCCCGTCGGGAATACCCAGCACAACATCAACGGGCTGACCTGGGGATTGGACAACTGGGTGTACGGTGCCAACGGCGGCAACAACGGTTCCGCACATTCGGTCGACACACCCGACCGGGACGTGTCCATCAGAGGGATGGACTTTCGGTTTCGTCCCGGCACCGGCGAGTTGCAGCAATCGTACGAGACGACGGGCGGCCATGGCATCGCTATCGACGCGTGGGGGCGCATGTTCGGGACGCACAACCTGGACCACATCCAGCATATGGTCTTCCGCCCCGAGTATCTGAGTCGCAGCCCGGACCTGGCCGTCGGCACCACGCGAGAACAGATCTCCGACCACGAGTCGTCGGCGACGCTCTACCAGATCTCACCACCGGAGACGAGGGTCAATCACCCCGAGCAGGCCGGTCGCTTCTCCGGATCTTCGGGCATCGCCTATTACGGCGGGGGTGCTCTTCCCAACTCGTATGACGGCACGTTCTTCGTCAACGACGTCGTCGTCAACGTCGTCCATCAGGATGTCGTGCGGCCGGAGGGCCCATCGTTCCGAGCCAGCCGCGGCGAGGACGAAGCCGAGTTTCTCGCCGGTGACGACAACTGGTTCCGACCGGTCACGATGGCCGTGGGACCCGACGGTGGCCTTTACGTGGTGGACATGCATCGGGCGGTGATCGAGCATCCGGAGTGGATCCCCGATCAGGTGGAACAGGGCCTCGACGTCAGGGCTGGGGATGACAAGGGCCGCATCTATCGCGTCGTTCCTCGGGAGGGGCTCGAGCTTACGCGCCCCGAGCTCAGTGGTGCCGATGTCCAGACCTTGGTGGAAGCCTTGGCGCACCCGAACAAATGGTGGCGCGACACCGCTCAGCGTCTCCTCGTCGAACGCGGGGATGAATCAGCGGTTCCACTGTTGAGGCAGCTGTCTCTCGAGAACGACTCTGCGCTGGGGCGACTGCACGGACTCTGGACACTGGAAGGGCTCGGTGCTCTGGAGCCCGAGATCGTTCAGGCTGGACTGGAGGACGCGAGCCCGGCCGTCCGCGAGAACGCTCTTCGAATGGCCGAGCCGTACGTCATGGCATCGCCCGACGTCCGGGATGCCGTACTGCGCATGGACTCGGATCCCGATGCGCGCGTCCGCATGCAGGTCGCGCTCACCGTTGGGGCGATCGACGATCCCCGAGTGCCTGGGGTGCTGCTGGCAATTCTGCGTCGGGACGTGGAGTACGCATGGTCCCGGGACGCGGTCCTGACCGGCCTGGCCGTCGAGCCCGGCGTAGCGTTGGAGGCGCTGCTGGCCTCGGGTGATCCGTTCGTCGGTGAGGTCACCGATGGAAAGCGGGACGTGACGAGGCGTCTCGCATCGGTGGTGGGCTCTCGCGAAGATCTCGAACCGGTCTCCTCGCTGGTGAGCATGGCCGGCGGTTCGCAGCTCGCTCCCGGCTGGCGCGCCGCGCTACTGGATGGCCTCGCCGACGGTCTGGGAAGCGGACGCGAGGCGGCTGGGGTAGAGGCGTCGATTCGCGCGGCGTTGGAGGAAGCCATCAACTCCGGGTTCACTCCGGTCGTGCGGGGCGCGCTGCGTGTGGCTTCGAGCTTCGACATCCAGGACACGGGAGCCCAAGACCGCGCGATGACCCAGGCGCGTGTTCGTGTCCTGGACACCTCGCTTTCCGTTCCCGAGCGCATCGAGGAGGTGGAGCTCCTCGGTTTGGGAAGTTACCCGCAGGTGGGTGAGTCCTTGCTCGGGCTCATGGAGCCTCGACATCCGCTCGAGCTTCAGATCGGGGCTGCTCGCGCGTTCGCCCGGCTCGCCGACAATGAGACAGGCGGAGAGGTCCTCGTCCGGTGGAGAGGCTACAGCCCCCAGGTGAAAGGGATCGCGCTAGACATGCTCCTGCGCCGGGTGCCGTTGCACGAGTTGCTGATCTCGGCGCTCGAGAGCGGAGACCTGAACTCGGGAGAGCTCAACCTGGACCTCGAACAGCGCCGGAGGCTCCTACGCCGCTCGTCCGATGACATCGCGACCCGCGCCGCCGTGTTCTTCGGGGACCACGAGTTCAGCAATCGCACGGAAATCGTGGATCAATACCTGACCGAGGTACCCGGCCTGCGTGGGAACGAGTCCCGAGGGCAACGGCACTTCGAGTCGCTGTGCGCCCAGTGTCACTTCTTGCGCGGTGTGGGAAACCCCGTGGGACCCGACCTCGGCATGGCCTTCAGCAAGGGGACGGAGGACCTGCTGACATCGATTTTGGATCCGAACAGCGCCATCGCCCCGGAATACGCGAACTACTTGGTGGAGACCACGGACGGAGTGTTGCTGAACGGCATCCTGAGATCGGAGACGCCGGCGAGTATCACGCTCGTCCGGGCTCAAGGAGAAACCGACATCGTTCGCCGGAGCGACATCCGCGAGATTCGCACCGAAGGCCTGTCATTGATGCCCGATGGGCTGGAGCAGGGGCTCGAGTACCAAGACCTTGCCGACCTGCTGGCCTTCCTGCAGCTGCATGAGCACTAAGGAGAACAGCGTCATGAACAGACGTATCCAACGGGACTTCGCGCTGACCCTCATGGCGGCCTTGATCGTCGTCCTTCCTCGGACGGCGTTCGCGCAGGAGCCGCAGACGACTTTCGCGCAGATGAGCGCTGGCGTGGCCAAGGGTGTCATTACGAACAGTGAGCCACGGGTGATGGTGAATGGCCGGGTGTCGGAGGGGACGGCCGAAGATATCTACGCTCGCGCTCTGGTGCTGAACGACGGAACCAACCGTCTGATCATCGTCACGTACGACCTCAACTGCCTCGACGTCGCGACACCCATCCTGCGCCAGCGGGTGAGGGATGAGCTCGGCATCGATCCGTCACGACTCATTCTGTTGGCGACGCACAACCACAACGCGCCCATCCAGATCAACCCGGACAACTTCGACTACGGGGAGTGGTTGGCCGAGCGGATGTTGGAGCTCATCGAGGAAGCGATCGCCAACGAACGTGGGCCGGTCAACGTACTCTTCGGAGGGGGCCACGGGTATTTCATCACCACACGAGGCGACGCGCCGGCCGACTACGAGATCCAATTGCTGAAAGTGATGCAGGGCGACCAGCCCGTGGCGCTGCTTTTTAACCACGGTACACATCCGGCGCAGGCATCGCGTTCGAAGATCGACGCCGGGCACCCCGGTTTTGCCATGGATGAGATCGAGGCAGCCATTCCCGGCGTGCAGGCCATGTACGCCGACGCGTCAGGCGGCAACCAGTACGCGGTGCGGCCCGCCGACTACGACCAGCGGGCGACCGAGGCCCGCGCCGCCGGACCGGAGGCGCTCGATGCGGTCATGGAGGAGGTCGCGAGAAGCCTGGGGCACGAGCTCGCGACGGCCGTCCTGGAGATCGCGGACGCCGAGCTTCAGGACGTCACGGGCCCGATCACCAGCACGATGGAAGTACTCTCGCTGCCGTTAGCTCCACCGATTTCCAGAGAGGCTGCGCTCCAGCTCGCCGAGGATTTTCCGCCTGACGTGGGCTTCGTGGCGTATCCGCATCGTTACCGGAGCACGAACTGGGTGCGCATGCTGCTGCGGTATTACGAGCTAGGCCTCCCGTTTCCGCAGACGACGACGGAGATGATCTCCACCGACGATACGTATCTGATTCATAGGAACGATACGGAGCTCCTCGACCGGTACGACTACAGCATCCACGACGAGTTCCCCTCCGTCTACAACGAGGTCATCGTCGCCAGGATCGGACCGATGCCTCTTGTGGCGATGCAGGGGGAAGTGACCGCGCCGATCGGGGCGCGTATCAAGGATACGTTTCGCCGCGACATGCCGATCATGGTGTTCGGCTATATGGGCGAGCACAATCTCTACATTCCGACGCGAGAGCTCGTGCGTCGGGACGCCTACCAGTCGCAGGTCATTCAGATTCAGTACGCCTCGCCCGTCGGATGGTCTCCGGAGGTCGAAGACGAGATGATCAACGGTGTGATCGAGGTGGTGAGGTCAATCCTGGAGTAGGGGTTGTTCCCCATGCGATTCTGGCGAGCGAGCCAAACGAAAGCTGTAGCACATGCCGTATCATAGCTGGCCAGCGCTGGCTGGCGCCCACCAGCGCAGAATCGATGAAAACCCCTTGATTCCAGCTTCCACGAGTGCCCACGAGCGCTAGTCTCATATCTGATAAGCGTGAGGTCGGCAGTTCGAGTCTACCCAGGCCCACTGATGGAAACCCCTCGCCCCGCTTGGCCTTTTGGCTGAGCGGGGTTTTGCTGTATCAGAAAAGGCGGGAGGACTGTAGCAGAAAGCGGCCCCCCCCGGCTGTTCAAAGGTGGTCGGAGCGTCATGAGAAGGACAGTGGAGTTGATGGCTTCGATCGTGTGTGGCACCCAGCCTTCGCTACTCGAATCGAATCCGCCGAGGGATCTCGTCGTCGACCGAACACTCTTGACAAGAATCTCAAGGAAAGTTAGTTAGTGATTACTCACTTACCTTGGGGGTCCACGTGGCACGGACGAAAACT
>PCCM01000132.1 GCA_002731735.1 Gemmatimonadota bacterium | reverse complement strand
TTCTTGTCCAGAATGGGAAACGTTTTCCGCCTTTCCACGGCTGTCACCCAACGAGGGCCCCCGCCCAGGACCCCCTAAGAAACAAGCCCTTCAAGGGGCCTCCGTCCTCTTTTTCGTTCCCGGGCACATCCCTTGCGGCAGGAACGACGAGGCCTTCGAGGCCAAGACGTGGGGCCGGGGCTGCCTCTACATCACGGGTGGAATCATCCAGAACACGCGTGGTGCGGTGGGTACGGGCGCGGGAACCGGCTACGTGAAGCGCTATAGCTTCGATGCGTGTGCCGCGACGGAGCCTCCACCCTACTTACCCGATCACAGGCCACTTTACCAAAAGCCAGCTCTATCAAGTCGATCCGGTCGGGTTTAGCGCGGCGGCGTACTTCGAGATGCTGACGCCCCCGAACTAGGTACTGCGCCGAACCAGGCACTCGGAACTGCATCGTTCATTGCACGCCACCCTCCCGTTCCGTAACCTCTACGGATCTTTCGTGGTACGTCCGGTAGACCGTGGAATGGGAGGAGCAACCAATGATCGTGCGATCTCTTGTCTGCGCTTCGCTCGCGGTATTGGTGGGGAGCCCCGGCCTCGTGGCGCCCAGCCTCAGGGCTCAGGTGACCGACTTCCGTCCCGTGACCGAGGAGACGCTGCGCAACCCTGCTCCGGGCGACTGGCTCAACTTCCGGCGCACCGACGACGCGTGGGGGTACAGCCCGCTCGATGAGATCGACCGGGACAACGTCGGCCAGCTTCAGCTCGTGTGGTCGTGGGCCATGGACGAATCGGGCGCGCAGGAAGCCACACCCCTCGTGTACGACGGGATCATGTACCTGCCGAACCCCCAAGACGTCATTCAAGCACTCGACGCCGCGACGGGAGATCTGATCTGGGAGTACCGTCCGGAACGCGATCCGGACGCGCGCCGTGGGGGAATCGGAGCCCAAAAGAACATTGCCATCTACGACGACAAGATATTTGGGACCACCCACCAGGCGCACATCATTGCCCTGGACGCAAGGACAGGCGAGGTCGTGTGGGATACGCAGACGGCCGATCCGAGCCTGGGGTACCAGTACTCGGCCGGCCCGATCGTGGCTCGCGGCACGGTGATCGCGGGGATCACCGGCTGCGAGCGCTACAAGGAGGACATCTGCTTCCTCACGGGGCTCGACGCTCGTACGGGCGAGGAAAAGTGGCGAACATCAAGCATCGCCCTCCCCGGCGGACCCGGTGGAGACACGTGGGGAGACCTGCCGCTGGAGTTCAGAGCCGGCAGCGACATGTGGATGACGGGCAGCTACGACCCCGACGCCAATTTGGTCTATTGGGGCACGGCTCAGGCCAAGCCGTGGGCCCGTTCGGTCCGCGGTACCGATGGTGACGCCCTCTATACCAATTCGACCCTCGCCGTTAATCCCGATACCGGAGAACTGGTCTGGTACTACCAGCACCTTCCCGGTGAGACGAACGATATGGACGACGGGTTCGAGAACATCCTGATCGACGTCGGAGGACGACCCTCACTGTTCAAGATGGGCAAGCTGGCGATTCTCTGGCAGCTCGATCGGGAGACCGGTGCGTTCATCCACGCTACGGACCTCGGATATCAGAACATCGTGGACGTAGATCCGGAGACCGGCGAAGTCACTTACCTGAGGACCCCGGAGATCGGCGTCGAGATGACGATGTGCCCAAGCACGTCGGGGTTCAAGAGCTGGCGCGCGATGTCGTTCAGCCCGGAAACTAATGCTTTATACATCCCCATGACGCTCAACTGCGAGATTGCCACCTTTGGCCCGACCGAACGGGTCATCGGCGGGGGCGGGACCGGTCCGGTGCGGCGCGCCGACTACAGGCATCCCGATGCCGAGGGTGCCCTCGGTGAATTCCATGCCCTAGACATCACGACCGGAGAAACCCTGTGGCGCCATCGCACGCCGACGCCGATCAACACGGCCGCGCTCACCACAGCCGGGGGCGTCGTGTTCGTAGGCGACTTCGATCGGTATGTGTATGCCTTCGATGAAGCTACTGGCGACATCCTCTGGCAGACGCGCCTGGCCACTTCGGCTCAGGGATTCCCCGTGACGTACCTGGCGAACGGAAAACAATACATGGCCGTGCCGGCCGGAACCGGCGGTGGGAGTTGGGCCGGGTTGATTCCGAGGGAGTTGATCCCGGAGATTCGCAGGCCGGACCACGGCAACTCGATCTACGTTTTCGCGTTGCCGGACCCTAGGTGACGGGCTGGATGCGACTCATCCCGGGCCCCTTATTGGTCATCGCCATCTCGTTAGTGCACCCCATGACTGCCAGCGGGCTGCAAGCAACGCAGGCCGACGGTCAACGCACTGTGTGGGACGGCGTATACACCGAGGAGCAAGCCGAGCGTGGGGGGGTCCAGTACACGGAGTCGTGTGCGGGTTGCCACGCTCCAGACTTGCGCGGCAGCACGACCTCGCCGAGCCTGGTCGGAATGAGCTTCACCTTCCTTTGGGGTGAGCGCACCCTGGGTGAGCTGTTCGGGAAAATCCAACAACTGATGCCGACGGACCGTCCCAACTCCCTGCCCGCCCAAACCTATCGAAACATCCTGGCCTTCATCCTGCGTGCGAACAGCTATCCACCAGGGGATCAAGGACTTGAGGCCGATGGACTCGACCAGATTATCATATCTGCGAAGCCCGAGCCACGGCCGTAAGGACTCATCCTCGTCAATGGTTTTTTCCAATGGCCGTGTCTGACAGAGCGAATAGTCACGTCTGACCGACTCGACGGGAGTCGGGCCGCGCTCATTATCACTCCGGCAGGGCGAACACGAACAGGGTGTGCCCCACGTTTCTCTGGCCGATCGGTACCCGGGCGCGCAACTGGCCCACGTGACTACTCGATCCGAGTGTGCCCCCCGGCGAGATCACCGCGATGTATTGTCGGCCGTCTACCGAGTAGGTGATGGGCGCCATATCACTCACACCATTAAGGATGGTCTCCCACAGGATCTCTCCAGTCCACTGGTCGATCGCATAGAAGCGCCGGTATGTGTCGGCGGAGAAGAGGAGACCACCGCCCGTGGTCAGCATCCCGTACAGGGGCGCCTCACGATCCAGACGCCAGAGCGTCTTCCCCGTCGAGACGTCGATCGCCTCGGGCTGGCCTAGGTGGGCTACGGGGTTAGGCGCGGAGCGCACCGTCGTCGTGTTGTAGCCCGTCTGCAACGTGGGTGAGAGCGACCTGACCCGCATGACCGAGCAGCGACCGTTGAACGCCGGAACGTAGTAGGCGTTGGTGAGCGGGCTGTACGCCCCCTGGGGAATCTGCCTGTTCTCCCGGCATATCGTGGCTTCACGATCCGCGTCGGCGATCATGACCGCGTCGGGGTTGGTGATGAACGCGCCCGTTCGGCCGTCGTACCCCTGGATGACGTTCTGGTATGCCGTGGGCCTCGCGTACAGAAACGTGCCGTCGCTCCGGTCGTAGGCGTAGAAGATGGCGTCCTTCGAGAACGAGCCGATCACGAGCTCGCGTGCTTCGCCAGGCGTGATGTCCGGATTCACGCCCAGGGCATCGGGGGGATCCGGCGTCAACGGCGCATCAACGAGAATCCGGTCGTACGTGGCATCGTTGTTCCACATGTCCGTGTGGTGCTGGGCCCACCACACGAGCTCACCCGTTCGGGCATCGAGGGCGACGGTCGATCCGTGGTAGAGTCGGTCTGGCCACTCGCCGTCGGTTCCAGCCAACTCGGGCTGCTGCGGCGCGCTGGAGCCGATCCCGAAGATGAACAACCCGCGTTCGGTGTCGACCGCGGGAGTCTGCCACGGAGACATGTTCCGTCTCGACGCCAGCGGGTACACTTGGGGATCGTCACCCCAGGTCTCGTGTGTCGGGTCCTCGGGCGTGGGACTCGTATGCCAGCGCCACAACATCTCGCCAGACTCGACATCATAAGCCGACAGATGACACGGGCCCGGCGCGGACCAGGACGAGCAGTTGTACGGCACCGCGATGGCCCCGTTGAACACCACCGGAGCACCGCTGGGCTGCTGCCCGGCTCTGTAGTCCGTCATCTCCGTCTCCCACACGAGCGTGCCCGTGCGTGGGTCTAATGCGAAGAGCATCCCGTCAGTCGAGTGACCGATGAGCCTGTCTTCGAAAAGGAAGACCCCCCTGCCCCGATGTACCGTGAACACGGCCTCCCCACTCGTGATCTCCTCGGGCAAATCGCGGGAATACTCCCAAATGATGTCCCCCGTGGTCGCGTCGTGCGCCGAATACCGCTCGTTCGCGTGACGGATATACATGACGCCGTCGTATACGATCGGCTCGACCTGCATTCCCGTGGAGCCGGGCCCGGCCGGGGCGAAGGCCCATGACCAAGCCAGGCGAAGGTCGTTCACGTTTCCCGGGGTGATCTGATCGAGCGGGCTGTAGCCCCAGTTGGCGTAGCCGCCGCGCCACATGAGCCAGTCGGCGGGGTCGGGGTTGTTCAGCATGGCTTGGGTTAACGGGCGGAAAGTCCGCTCCGCCGTGCCCTGGGCGGTCGCCTCCAGAGGGGCAAGCACCGCCACCGTGAGCATGAGACCAGACACGAGTCTCGCGGCCAAGAATCTCCGCGTCATCAGTTCCCTGCCCCTGCCGGCTCGCTCAACTCCTCAATGAGGCCCATCACCACAGTCAACTCAGACTGCTCGGCGGATTCCGCGACCTCGGGTCGGGTTGCCCAATACGCCCAGGCTAGAAAAACAGCTTGAAAAGGCAGCCGCGCATAGAGTGCACCCGTGGACATATCGGAGAACAGTTCGGGAGAAAGGGCCATGTGGATGTTGGCCGGAAAGATGGCCAACAGTAAGGCGACGAGGCCCCAGCCTGCCATCGCGCGGACGCGTGGAACCAAGACCAAGATGCCCCCGAGAATCTCGAAAACCCCACTCAAGTACACGAGCTCGAGGTGCCCCGGCAGGTAGGGTGGCATCATCGGCACGTAGAAGTCCGGACTCACGAAGTGGTTGACGCCCGCCACGACCCAAAAGACGGAGAGCCCGAGGAGCGCGAACCTTCTACCGCGCCGTTTAGGAAGCTGGAGCATGCAGGAGATTGCCTGGCATTCGCCCACGGCGCAATATGGTGCCTCGCGCGTTCCATGTTCCGGCTCCCCCAGAAAAAGCGTCTACCCACAGACCATGGCATCCGACCCCAGCGGCTCCCCCGAGACTCTTCCCAACGCAGACGACGCGTTCTCCGATTTGGAGATGCCCGATATGACCCCTAAGGGTCTGATGGGCCATTTCGGTCCCGGCCTCATTCTGATGATGACCGGGATCGGAACCAGCCACCTGGTCACGGCCCCCGCAGCGGGGGGGCGCTTCGGGTACGCCCTGCTCTGGTGCATCCCGGTGGCATACATCTTCAAGTACTACGGCTTCGAGATGGCCTTCCGGTTCACCAACGCGACCGGGAAGAGCATGATCGAAGCATACAGCACGGCGTGGAAGAAGTGGCCGCTCTGGTACGTGCTGATCACGACGCTAATCCAGTGTGCTGTGGGGCAAGCAGGTCGCCTCATCGCCGCCGCCGCCGTCATGTACTACGTGGGCTACGAAGTGATGGGGCTCCCGATCGAGCTCTGGATGTACGGCCTGTTCCTGGCTGTGGTTTCCGTGGCAATCATCCTGCGCGGCCGCTACAAAGTGGTGGAGATCGCCACGAAGATCCTCGCTGCGATTCTCGTGTTTTCGGTGCTGGCCGTGTACTTCAGGACACCCGCCCCGATCTCCGAGATGGGCAACTTCTTCATAGTCCAGATTCCAGACGGATCCTGGCTGATCATCGCGGCGTTCCTCGGCCTGTTACCCACGGGGATGGACGTGTCGCTTCAGGCGTCGGAGTGGGGCAAGGCCAAGAAGAAGGGCATGAGCAAGATTCGCGATCGCATGGAGGACATGGGGCTCGCCAACCGGTTCGATCCCTTCAATCCGAACCGGGAGGATCTCTCGGTCGATACGTCGAAGCTCCCGGCGAATGCCCAGGAGTACTGCCAAAAGTGGTTCAAGATAGGCACCTGGGACTTTCGCGCGGGTCACGTGATCTCCTTCGTGCTCGCGTGCATCTTCCTTCTCCTGGCAGCTATGTGGCTCTTTCCGAGCCCGGTCGAGGGCAACGACGTCATGGGGGAGATCGCGGGTATCTTCACGGAGAGCCTCGGCCAAGGATGGATGTGGGTGTTCATGCTGGGCGCGTTCGCGGCGACGTTCTCGACGGCCTTCAACTACTTCGACGGCTGGCCCCGGATCGTGGGCGCCTGCTCCCGCAATCTGTTCCGCGGCACCGCCGAGCTCAGCGGAATCGGCCGCGAGGATCTTACCCCAGCCCACCGAGGAACGTGGTACTCGGAATACAACATCTACCGCGCCACAATGCTGTACTCCCTCGTGGCGTCCGTGGCCTTCGTGGCGGTGCTGGAACGCCCCGTTTTTCTGGTGCTGGTGGCCTCCGCGCTGGCAGCGTTCGTGGCGCCGGTGATCTTCTTCCTGAATTTCTACTACTGCCTGGTCATCATACCTAAGCAGGACCGAGCGTTTTATCCGTCGATGTTCGCGCGCTGGTTTGGCTGGATCAGCCTCGTGGTGTTCACAGGGATGACGCTGGTGCTCATCTACTGGAGGATCTGGGTCCGGTATTTCGTCGAGTAGATCTGTTAGAGCACCGCGCGGTTCTTCTCCAGACGTTCGTCGACGAGCGTGACGATCTCGTCCAAGGTCTCGGACTGGAGCCCCTGCTGTTGGGCGATTTGCCGAATCAGGCAGTCCACCCGCTCGATATACGCTGCCCCCCCGAAGAGCGCACGCGCCGCCGAAGACGGGTTGGCCAGGCCCTCGGCCGCCTTCGCGTATTTCTCGAAGGGCACGAGGTCGGCGTCGGCAGCTCCGAGCCCAATGCACAGGCCCGAGGCCCACCGGTAGGTGTCCCGGGAGGCGTCCACGTCGCCGTGCACGGCCTCTTTGATGGCGATCATCTCGTCGGGCCGGATACACCGGTAGTTACCGGCGACCAACATCGGCCACTTGGCCAGCGGCACGAAGACGGAGTCGTGCACCTTGAGCTTCACCGGAATCTCGATGGCGCCGTCCCCGGGGTCGTACCGGATGGCTTCGATGTCGGCCTGGAGGTTGCGAAGCATCGTCGTGTGCTCCTCGTCCTCGAAGTGCGCCGCCTTGAAATTCGTCGGCAATCCCACCTGAAGAACGTTCTTCGGCTCGTCCGGTGGGCGATATGCCTGAGGATCCGGACTCGCGAGCGTGACCAGGCCGGGCTCGAACCCCTCCCAAACGGCTGGATCCACGTAGCATTGCTTCAGCGGCTCGATCAACAGCCCCGGAATTCGCTCGAGGTACGGTAGCGGCGGCATGTTCATGATCGCCAGACACGGTGTGCGCGCGGCTGCGACCCGTGCGATCAGCTCACGAACACCCTCCGAGCTGTACTGTGACTCCTGCATGCCGAGCACGACCAGGTCGAACTCACCGGGCTCGACCCCATCCGGCGCGCTGGCGGAGAGCGTACCCTCCAGCCCCTCGGAGGAGATCTCGACCAGCGTCTCCCGACCTCGAACCGGAAAGCGCACGACGGTTCCGTCCCGGTTGATCAGCTCCGCGGTCGGCGGGGTGCAAACCAGGGTCACCGAGTGGCCAGCCAACAGGAGCTTGGTGCCGAACAGGGAGCCGTAGGACGCCCCGAGAATGAGAACGTCATACTTGGAACTCATCAGATCGCGCCCTGCCGACGCGCCTCCGCGATGCCGGCGTCATCCAGACCGACGACGGATTTGAGGATCTCTTCGGTGTGTTCCCCCAGGAGAGGGGACCGCGCGACGTCCGGGGGAGAGTCCGACAGCTTGATCGGGTTGCCCACCGTCAGGTACTTGCCGCGTTCGGGGTGGTCGACCTCGACGACGGTCCCCGTCTGACGTAGGGCGTCCTCTCCGGCCAGCTCATTCATCGAAAGGATCGGTCCGCAGGGCACGTTCAAGGGGTTGAGGATCTCCATGACCTCCATCTTGTCCTTCGTCATCGTCCACTTCTCGATTTCCGCGAACACCTGATCGAGCTTCGGGAGGCGCGCCTCGGGCGTGCTCCATTCAGCATCCTCGAGCCAATCCTCGTGCCCAATGGCCTTGGCGAGACCGGAGAACGCTCTCGTCTGAGTGATCACGTAGATGTAGGCGTCCGGATCAGTCTCCCAACCCTTGCACTTGACGATCCAGCCGGGCTGACCCCCGCCAGATGCGTTGCCGGCCCGCGGCACCGCGTCGCCGAACTCGCCGTTGGGATATTGCGGATACTCCTTAAGTGGACCATGGGCCAACCGCTGTTGGTCCCGCAGTTTCACGCGACAGAGGTTCAGCACTGAATCCTGCATGGCGCACGACACGCGCTGGCCCTTGCCGCTCTTCTCACGGTGAAGCAGGGCGGCCAGGATACCCGCCACGAGATGTATGCCGGTGCCGGAATCGCCGATCTGGGCGCCGGTAACCATCGGGAATCGGTCGATCTCGCCCGTGGTCGAGGCCGCCCCGCCCGCGCATTGGGCAATGTTCTCGTACACCTTACAATCCTCGTAGGGACCGGGGCCGAATCCCTTGACCGAGGCGTAGATTATGCGCGGGTTGAGTTCCTGGATCTTCTCCCAAGGAAAGCCCATGCGATCGATCGCACCGGGCGCGAAGTTCTCCACCATCACGTCGCATTCCTCGATCAGCCTGGTGAAGATCTCGTTGCCCGCTTCGGTCTTGGGATTCAATGTCAGGCTGCGCTTGTTGGCGTTCAGCATGGTGAAGTAGAGGCTGTCCACATCGGGAATGTCGCGCAGCTGGCCGCGCGTGATGTCGCCCGAGCCGGGCCGTTCAACCTTGATGACGTCGGCGCCGAACCACGCCAGGATCTGCGTGCAGGTCGGTCCCGACTGCACGTGAGTCATGTCAAGGATCCGAACACCCTCGAGAGCTTTTCCCATCGTTATCCTCACCCGTTCCCTGTAGCCGCTGACCGAGCGTCGTGACCTCCACCGCCTGGCGCGTGTCCTCGTTAACCGCCTCTACTGCCTATCTTAGTAGGGTGCCAAGGACACCCGCCAGCGCACCCTCCGCCTATGGACCGGCCCGCGACGGATTCGTGCGTACAACCCGACCCTGTTGCGCCGAAGCATTTTTACGGTTTACCGTGGGGCGAACGAGAGAGCACATCGCCCCCAAAGCGAGCGAAAAAGGCCATGAAAACCAGAGAAGTGAGACGCTCCGAGAACCTAATGTCATGACTCAATGGATACGTGTTAACCACAATGGAAACATCAAGTTCGGAACCTTGGACGGCGGGACAATTTCCGTCTACGCGGGCGACATGTTCGACGGACCGAGCCCTACGTCCGAAATCATCCCTCTGGATGCAGTCGAGATCCTGACCCCATGCTTGCCCTCGAAAATCATCGGGCTTTGGAACAACTTCGGTGCGGTAGCAGCCAAGAACGATTTGGACCGGCCCACGGAGCCGCTCTACTTCTACAAGCCCCCCTCCGGCATCCTCGCCCCCGGCGGCACCATCGTCCAACCGGAATCCTACGACGGCCCGGTGTTCTTCGAGGGCGAGCTCGGGGTCGTGATCGGCAAGCCCTGCAAGGACGTCTCGATGGCGGAGGTTGATGACTACGTCCTCGGCTACACCTGCGTCAACGACGCGACCGCCTTCCAGATCATCTCCGAGGATCCCTCTTTCGCCCAGTGGAGTCGAGCGAAGAGTTTCGACACGCTCACCCCATTCGGCCCGGTGATCGCGACCGACGTCGACCCAGAGTCCCTTCAGGTCATCTCCCGACTGAACGGCGAAGTCCGGCAGGACTATCCCGTGAACGACATGTTCTTCTCTCCGCTCGAGCTCGTGCAGCGGATCTCGCGCGGTATGACGCTCCTTCCGGGAGACCTCATCACCTGCGCGACCTCGTTGGGGGCGTCACCGATGAAGCCGGGTGCGACGATCGAAATCGTCATCGATGGCATCGGGACGCTGTCGAATACGTTCGCGTAGCCTCAGAGAACGCCCTCCAACGCCCGGACACGATGATTCTCGCTGTCCGTCACGTATACGACACCCTCATGCGCGAACACACCATGCGGACGAGCCAGTCGGCACTGCGAGGGATCACCATCGGGGCCGTCCCCACGCTCGCCGGTGCCCAGCACCGTGTCGATGATTCCCGTGGCCAGACTCATACGGCGCATCGCGTGGTTCTCGGTGTCCACGATGTACAGACTGTGATCGGAAGCCGAGTAAGCGATCCCCTTGGGTCCGTTGAAGGTTGCCGTGGATCCCGGACCTCCGTCGCCCGTCATGCCCTGCTCACCGGTGCCGGCGATGCGCTGAAGCCTTCCGGCCCCGGTGTCGAGCCGGTACACGGCATTGCCCTCTCGCAGCACCAGGTATGCGTTGCCATCACTGTCGGTGTCGAGTGAGCGCGGCCCCCTGAGCGGTGTGCCATCGAGCGGACCGGTATCGGGCGTCGGCGCGCGTCTTTCTCCCGTGCCGGAGAGCGTCGAGATCGTGCTGTTCCGCATGTTCACACGGCGCACACGTCCGTTGCCGATGTCGCAGATGAGCAGATCGCCGTTCGCGACAAACGCGATACTGTGCGGCTGGCGTAGCTGAGCCTCCGTGGCTGGTCCGTCATCCCCCGAAAATCCGGCCTCGCCCGTCCCCGCCACCGTGGACACGACCCGGGTTTGAGCGTCCACTCGACGTACGACGTGTGCGTCGCGCTCCACGACGAAGAGGTGCCCGTCGCGGTCGAAACGGATCTCGTGCGGAGCTGAAAAAGACGCGGCGAGCGCGGGTCCGCCATCCCCCGTGTATGCGGCTTCGCCATTCCCGGCAACGGTGGTCAATCGCCCCGTTCCCAGGTCCATCCTTCGAGTCCGCCCGGTGTCGACTTCACAGAAATACAGAGCGCCGTCAGGGCCGGCCACGATGCCGTACGGATTGTTCACCGGTGTCTGCGTGGCCACCAGCCCGCCCGAACCCTCCGGCTCGTATCCCGCCACACCCGTGCCCGCGACCGTTCGCACTCGCACTTCCTGTGCGAAAGCCAACCGGGGACGTACTGCAGCAGCCGCGGTGGCAACACCTAGGCTCCGCAAGAATTGCCGGCGAGTGGAGTCGGTCATGTCCAGCCTCCAGGGTTTGACGGACGTCGGTTTGATGGACCTCCGCGTGGCGGATGTTTCCGTCGAGGTGAAGGAAGATCGGCGCTCAATGTACGATTGCCGGGCGTCTTCGGTAGGGGTACTCCCTGCCGCTACCGGTAGGGGTCTTCCGTGGCCAGGTAGCGGATCACGTAATCCTGGACTCCCTCCTCGACGCCCAGAAACGGTGCGTCGTAACCCGCCGCCCTCAGGCGCCCCATTTCGGCCTGTGTGAAGTACTGGTAGCGATCGCGGATCTCATCGGGGGTATCGATCCACTCGAATGAGGGCTCCATCTCCATGGCGGCGAACATGCTCCCAATCAGATCCATGAACGTGCGGGCCTGTCCTGTCCCCAGGTTGAAGAGCCCAGAGATCTCCGAGTGTTCGAGCAGCCAGAGCATGACCGCTACACAGTCCTGAACGTAGACGAAGTCCCGCATCTGCCCGCCGTCGGGATAATCGGGGTCGTGCGAGCGGAAGAGCGTGACGGGGTCTCCGGCTGATGCCACGGGAAAGGTCTTCGACACCAGGCTTTGCATGTGGCCTTTGTGGTACTCATTCGGGCCGTACACGTTAAAGAACTTGAGGCCCACCCACTGCGGTGGAGAGGGGGCCCCCTCGTCCACCCAACGTGCGACCATCCGGTCGAATAGTTGCTTGCTCCACCCATAGGGATTCATGGGGCGAAGGCGTGAAAGCCCCTCGACCGATCCATCGTCGTAGAAGCCCATCGAGCCGTCACCGTACGTCGCTGCGGAAGAGGCGTAGATGAACGGAACTCCATTCTGGGCACACCACCGCCACAGATCCGCAGACAGGTGGACATTCGTGTCGACGATCAAGCCCTCGTCGGTCTCCGTCGTCGATGAGATCGCACCCATGTGAAAGACCGCACGGATCTTGGCCGCGTTTCCCTCCAGAAACTCGGGGAGTTGCTCGGGGATCACGAGCGCCGCCAGCTCTCGCTTACCGATATTTCGACGCTTGTCCACTTGCCCCGGGCGGTCGCAGACGACCAGGTCCGTCTCGCCCCGGTCCTCCAGGCCCGCGACCAGATTCGATCCGATGAATCCGGTACCGCCGGTGACGACAATCATTCTCTGGTTACCACGATCATTGTGAGGATCGCCGCGGCGGGCCGGGCATTTCGCACTCTTCACATCCACAAAGACCCCGCAAGAGGTCGAACGAATAGAACCCCGTGTCGTGCCCGTCACTCCACACGAACTGGAGCGCGTAGCGCCCCACGTAGTGGATGGCGGTCGGATACACATTGGGTGCCACCATCGCTTCGGTGAGCGTGCGACGCCCTGAACCTTCATCCACGCACCCCGCGCACGGACACGACATCCGGAGATCGAACGGCAGATAAACCGACTCGTGTCCGTCCTCCCACACGATGCGGAGCGCCGTGCCATCCTCGGTGGGGTTGATATCGCGCGGGGTCGTCGTTGGAGTCTGCATCAGGCGTCTCGGTTCAGGACAACGGAGTCGAAACCAACCGCTCCGCTAAAGCCCGAAATGCTTTTCCCC
>PCCM01000131.1 GCA_002731735.1 Gemmatimonadota bacterium | reverse complement strand
CTAGATACTGCTCGCCGCCTTCCCGGCCAGGGATCAACGCAAAGATGAAGTATTTACTCTTGAGCGCCGCCCAGCGATGGGGCCCTTCCTGGATGCGCTCGTCGTCGACCCTGGTGAGCCGCTCGTCGTCGACCCCATCACGAACGTGGTTCCACACGTACCCCATCACAGTCGACTCTTCGCCGCGGCTCCTTTCGTTGTAGCCGAGCCCCGACCCCATCCCCGTGACCAAAAGGTCCACGTCCGGACCAATAACCTCAGTCCGCGCGAGTATGTCGTACGACGAGGGATCGAACGTGTAGGCCGTCTGGAAAATGAGGCCGGCTGGATCCCGATACCGGAAGGTCAATGTCCGGGGCCCACCACCCTCGTTGAGTCGCAGCCCGTCCGCCGGTTCGACTTCAAACGACCGCGCGCCGAGATCGAACGTTCGCTCGCCAAGCCTAAGTTGCATGGCCAACACACCACCGGTTCCGGCGCTGATCAACTCCACGGGCTGCCCTTCTTGCCCTTCGTCGAATGACTCAAAGGCCAGTAACTGCGCCGAAATCAGGCGAGCCCCTAGTGTGCTCCAACTGTATCTGTAGAGAGGTCCTTCAACCACGACGGTATCTTCTGCGGGGGTGGCGACTACCTCCACGGGCGGGAAAAGCGAAGACGGCTCGGTCGGCGGCGGGCCCGCAAAGGGATCACTCTGGTCCCCGGCGGCGTCAGTGCCGCCCAGCGGTGCGCTCGGCACACCCGTGACCCCAGTACCATCGAGTTGTCCGGGAGCATCACCCTCCGGGCCGACCACCTCTTCGGGCGGAATGGGCGGAAACAGGATGTTCGTTCCCACGAGAACGAGGATCATCAACGTGATCGCCAGCAGGAAGCGTTGTTCTTGCCGCATTTAGCTCATGCCCTCACGTGAATCAAACCGTGTCGCTCATTCTGACCTCGGGCACCGGGTCATAACCCTGTCCGCCAAATGGACGGCAGCGCAGGATTCGTTTGAACGCGAGCCACCCGCCTGAAAACGCTCCATACCGGTCGATGGCGCCTACCGCGAACTCGGAGCAGGTTGGCGAGAATCGGCAGGAGGGCCCCGTGACAGGAGACACGGCCCGTTGGTAGAAACGAATGGCTCCGATCAGCCCACGTCTGAACACAGATCCTCCGTCACCGATCCGAACACAACTCTTCCGTCACCGACTGAAGTTCATCGCTCAGGGTACGAAACCCGACCCGATAAGCTTCCCGGCGGGCCCTCACCAACACGTCCAACGCCATGCCCTGCTCCCTGAGTCGTGGCAACACACGAGTTCGCCCGATCTCGCGTAGACGTCGTTTGACACGGTTCCGCTCCACGATGGAATACCCGTGTTTGGGGACGATCATGCCCCAACGGTTGCCTGGTCCGGTTGAAGACAAAAAGAAGACGTCCAAGCTGGGCGTCTTCTTCCTCGATCCGTCCCTGAGCAGGGATCGAATGTCTCGCGCCTTACGGATCCGCCCCGAGCGAGGCAAACGGAATCCGCTTCCTCGCTGGCCCGTCCCCGCAGCCGAATGGGCTGCCATCATTCGCCTATTTCGAGCCGATCTTCACCACGAGGCGGGTACGTCCCCGGGCTCGCCGCCTCGCAAGGGCTTTTCTCCCGCCGCGAGTCTTCATGCGTTCCCGAAAACCGTGCTTGTTCACACGCTTCCGATTCCGTGGCCTGTATGTGGGCTTCATAACGCCTTGTACCTCTTCAACAGCCTTCGGGGTCGTCGTCCCACGGCCAGCTCGGACGGGCCGCGCAGCGATATAGCACGGTAAGATATCCGAGTGGGCGAGCACGGGTCAAGGTCAGCTACCCTGAGCGACGCCCCCACCGCCGACCGGAAAATTGACTTTTCCACAATCGGAATCTAGGGTGCTGAGCCCCCGCTTTCCGACCACGCCAGCGAGCGTCAACGACCACCCTAGGAGCGCATGGAGTTCACGGCCGACGAGCTCTGGTCCCGGGTCCTCGACACGACCCGCGACAAGCTTCAGGGACAGACATACCGTACGTGGCTCGCCGCCACGACTGTGGTGGGGGTCACCGACTCGGAGATTCTGGTCGAGGTGCCGAGCGAATTCCACGTCGAATGGATCAGCCTTCGCTACGGACCGCTCCTCCAAGACGTGGTTCAGCAGATCCTGGGTCGCCCTCTGACCCTCACGTTCCGTTGCACCGACCCGGCCTCAGCGCCGCCGATTCCCACCATCGAGGTGACGCCACAAGCACCCGGAAGCACTCCGCGGGCACCCACCGGAGACCGTGCCGGATCTCCCTCGACCTTGAACCAGCGGTACGCATTCGAGCGATTCGTGGTAGGTAACAACAACCAGCTCGCGACCGCTGCGTGCCACGCGGTTGCTGACAAACCTGCACTCATGTACAACCCGCTTTTTCTCTATGGTGGTGTGGGCCTCGGAAAAACTCACCTCATGCACGCGATCGGGAACGAGGTGCTTCTGGCCGACCCCAACATGCGGGTCGCATACGTCCCCAGCGAACAGTTCACGAATGACCTTGTTACCGCCATCCAGCAGGGAACAACCGCCGACTTCCGCAGACGGTACCGGCAGATGGACCTCCTGCTGGTCGACGACATCCAGTTCTTGAAAGGCAAGGAGCGTACGCAGGAAGAGTTCTTTCATACGTTCAACGCCCTCTATGATGCGCGGAAGCAGATCGTCCTTACCAGCGATCGCCCGCCCAAGGAGATTCCGGGGCTCGAGGAAAGGCTTGTTTCGAGATTCGAGTGGGGACTGGTCGCGGACATCAAATCGCCCGACTACGAAACCAGGGTAGCGATCCTCCGTAAGAAGGCCGACGACGATGGGCTCATGGTCTCCCACGAGGTGATGGACCTCATCGCCCAGTCCTGTACTTCCTCCGTCCGCGAATTGGAAGGCGCGATCATCAAATTGTTGGCGTATTCGTCCATCACCAATCAGGATGTCTCAGTAGATCTGGCGCGCAAGGCGCTTCAGGGCAGTTTCGTCAGCGCCCCGGGAAACGGCAGCTCCGTGTTGACACCTGAACACATCCGCAAATTGGTTGCGGAGCGCTGGCACGTCCGCGAAGAGGCTCTCAGTTCGAAACGGAGGACCAAGGACTTGACGGTCCCTCGCCAGGTCGCCATGTACCTGATCAGAGATCTCTTGGACTATCCTCTTGCTCATATTGGCCGGCTGTTCGGGGACCGGGATCACTCCACGGTTATCCACTCGATTCGCAAAGTCGATGACGCGATGAGTACGGACGATGAGTTTCGCCGATCGGTCGAGGGGGTACGTGCCGAGATTGAAAGAGGATTTTGAGGGGGGTCATCCGGCTGTGGAAAAGTGTGTGGGAAATCCGTGGAGTTTCTGCAACTTTCCGACACCATCAAAACGAAGTGCGCTTATCCCCCATTTTCCACATCCGGAAGAATGGCGTAATCTATTGTCACTCGTTGATGAAAGGCGACTTCTGAACACTTTTACACCCTCTACTACTACTAAGTTTTTTATATAAGTCAGTCTTTTTTACTTAGACACTGTTCATAACCAGGCGTACACCGGCGTTGTGGAGGCTCGATGAATTGCTTGATCACTCGGCAGAATCTGCATCGGGGACTTGCTGCCGTTTCTGCGAGCATCCCTACCAAGACCACCCTTCCCGTTCTTTCGAATATCCTTTTCGAGGCCGGGCCGGATGGGATATCGATGAGTGGTACTGATCTGGACGTGGCGGTTCGTGTGTGGGTCCCTGCTGAGGTGAAGGACCAGGGGAGCATTACAGCCCCAGGAAAGAAGCTCCAGGAAATTGTGAGAGAGTTGGCGGATCAGCCGGTGGAGTTGAGTACGCGGGGTGATCAGATTGAGTTGAGGTGTGGAAAGAGCCACTTCAAACTCAACGGCCTCCCAGTCGACTCATTCCCCACGTTACCGGAGGTAGACTTCGAGACGGGATGGAGTGTGAAAGGTGCGGACCTCCACGGCTTAATCAAGAACACTTCCTTTGCTGTTTCCTCTGAGGAGAGCCGGCCAATTCTTAATGGTGTACTCTGGGAGTTGCGGGATGGGCATATGCGAATGGTGGCGACCAATGGACACCGACTCGCAAGAAAAGGAGTTGCTGCCGGGCCTTCCAGCGCTCCTAGCGCAGATTTTATCGTCCCCCCGATAGCACTTCAGCAAGTTCAGCGACTCTTCGAAGGCGAGGAAGATCTCGAGGTCGCCAAGGGTGGTAACCATCTCGGCTTTCGGGCGGATGGCACTGAGGTCTACACGAGGCTCATCGAGGGGACATATCCCAATTACGAACAGGTGATTCCAAAGGACAACGATAAATTTGCCATTGTCGACAAGAATGCTTTTGCCTCTGCGGTTCGCCGGATGGCGGTGGTTGCGAGTGACCAAACGCACCGGATCCGCATGGCCTTCGAGCCGGACCGTGTTCACTTGACGGTGCTCACGCCGGACCTCGGCGAGGGAGAGGATGAGTTGGAGTTGACGTACGAAGGCGAAGGAATCGAGATCGGCTTTAACGCGGCTTATCTGCTTGAGGTGCTGAAGTACATGTCTACGGACGAGGTAAGGGTCACCATGAAGGCGCCAGAGCGGGCTGCAACGATCGAGCCTGTTTCACCCGAGGGCGAAGAGGTGGAAGATTACCTTTGCCTGGTGATGCCGCTCCGGTTGCTCGACTGAGTTGGCCGCCGTCCTCCCGCCGCTCACTTCGCTGCTTCCTCTGCCGCTGCGAGGAGCTCCGGTCCCGTAAACACGGCTAGAAGAGGTACGCCGAGCTCGTCCAGCCTTGAACGCCCCCCCTCTTCCCGGTCCACCAGGCAGATCACGCCGGCGACGGACGCTCCGTACTTTCGAAGCACTTCGATCGCCCGAATCGCACTCCCACCCGTCGTCACGGCATCCTCGACGACCACCACGCGGGCATCGGTGGGCAGGCCCCCTTCGATCTGTTGTCCGGTTCCGTGGTCCTTCGGTTCTTTGCGTACGGTGAAACCATCGAGCGTCCGACCGCGCCCGGTGCTGTGGTGTGCGATCGCGTACGCAACAGGGTCGGCGCCGAGGGTCAGCCCTCCCACATGCGACACGTCCCAGCCCGCTTCTTCGATCAGGGTGTACGCGATCTTTCCGGTGAGCCTCTGCCCCTCAGCCGTCATGGTCGTTTGTCGCGCGTCGATGTAATACGACGATTTAGCCCCGCTCGAGAGTGTAAAGTCGCCGAGGCGTACGGAGCGCTCCAAAAGTAGGTTCTTCAGGTATTTGCGATCATACTGTGCGTTCATCCGACTAGGTCCGCCTCAAAAAGGAATTCCATTGTTGTGTCAAAGAGTCAGAGCTCGGGCGCCTCGAGGTTTCCGAACGCGTCGCGGACCTCCCCCGGAGCCCGTGTCGGACGGCCGTTCCCCCCGACCCACACGGCGACCACGCGAGTTCGTGCCACAAGTGTCGAATCGGCCTCTCCTCCCCGGGGGTCCCGCCTGGCCTCCTGTCGGATCTGCCCCCAAGCTGCCTCCCATTGCTCGCATTCTCGTGTGTACACGCCCCCGCCGACCTCCTTGCCGTTATTCGGGCCGCTACCTAACCTGGGCCACTGCCAGGGACCAAATACTCCCCTTGCGCGGGCCGGTCGTACTGGCCTCGCCCGGGACCTACGTGCGGGTTGTCGCTTGCCACTCCACCTATCTAAAGAATGGCTCATCTGGGTGGCTGCTGTCCAGTTGTTCATGGGGCAGCCGGCCAGCGCGGACGGGATCTCAAGGACCAGCGCTCAGGAAACACCGGAGGCGTTGGTGGTCTTGGCGGCGGCGAGCCTCCAGGACGTGCTGCCGGTCGTGGCCAGGGCCTGGCGTGAAGTTACGGGAGTCCCCGTTCGCTTCAGTTTCGCCGCGACCTCCGTCTTGGCGCCGCAGATCTTCAGGGGTGCGCCGGCCGACGTCTTCATATCGGCCGACGAAGTATGGATGCAGTGGCTCGAAGAGCGGGGCGGCGTAGACGGATCATCGGTCCGACCTGTGGCAACGAATCAGCTCGTCTTCGTGGTGCCCACGGGCACCGCCGATCCTCCCGGAGACCCCCGCTCGCTGGCCGGTGCGGACCTCGCTCAGATCGCGCTGGCCGCGGAGGACACCCCGGCGGGCCGGTATGCGAGGGCGGCGCTCGAGCGAGTGGGGGCCTGGACGGCGGTTGAGCCGCGGGTCATTCGCGGGGGCAGCGTTCGGGGGACGCTCGAATGGGTGGCGAGGGGCGAGTCGGACGGCGGCATCGTATACCGGACGGACGCGCTGGCCGAGGAACGTGTGACCGTGGCGTTCGCGTTCGAGGGGGACGACGACCCTGTCCCGACGTATCCGGGAGCCGTAACTGCACGGACCGAGCAGCCCGAGGCTGCGGGGGCCTTCCTCGACTTCGTGAGTGGAGCGGAGGCGATGGCCTTGTTTGCAGCATCGGGTTTTGGACCGGCGGACGACGGCACAGGGGTGGCGCAGGTCCCGTCGCTCGCGTCGCCGGCGCTGGATCCGTGGTCGGCGGTCCGACTGTCGCTGATCGTCGCGCTCAGCGCGGTTCTCCTGGGGCTGGTTCCCGCGGTCGCCGTGGGATGGTTGCTGGCGCGCCGTGACTTCCCGGGGAAGAGCTTCGTATCGATGATCGTCATGGCCCCCCTTGTGGTCCCACCCGTGGTCACGGGGTTCCTGCTTCTGACTGTGTTGGGCCGGGAGTCGGCGCTCGGCGGGTTGCTGGCTGCGATGGGTCTTCCGATTCCGTTCACACTCCTGGGCGCGACCTTGGCGGCACTTGTCGTGGGGTTCCCGCTGTACGTCATGGCGATCCGAGCCGTGTTCGACACCGTCGACCGGCGTTTCGAGGAAGTCTCCTGGACGCTCGGCGTGCCGAAGCTGCCGACGTTCCGGCGCATCTCGCTGCCGTTGGCTCTCCCCGGAATCGCGGCGGGGGCCGTTCTCGCGTTCGCCCGCTCGTTGGGGGAGTTCGGGGCGACGGTCGTGCTCGCCGGAAACATGGAAGGTCAGACCCGCACGATCGCCCTCGCCGTCTATTCGTTGCTGGAGTCGCCCTCGGGCCAGGGTGCTACCTGGACGCTGGTGATCGCCAGCGTGATGCTCTCGCTCGTCGCCCTCCTCGGATTCGAGAGGCTGACGCGGTGGCAGCGTCGCAGAATCGAGGACCACCATGGTGGACGGTAAGGGGGCCCGCGTGGACGCTGAGGGGAGCCCGGTGGGTGGGTGGGCGTGGGGGCTACACGCTCGGGTACGGGTTCCCCTCGATGCCATTGACCTCGACGTCGACTGGCGGCCCGGGAGCGATCACGTCGCGATTCTAGGTCCGTCGGGGTCGGGAAAGAGCACACTGCTGCGGGCGTTGGCGGGACTTGAGCCCCGCGCGGAAGGCCGTGTGAGTTTGGGTGACGAGATCTGGCTCGACTCCGACGCGGGGGTCAACATGCCCACATGGGAGAGGAGGGTTGGGTGGGTGCCGCAGGACACTCTGCTCTTTCCTCACCTCTCACTCAGGGAAAATCTCGCCTACGCCGGGAGCAGCCCGGCCGAGGTGGAGAAGATGGCCGAGTCACTGTTCCTCTCCGACTTACTCGACCGGCGTCCCCGGTTTCTCTCCGGAGGGGAACGCCAGAGGGTGGCGTTGGGCCGGGCGCTTCTTTCGGCTCCAAGGGTGCTGCTTCTGGACGAGCCATTCTCGGCCCTCGATCGGCCGCTTCGTTCGGAGGTTGCCGCCATGGTACGTGCGTTCGCTCGTGATAACGGGACGCCGATCGTTCTCGTGAGTCACGACGAGCATGACGCCGAGCTCCTGGCCGACGAGCGCTGGATGCTCGTCGCGGGCAACCTTACCGCGGACGGTGCCTAGGCGTAGGGTTGGGTGGATTCTGGACGTCAGCCCGGAACCACCATGCGGAGTGCCCGAGGAACCGCTTCGACGATCACCTCGGTACCCTCGGCTTGCCAGAGCTCCCCATCAACTTCGTACTTCGGTGGCGAGGGAAAGCGCACTGAAAAGCGGGCGCTCTGGCGCATCTGGACGTGGTCCGAGACGACGTGCCGCCCCTTGGGCGCTGCGTTGAACAGACGCAACCGCTTGAATGCCGGCGTGTTGCCGATGGCACATGCGTCCAGCAATCCGTCGTCGAGTTCAGCTGCTGGAGCGATCAGGTAGCCGCCACCGAAAAACGGCGCGTTCGAGATGGTGAGCATGAGGTGATCAGCGTCCACGGTAGGTCCATCAGACTCGAGCACCAGCGGGACGCCGGAGTAGAAAAAGAGATTCTTCAGAGCAGTCATCTGGTAGAGTAACTCTCCCCGCAGGAATCGTGCGCCAGCGGTGTCTTCGATGACGGCCACGTCGAATCCGAACCCGACCAGATTCAGGAAATGCCGCCCCTTCGAGGTCTCGGTTGGCCCTGCCTCAGGCCTCAGTGGACTCGCACCCGTGAGGATCCGGCCCACGTCGAGGTGGCGAACGAATCCGTTGGCCAGAGCCTGCACAGCACGGTCAGGGTTACGCATCGATATGCCGAAGTTACGGCCGAAATCGTTTCCCGTGCCCGAAGCGAGAATCCCCAGCGCGACGTTCTCCTTGCCCGACGCCACGATCCGGTCGGCGACGTTGCTCCACGTCCCGTCCCCGCCTACAGCGACGATGAGGTCGAACCCCTCGGTGATCGCCTGGTCCGCTAAAAGACTTTCCTCGCCAGGGCGGGACGTGCCGGCGTGCTCGAAGCCCGGCAGGTGTTTCTGGAGCAGCGAGAGGAAACGGTCGATCCTACGCACGGCACGGCCGCGGTCCGACGCCGGATTGAAGACAACAAAGACGCGGCGGCCATCCGAGTCGGAGGACATCTCAGATCGCTTCGAGGGGAGCGAAGACCTCCACTCCCTTCTTCATCCACTGCTCCCGAAAGGGCGTGTCCGCGATCTCGTCTCTGGTCAATCCGTCGGTCATCTCGTGGGGATGGATCACGAGTGAGCCTCGCTCGAATTCGTGTTCACTATAACTCGCGCCACGCATGGTAAGGTCCGCCTTGTAACTCCCTCCGGCGTCACACATGAATGCGTGGAAGAGCAGCTCGGTGGGCTCGAACCGGTGACTCGTAGCTATCAGCTCGAGTATCGGCTCCCCGTCGGCGCTCGCCGCAGCGGAGATCTGACTGTCCCCCTCGGTGAACACGACCTCGACGTCTTGCATGAGGTGCGGGAGCTTCCAGCGATCGACCCCCTCTCTGCGGCCCACCTCCGTACTCGTGGCTACGACGAAGGGGTACAAGCCGGCCTTGGGCAGTGGATCACCGGGCTTCACGAGTGGCGGCACTAGGACGGAGAGAACCAGCTCCTGGAAGACACCCCCGTCGCCCCCGAAAAAATCGAACGCAGTGACCGAGAGAACACTGCGCTCGTGCTGGACCTCGAGGGGTTGGAGGTGTGATGGAACCAGGCGCCGCGCGACGGACGTCGGCATCTCAAAGAGACAACTCAGCCCGTGGTTGAAGTAATAGTGCCCTCGGTCTCCGGGCATATGCCATACCTCTGCAGTACACTTGTGATGATCCGTGCGCCTTCTTCGAGTTCCTCACGGGAGTGAGCAGCGGAGATGGACATACGAAAGCGAGACTTATGCTTCGGTACGGCGGGGTACTGGACCGGGTTCAGGTATATCCCCTCGCGCAGGAGCGCCTCACCGATTTTGAAGATTCGTGCGTCGTCCCGTACCATGATCGGAATCACCTGTGACTCGGAGTCTCCTACGGACACGCCGGCGTCGCGAAGGCTAGCCTGCATGAACTCCACGTTGTCCCAGAGTCGTGTCCTCAACTCGGGCTCCTCCAAGAAAATCTCGAGCGCCCGAACAACCCCGGCTGCTACCACGGGAGACAGCCCGCAAGAGAAGAACCGGGACCGGGAGAATCCACGTAGGTAGTTAATCAGCTTCTGAGAGCCGGCCACGAATCCACCCTGGCCCCCGAGGCTCTTGGAGAACGTGCCTACGTGCATGTCGATCTGGTCATCAAACCCGAAGTGCTCCGCCACCCCACGCCCCTTCTCGCCATAGATGAAGGTCGAATGAGCCTCGTCGATCAGGATGCGGGCCCCGTAGCGCTGACAGACCTCCACAATGTCGGGCACGACTGCAACGTCGCCGTCCATTGAGTAGACGCCTTCGATCAGGACCAACTTCTTGCCGTCGTAACGCTTCAACTTGCGCTCGAGGTCATCGACCTTGTTGTGGCGGAAAAAGCGGCTGGTGGCCTTCGAGAGGATCATGCCGTCGACCAAGCTCGCGTGCGCGTACTGGTCGGCCACGACGAGGTCGCCCGAGCGCATGAGTCCAGCGACGACCCCCACGTTGACGCTGTAGCCGGTCGGGAAGAGTAGGACGGCTTCCTTGCCTTTGAACTCGGCAAGGCGGTCGGCGAGTTCGTGGTGTACTTCCAGCGAGCCACTGAGGACCGGGGATCCCGAGGCACCGTTACCGTAACGGCCCACGGCCTCGATCACGGCCTCCTTCACCTCGGGCCGGTACGACAAGCCGAGGTAGTTGTAGGAGGCGAAATTGAGGAGGTCGGAGTGGACCTCGTTCGTCTTGGTGTTACGGACGGCGACTCGCGTGGTGGGCGCACCCTGCATGGGGAGGCCATACAGATAGTAGCCGGACGGTTCGGAGTCCTTCCACCATTCGTCGAAGGGTTCGAGCATGGCGAAGGCATCGTCGCCTGCCCCGAAATAGAAGTTGGTGTAGTCGTACTGCATGGCGAGCGGGAGCTGCTCGCCGGACTTGTCGTTGAACATTCCGCCCTGACCTGTACCCTTCACCTTTTTCTCGCCCATCGAGCCCTCCATGCGACGTGCTTTTTCGGTGCAGCGCCAATTTACGGATCGCCCAGCCCCTGCCCCAAGAGCGGCATCTCGGGTCGGAACTAGGTGAGGACCCGCAAGCCCTGAAGCTAAACGAACGGATGTTCAGGTCCAAGCTCGTACGATCG
>PCCM01000130.1 GCA_002731735.1 Gemmatimonadota bacterium | reverse complement strand
CTTCTGCCCTCTTCTCGATCATGCGCACCTTGCTCTGCGCTTGGCGCGCTTTGCTGGCCTTGGCACGGAAGCGATCCACGAATTTTTGATGATGCGCGATCTCGCGTTCCCTGGCGGCAATTCCCTTCTCCCGGCGTTTGCGCTCGGCCTGCTTCGCGTCGAGAAAAATTGTGTAATTGCCGTGATAGAGGAGTACTGACTCGTAGTCGACGTCGAGGATATGCGTGGTGACGTTGTCGAGGAATCTGTGGTCGTGGGAGATGACGACCACCGGCCCGGCGAAGTCACGTAAGAACATCTCCAGCCACCGGATCGAGAGTATGTCGAGGTGGTTCGTCGGCTCGTCGAGGAGCAGGACATCGGGAACACCGGCCAGCACCTGAGCGAGTAAAACCCGGAGCTTGAACCCGCCGGAGAGCGTCGACAGCGGATCCCCGTGAATGTGGCCGGGAAGACCGAGTCCCTCGAGGATCTTCGTCGCCCGGGCCTCGGCCGTGTAACCATCATGGCGCTGCACGGTCTCTTCCACCTCACTGAAGCGGTCGGCGTCGAAGTGTTGCTCCGCCTTCGCCAGGAGTTCCTCCTTCTCTACCATCGCCTCCCAGAGTTCGGGGTTGCCCATCATCGTAACCGCGAGGATCTCTTCGTCCTCGTACAAGAACTGATCCTGGCGCAGAACGCCGAGCCGCAGGCGTTTGGGAATGGAAACGGTGCCCTCGCTAGCCTCCAGCTGACCGCTCACGATGTCGAGGAAGGTCGTCTTTCCGGAACCGTTGGCACCCACGAGTCCGTAGCGCGACCCCGCGTTGAGCTGGAAGGTCGCGCCAGAGAAGAGCGTACGGTCTCCGTACGATTTTTCGAGGTTCGAGATGGAGATCATGGCCGAGAATGTATACAAACCGGCCGGGTACAGTCAGGCGCGAGAGGGCAGCTGAATGTCGCCTCCCTCAAGAGAAATTGCTCACTCCAGCCACGTCGTGAGTTCCGCGGCCGACCGACGGGCCTGCCCATCCGGCGACCCGTCGGGCTCCCCGATGTTGATCGTGGCAACGATCCTCTCACCCTCGGAGAGCCCGACCGCCGACCGCGCAGCGGGGTCGTCCATGATGGCCCCCGTTTTGATGTGTGTCCCTAGCCGCACTGAATGAGCGACCAGCGACAGGTTCTGGATACCCATGTAGGCGGCTGCGAAGTTTTCCTCACGAATCTCAGGGTTCTCGTCCAACGTTACGGCGATCGCGACCATGGCGGGCAGCGACTCGTGGGTCTGGGCGACTTTCTCGATGACTGCTTTCCCCGCCACGGCGTCCTCAATCCGCTTGGCCTTTCGGTGCCCGAGGGCCTCACCATATGCGCGACGAGCCCGGGGGCCTAACACGTAGAAACGCCAAGGCTCCGTCATTCGGTGGTTGGGAGCCTGACAGACGGTGCCGAGAAGCTGCTCGATCTCCTCGCGGGATACAGGACGGTCCGTGAAGGTCTTGGTCGAGCGACGAGTGTTGATGCAATCGAGGACGTTCATGTGCGGGAGGGGTTGAGGGTCTGCTTGTGCCGCCGGAATCCACAATGTAGAAGGCCAGCCCGTGACGGCCAGCAACCCGAGCAGCACGTGTTCGCTGATCCCCATGGCTTCGCCTTAGATTGAATGTCCTTCGGAAAGCTATCTGGTAACCCCAGCACCAGCGGTAGCTCTTGTTGTAGCGCCCGTGTGCCCGCACTCCTCTCTGCGCCTCTTCGCTCTTCACTTCGTCCCAAATCACGCCGAGGCCAGCCACTCACCGACACAGCTTGCCACAGGCCCGATCTTTCAGCATGGTCCTGTTCCACGGCAAAGACGACCTCAGCACCTCGGGACACGTTCAGCACACTCGAAGGGAAGCAGACCCATGCGCCAAACCTCAATCTTCTTTCTTATCCTGACCTTGGTTTCATGTTCACCGAACGGATCGGAGATCGAGGTTCGGGTCGTGTCCACCCAGGCCCACCTGGTCAGCGGTGGGGATGTCCTCATCGAGGTCGTCACCTCAGCGACCTCGAGCGACGGGCTCGCACTCGCGGTCAACGGCGAGAGCCAGGCGGTCGAGTTCGCCGCCATGAGCACAGCGGACGGGAGCCCCTCGTATCTAGCCCTGGTTTCGGGTCTGCAACTGGGTGAGAACACGATCGAGGTGGACGCGAGTGGTGGCAGTACTCGAGTCGCCGTGGTCAACTACCCGATCACCGGCCCCATCATTTCTGGCCCTCAGCAGGAGCCTTACTTCTGCCTGGGGGAGTTGCCTGCGGGACGGAGAGGAAAGCCCAGGTTCGCGGTCGGTAACGGGGAGTCGTTGGACGACACGTCCCTCGACGCGTCTTGCTCGCTGCCTACACGCGTCGACTACGTGTACCGATCGACCACGCCGGACGTAGGATTCCTGCCCCTTGCTGAGACCGGCGAGCAACCTCCCGACCTCGCCGTGGTTACGACGATCGAAGGCGTTACAGCGCCCTACATCGTCCGGATCGAGACAGGAACGATCAATCGGGCCATCTACCAAACCGCCATCCTACACGACCCCATTGGACCGGCGGCATCCCCGCTGTCCCCGCCCACTGCCTGGAACGGGCGCTTGGTATACACATACGGAGGCGGTTGTGAAGCGGGCTTCTTCCAGGGTACGAGCACGGGCGGAGTCCTCCGAGACGACCTTCTGAGCAAGGGATACGGCGTCGCGTCGTCGACGCTGAACGTCAACGCGCAGGGAGGCTGCAACGACGTGCTCTCTGCCGAAACCACAATGATGGTCAAGGAACGTTTCATCGAGGCGTACGGTGAGCCGCGGTACACGATCGGCAACGGGGGGTCGGGTGGCGCCATGCAGCAACTCCTCATTGCGGGCGCCTACCCCGGGCTCCTGGACGGAATCATCCCCAGCCTCACGTTTTCGGACGCGGTGACGTATTTCATCGACACGCAGGAGTGCAGCCTCCCACTGAGAAACTTTCTCAATGACGAAGAGCGCGGAATCAGCGATGACGTAAAGACGGCGATCGGGGCCTGGTCCATGTGGTCTGTGTGCGACCGGTCCCTCGGTACGCGCCCGGCCCGAATCTCTCCTTATGACTGCTCCGCTCAGATCCCGATGGCGGAACGGTACGACGCCGCTGAGAACCCCGACGGCGTGCGATGCTCAATCTACGATGGAATGAGAAACATCTTTGGTGAGATGGTCTTCACCGATATCAACCACGAGCGAGCCTTCGCTCGGAGTCCTCACGACAACGTCGGCGTTCAGTATGGCCTCGCCACACTCAATGAGGGGATCATAGACAAGGCACTCTTCCTCGAACTGAACGAAGAGATAGGCGGCTGGGACATCGACTTCCAACCGCGTGGGGAACGCACGGTCGGAGATGACGACGCCATTCGCGCCGCCTACCAGACGGGGCGGGTAACCAGCGGCGGCGCGGGCCTGTCGCAGGTGCCCATCATCGACGATCGGAGCTACCTGGACCACCAGGGGAATTTCCACGCCAGCATCTATTCCTTCACGACGCGTGCCCGCCTCGAGCGGGACAACGGCCACGCCGACAACTACATCATCCGACGGCACGTCGGGAACGTCTCTTTGGCGCAGGAAAACCTCGCGCTGATGGACCAGTGGCTGGCGAACATCCAGGCGGACCACTCCGATCTGCAAGCCCTGGAGAAGATCGTTCGGGCCAAGCCATCCGAGCTACAGGATGACTGCTGGACCGAATCAGGCGAGCAGATCGTCGAGAAAGCGGTGTTCGATAGAGACAGGCTCTTCGACAACACTCGTGGAGCCTGCAACGAACTCTATCCACCCCACGCCGGCCTGCGGCTGGTTGCGGGTGGACCGTTGAGTAATGACGTGTTCAAGTGCCAGCTGAAGCCGATCGACTACGGGGAATATGCCGTCGAGTTCACAGACGCCGAAAAGAGCCGCCTGGAAGCAATTTTCGATCAAGGCGTCTGCGACTGGTCACGACCAGGTGTACACCAGGCGGTGAACCGGACCTGGCTCTCCTACGGGCCGTCACCGGCCAATCTGCACCAGCCCTGAGTGCCCGGAGTCTGCTCGCACCCGATCAGACGAAGTGGAATGAGTGGTTCTTTCAAGGATATGCCACCCGTGCGGCCCTACCCTATGCTTTTTCCCTGCCTATCCCTCTCAATCCACCGACTTCCTCACCTGCTCCTCATCTACACCTCGTCGTCCACCGAATACGGCGCGCCCAGACGCCACTCGGGATGCGCCTCGAGGAACGCTTGGATTCTACCCTCCCGGCTGAGCGCCTCCGGAATGAAGTCAACCGCTTGCCGGAGCCGCTCGTCGGACGCGGCGCAACCGAAGCGCAGAAAGCCTTCTCCCGCTTCGCCGAAGCACTCGCCGCCCAGACACGCGACGCCGAACTGGTCGTCGGCGCCTTCCAGTAGGTAGGTGGCCAAACCGTGACTCGAGATTCCGAGGCGGTTGCAGACGGTCGACACGTCGGAAAAGACGTAGAAGGTGGCGCGGGGTTCAAGGGTGCGGAAACCCTCGAGGCGGTTGAGGCCCTCTGTCAGCAACGTCACCTTCCGCCGGAATTCCTCCATCACCGCATCCCGCTCGGAGCGGTCCATTTCGAGCGCGGCTTTTCCCGCGATTTGCACAAATGGTGGCGTGCAAGAGAGCGTCGTGTTGATCATCGTCGCAATCGAATCGGTGGTGGTGGGCGATGATACCGCAAAGCCGAGTCGCCAACCGCCCATGCTGTAGGACTTGCTGAACGTATAAGCGGCGACCCCGTGGTCCAGCATGCCTGGCTGAGCCATCAACGAATGGTGACTACCCTTCCACACCATATGGCAGTAGGGCTCGTCACTGAACACGGCAATCTGCTCGCCTCGAATGAGGTCGGCGATGCCGCGGAGATCCTCCTCGGTCGCCACGCCGCCAGTCGGGTTGTGCGGCGAGTTGAGGAAGATCGCTCTCGGTGAAGGGTCGTCGGCCAGGAAGCGCTCGATATCGGCGATGTCTGGCCGAAAGTCATTCGCCTGCCGGAGCGCCGCGAAAACCGGCCGACCACCCCGTCGCTCGATGTTCGGCACGTAGGTCGGAAAATAGGGACTGAAGACCAACACCCCGTCCCCCGGGCTCAAGAACGCCTCGCAGAAGAACTGCTCGAAAACCTTGGCACCCGGAGCCACCACCACGTTCTCACGCTCGGCCGGCACGCCGAACTCGTCACGAACCAGTCGAGCGGCCGCCTCTCGGAATTCCGGCAAACCCGGTGACGGGCAGTAGCGGGTTTGATTCTGCTCGATGGCCTGTATGCCGGCGGCCTTGGCCGGGGCGGCCGAGTTGAAGGGGCTATCGCCGATCTCCAGCTCGACTACGTCCTTCCCCGCGGCTTGTAGCTGCTTCGCAATGGCGAGAACGGTGAAGGCGGTTTCGGCGGTCAGAGACTGCGCGAAGGTGCTGAGTTCGACGGTCACAGGGCCTCGGTGGGTGTGAGGGGTGTGTGCATCGGTTGGAGTCTACCTTCCGACGAGGGCACACAAGATGCGCCCAAGTCCGGCCGGGTCACAAGCTCCTGGAGGGCAGTCCCACTGCGCAGTAACGTAAAGACTAGCCCAGTAGCCCCGGGGCGATCCTTCAAGCGGACGACCCCACGAAGGCCAGACCACGTTTCATCGATGGCGCAGATCTTCTTGTCGACGGGCTTTGATCGGAGGGCTACCTTGAGCCGAAAGGACCCTCATAGCCATCCCAACAGAGAGCCGGCTACGATGAAACGACCCGTTCGTACAGTTCTTCTTGCGGCTCTGGCCCTATGCGTGGGCTGCTCCCTGGAATCCACGGAGCAGGCCGATCTGTCCGCTGAGTCGGTGGGCGCCCTGCTGGTCGCCCATCGAGGAGCGTCAGCTTACGCCCCGGAGCATACCATGGCGGCGTACCAACTGGCGCTCGAGCAGGGTGCCGACTTCATCGAGCCCGACCTCCAACTCACTCAGGACGGAGTATTGATCGCTCTCCATGATCTCACGCTCGATCGCACGACCAACGCACGGGAGGTGTTCCCGGACCGCTTCCGCGAGGAGTTGGTACGCGGCGAGACCGTTCGCCGGTGGTATGCGAACGACTTTACGCTTGAGGAGATCAGGCAGTTGGACGCGGGCTCCTGGTTCGGCGAAGGATTCGAAGGAGTGCAGGTTCCCACGCTCTCGGAGGTGATCGAGCTCGCGAGCGGCCAGGCCGGAATCTTCCCGGAGACAAAAGCCCCGGAAGTGTACGGCGACCGCGGGTACAATATGGAGCAGCTCCTATTGGACGAGCTCGAACGGTACGGGCTCCATCGGAGGAACGCCGACCCGTCTACTCCGGTCGTGATCCAGTCATTCAGTGCGGAAAGCCTGAAGATTCTCCGCCACGACCTGGCTTCAGATTTGCCGCTGACCTTCCTCGTCTCGGGTCCGGCGGCCGACGAATGGCTGACGGCCGAAGGGCTCGCGGAGATCAGCGGGTTCGCCACCGGGATCGGCCCGACCAGGAACCTTTTGCTCGAGCACCCGGACGCGGTCGATCTCGCCCACGAGGCGGGCCTGACCGTAATCCCGTGGACGTTCGCAGCGAGAGGTCCGGATGGGTCCGCGAGCGCCATTGAGGAGATGGCGCACTTCCTGTTCGAGTTGGGGGTGGACGGACTCTTCACCAACAACCCCGACCTGTTCCCGAGGACCCCTCCAGAGGAAGGCTCCTGATCCCATGAGGGCCCCAGGCTATCTCGCGCTCGGGGCGCTCCTGGTGGGTTGTGCGGGTCCACTCGTCGAGGACTGTGCCCACGGCGACCTCGACCAGCGCTACTGCGACGCGAATGGCGATCTCGTGGCGGACCCACCCGGCGATCCACGCATGCTTCTCGATCCCGACCGGTTGATCTTCGCCTACACGCCTGTGGAAGATCCAGCCCAGTTCAGGGGCGTCTGGGCAGGATTTCTCGCCCACCTCGAGAAGGCCGTGTCGAGGGACGTACTCTTCTTCCCCGTGCAGTCGAACTCGGCACAGATCGAAGCCATGCGGGCCGGGCGACTCCATATCGCGGGGTTCAACACGGGGAGTGTCCCTCTGGCCGTGAACTGCGCCGGATTCGTGCCCACCACGATGATGGCCCGGGCCGACGGGTCCTTCGGGTACGAGATGGAGATCCTCACTCATCGCGAGAGCGGAATCGAGTCGGTCCCTGAGCTCAGGGGCCGGACTCTAGCCTTCACGTCCCCCACCTCGAACAGCGGTTTCAAAGCTCCCTCCGTCCTCCTCGAGTCGGAGTTCGGGTTGGTAGCGGATCAAGACTTCGAGCCGGCGTTCTCGGGAAGACACGACAACTCGGTGCTCGGCGTCCTCCAACGTGACTACGACGCCGCCGCGGTCGCGAACGTCGTGATCGACCAGGTTCTGGCGCGTGGGGTCGGAAGTCGCGACGACCTGCGAGTCCTCTATCGTTCGGAAACCTTCCCGACCACAGCCTACGGCGTGTCGAACCGGCTCGATTCGGATCTCGCCGAGGCCGTCATCGAGGCGTTCTACACGTTCGACTGGGAAGGGAGTGCTCTCGACGCTGAGTTCGAGGAAAGCAGTTTCATCCCCATATCCTACGAGGGCCACTGGGAGGTCATTCGCCGGATCGACGTAGCATCGGGAACGAGTTGGCGCTGTCGATGAGCTGGGAATCCCCGTGAGCGGGTACCGACCATGAGCGAGGCGCAACACCCCCTGAGGATCCAGGAACTGGTCGTTCGTTACGGCTGGGGTGAATCAGTGATTTCAGGCGTGTCGATCGCACTCGACCCAAAAGAGATCGTCGGGCTGATAGGAGCGTCCGGGGCGGGCAAGAGCACCCTTCTCAGGGCGGTCCAGAGACTCGTGGAGCCGGAATCCGGGCAGATTTTCCTCAACGGGGTCGAACTTACCGGCTTGCCACCCAGGGAGCTTCGCGGAGCCCGTCGACGGCTGGGCATGATCTTCCAGGAGCACGCGCTGATCGGGCGGCTATCGGTCATGGAGAACGTGCTTGCGGGCACGCTGGGTCGTACCGGATTCTGGCGGAGCGTACGCCGTCGCTTCGACCCTGAGGACGTACAGGAAGCGTTCGGCCTGCTCGAGCGTGTTGGCCTCACCGGGTTCGAAGACTCGCGCTGTGACGAGCTATCCGGCGGTGAGAAGCAGCGAGTGGGGATCGCGCGGGCGTTGATCCAGCATCCCGACGTGCTCCTGGTAGACGAACCCACCGCGAGCCTCGATCCGGCCACCTCGGTCCGGATCATGAGCCTGATCACCGAGATCTGCTTGGAGCGGGGGCTCGCCGCACTCATCAACCTCCACGACGTGCCACTCGCGCGGCGATTCTGTCCTCGAATCGTCGGGCTGCTGGACGGTCAGGTGGTCTTCGACGGTCCGGCGTCCGCTCTGGACGACGCCGTTCTGCAGCGAGTGTACGGAGATGAAGCTGTGGGGGGTGACGAGATCCTTGGTCACTGAGTCAGCCCGGCCGTGGCGCCCTCCACGTATGATCGAAAGCGCCACCCACCGGTGGCTCATCATAGGTGGGCTCGCGTTATATGGGCTCCTCGCTCTCGTGACCGTGGACATCGACCCGGCCAGGATCGCGGAGGGGCTGTCTCGTGCCAGTGCGTTCTTCGCCGGGTGGCTGCGGCCCGATTTCGTCACCCGATGGACCGATATCCGCGCCGGCCTCCTCGAGAGCCTGGCGATGACGGCAGTGGCCACGGCAGTGGCTCTCCTGCTTTCGATACCCCTCGGGCTGGCTGCAGCCCGCAACCTGGTCCCGGGGCCCGTCTACACGGCCGCTCGTGGTGTGTTGGCCGTTTCGCGCTCATTCCACGAGATCCTCGTGGCTATCCTGTTCGTGGCCATGTTCGGGTTCGGTCCGTTCGCTGGTGTGGTGACTCTGGTGGTTGGTAGCGTCGGTTTCCTTGGAAAACTGCTCGCCGAAGCAGTGGAAGAGGTCGATCCGGCTCCCCTCGAGGCGCTTACCGCGGCAGGAGCATCCTGGGGGTCTCGTGTCGTGTTCGGCGTGCTTCCCCAAGTCATGCCGCGTGTGCTGGGCCTCGCACTCTACCGGCTGGACATCAACTTCCGGGAGTCTGCCGTGATCGGCCTGGTGGGAGCGGGAGGAATCGGGGCCACACTCACGACCGCGTTCAGTCGATATGAGTTCGAGTCGGTCTCCGCGATTCTGATTCTGATCATCGGGATGGTCTTTGGGGCGGAAGTCGTCTCCGGCCGCCTACGTCAGAGGTTGCTCTGATGCCGGTCCTGGAGCGGGGGGAGACCCCGGAGTGGCGCCGGCGCACGAGCGGGCAGCAGTGGTTACGATTCGTCGGCGCCCTGGGGCTCACCGCCGCCCTGGTGGCCGCCGCGGCAGCCATCTCGGCTCAGACGACCTGGTCCTTCGTCCTGGACGCGGGAGTCCAGCTCCGCGACCTGGGAATGAGGATGTTCCCGCCGGAAGGCTCGTACGCAGTTACTATCGCCCGTCCCCTTCTCGACACGCTCCACATCGCCACCCTGGGAACGGCCCTGGGGGTTCTCATCGCGTTGCCTCTGGCCTTTGCGGCAGCCACCACCACCACTCCGTCGCGGGTCTACGTGCGGCCGATCGCGATCCTACTGCTCGTAACGTCTCGCTCGGTCAACTCGATCATCTGGGCACTCATGCTCGTGGTACTCCTGGGCCCCGGCATACCGGCCGGCGTGCTGGCGATCGCGTTTCGGTCGGTTGGATTCGTTGGAAAGCTTGTGTACGAGGCGATCGAAGAGGCTCCCGAGCTTCCGGTGACCGCAATGGAGACCACTGGTGCGGGGCGCCCACAGGCGCTGGCCTTTGGCCTCGTGCCGCAGATCCTACCGTCCATGGCCGGCGTGAGCATCTACCGCTGGGAGATCAATATCCGCGAAGCGACCATCCTGGGGTTGGTGGGCGCCGGTGGGATCGGAATGGCCCTCCAGGCCTCCATCGACGCCCTCAGGTGGTCGCGCGTGAGTGTGATCCTTCTTGCTATCCTCGCGACCGTCGTTTTCGCAGAGTTGGTTTCGGCAAGGATTCGTCGAGCGCTGGGCTAAGCTCGTCCCACGGCCCTCGAAGCCCGCCAACGCCGTGAGGGGCACCCGGGTAAAACGGAGGAGGGCACCGAAGCCTGAGCCAGTTACTGGCCAGAGGCATCGGCGCCCTCGCTTTGTGCCTTGCCGTACGCTACTTGTCTTCCCAGGGAGTCGCCTTACGCTGGGCCCGGGTCGGACCTGAGCTACCGGCCAATGCCACCGTACGGAACCCAGGTCGGCACGAACTTCGACATCCCCTGCACCGGCCCTACTTCACCGGCGTAGATGTTGCCCTCGGCGTCAGCGGTCACTCCTTCACCCATCGACCCAATGCCGCCCATGCCGGATGCTCGCGCCGAGGGGTGCTCCGGGATGAAATACCAGACCTCTCCCGTCCTGGCGCTACCGATCCGAAGACCCTTTCTCCAGCCGGGATTGTAGTTGGGGCCGGACTCCGAATCGATCGCGTAGAGCACGTCGTTGTCGTCGATGAAGAGCCCACTGATCCGGCTGAACTGATACCAGGTGTCAAGGTGATTCCCCTGCTGATCGAAGATCTGGATCCGCCGATTGCCCCGGTCGGCCACGAACAGCCGTCCCTGCGAGTCCATCGCGAGTGAGTGCGGAGCGCGGAACTCGCCATCCCCGTAACCCCATTGGCCGAAACTCATGATGAAGGTCCCGTCAGGAGCGAACTTGGAGATACGGCTCTTCGAATCCGGTCCCGGTGAACTCTGGAACTGGGCTCCATGGGTGTCGCCCACAAAGATGCTTCCGTCCGGCGCGACCAAGACGTCGTTGGGATCGGTGAAGTGTGTGGGCGGGTCGCCGGTCTCACCGGGCGTACCCAGGACCATGAGCACCTCCCCTTCCGGGCTGAACTTGATCACGGAGCTCCCTTTGCCTGCTGCGTCGGGGTTGGCCCGCAACTCGCCGGCATTTGCAATGCGGGCGTCTGCAATCCAAACGTTACCCTCGGCGTCCACGTCCATCCCGTGCGGCCAAATGATCTCCCCGGCCCCAAAGCTCTGGACCACGTTTCCGTCGGGATCCAGCTTGACGATGGGGTCCACGTCGGAGGTGGCACACGAGTTGGTCCCGCACCGGTCTCCCGCCCAGATGTGGATGCCGTCGATGTCGACGTTGACCGCGCTAACCGAACCCCAGCTTCGTCCATCCGGGAGCGTCCCGAAGTCTCGTATGGTCACGTAGGGGTTGGGGAGAAGGTTGACCGGCTCCACGCTTCCTTGTTCAGGGGGGCCCTCCCTACCGCGCTGGGCCCGGGCATCTCCCGGGAAGAGTGCCGGCAACGCACACGCAACCGTCAGGAAGAGTAGGAGGGGGACTCCCGAAGCCGGAACACGTTTGCAAGACTCGTTCATTGAACACCTCACGTCATCGGACAAGTTCATCGCTGCAGGAAAATTGGGTGGGGAATGTGAGGCATCATGGGCTCTCGTGCCAGGTGGGGGCCACCCCT
>PCCM01000129.1 GCA_002731735.1 Gemmatimonadota bacterium | reverse complement strand
GCTTAGGAGGCAGTCGCTCTATCCAACTGAGCTACGGGGACAAGTCGTTACTGTATCCAAATTACGTCCTATATAGCGCCTCTTCTGTGGGTGCCCATAACCCGATTAGGGTACTCATAGGGTACCGCCAGGGCGCTGCTACCCCCGCCCCGTTTACAGCGCGATGATGAACGTCGCTGTCGGGCCGTCCGTTAAAGCGGCCGAAATTCGGTCACTTTCGGGAACGAATTCTTCTATCCGCTCCGCTCATAGACGAAGGTCAGCGAGTCGTCATATACCGTTAGTCGGTTGCCCGAGAGGATGGCACCAAAGGCCCCTCCGTCAGAGGAGAAATTTAGTCTTGCGTCTTCGCTGGGCACCAACGTGAACATACCAGATTCCGTAGTTGTTTTTCCGTCAACCGTGATCCTAGACAAAAACTCACCATTCAGTCCGAGTTGAATCACACCAAAAGTAATGGTAACCGGTTGGGGAGTGCCATCATCGCCGACATCAGTGACGGTTGCCGGCAGTACCTGACCCTCAACGCTAATCAGATGGTACGTCCCTGGCATTTCGGAGACGTCAAACGGCGAATAAGCGCTACAAGCCACCAGTAGCCAGACAAAACCGAGCGCAAGTATTTTCTTCATCGGACACATTCCTATTTCAGTTCCATACCGGTTTCAACCCGGGTTTGCCGAATCGATTCATGCATCCGGGAAGAGGCGTTGAATCGCGTTCCGATTTGATACGTCAAAATACGTCGCGGACGACTGTAGATTGCGCGGGGTGCCCTGCCTGGACGACGAGAAGACAGCCGCCGTCGGACAATGCGGGTGGCGGGCTAGGCTTCGGGATAGATCGCGTCAGTGAGTTTAGCGTCGAATCGCCTAGCGTCGCTAGTCCCGCCCGCAATATCTCAAGGTCCCGGGTATCGTTCCTGTCCCGTTCGAGCGCAAGAGCCTCTAGGTTCATGTGCACGCGCCAACGACTGGACTCAAGAGCGTCCTAGCTCACACGAGAGCCGCCCCGTACAACTCCATCAGCTTGCCCCAAGCTCGCTCGGCATCGACCTCGTTGTAGATCGCCGTTCCGTCGCCCTGGGGCGGCATGTCCGTGACGCACCACCCATGCTGGGAATCGGCATACACCTCGACCTCGGCGGCAACGCCCGCGCCGGCGAAGGTCTCTCGCAGTACGTCCTTGGCTTCGGGCTGTCCGGCGTCGTCGTTGGCGGCGATGCCGAAATACATACTGGCCTGGATGTTTGGCGCCAACAAATGCGGGCTATTCGCGTTGGCGGTCACCAATCCACCTCCGTGGAAGGATGCGGCGGCGGCGATGCGATCCGACTGGGAAGCGGCGGTCCGTACGATCAGCGGTCCACCCATGCAGTAGCCCTGCGTGCCGATCTTCTTCGAAGTATCCACGTTCGGTTGCGCGTCCAGAAACGGGATGTAGGCTGATGCGTCCCGTTCGGCCGCATCAGGCGCTGTTATCGAGCCCATCAACGGACCCAGCCTCGCCCGGTCCTCCGGATTCGCGAAGCTGACGACGGACGCGTCTGGGAACGAAGGCGCCCTCTCGACCCGATAGAACGGGTTCGGCACCAGCACGGAGTATCCGTCCGCCGCAAGGCGCCGCGCCATGGCGCGGAAGGAGGGCCGCAGACCGAACGCGTCCGTCCAAATCAACACACCTGCGTAGGCTCCTGTACTCGGGTGAATGTAGGCAGCGTCGGCGGTGCCATCGGGAGTCGTAATCTCGACGTCCTCCTCGACCACTTCGATCTCTTGCGGAATGTCTTCCGTTGTGCAGCCCGCGGTAACTGCAACACCCGCGGTCACCGAGAGAGCTACGAAGTCGCGTCGTGTCATCTTGCCTGGCTGTGCATCACGTTTCGGTTGTTTGGCTGGATACCTGAGCATGGTCACTCCCCTTTTGAAGCAACGTATCATATTCTTGATTGGGAGACCATCGGCGCAGGAAGGCAGTGGCCAAGCTCATTCGGATTCGAATTCGGTGTTCCCGATTGGCTCGACATCTCGGCGTCCGTGGCGAAGCACTCTGTCCGCGCGTAGCTTAAGCAGGAGTCACCGCGAGGCATGTAAATCGCTAGGGATTACCCGCTCGATCCGAAGGTCACGCCGAGGAGGAAACATGAAACTCAGGTTCCTGCTCGCCGTTGTCTTCCTCGGCTTGTTCGCTCGTCCCCTCGCGAGTCAGACACGTCTGCCATCGGTGACGCTGCCGGACGAACCGGTCGTCTTCAACACGCTAAACCAACCGCAAATCCGTGTCTCGATCGTCACCAGGGGCCTCTCGCACCCCTGGGGGATGGCCTTTCTGCCGGACGGCAGCATCTTGGTGACCGAACGGGACGGGCATCTGCGGATTATTCGCGACGGGGTGCTCGACCCGGAGCCGATCCCGGGCTTACCGGAGGTGTTCACTGAGGCCAGGCTCGCTGGCCTGATGGACATCGCGATTCATCCGCGTTTCGCCGACAACGGCTTCGTCTATCTCACCTACACGAAGCCGACCGAGCCGAGAAGAACCGTCGCCCTGGCGCGTGGACGTTTTGACGGCTCGGCCCTTCGTGACGTCCGCGACATCTTCGTGGCGGACTCCTGGGGTGGGGCGGTGGCCGGGTCGCGGATTGTGTTCGCGCCGGATGGGACGCTGTACATGACTCTCGGCGGAGCATTCGGCGGGCGCCGGGATGTTGCGCAGGACCCGAGCGCCCACGCCGGCAAGGTGCTTCGGTTACGCGATGACGGGAGCGTGCCGGACGATAATCCGTTCGTGGGGCGGGAGGGGTACAAGCCGGAGATCTTCTCATTCGGACATCGCAATCAGAACGGAGCCACCATTCACCCCGAGACCGGAGAGTTGTGGGCGGCCGAGCACTCGACGCAGGGTGGCGACGAGGTCAACGTGATCCTCGCGGGCCGGAACTACGGCTGGCCCCTGGTCTCGTACGGGCGCGAGTATACGGGGGCGCGTGTCGCCGAGCGGCCCTGGCAGATGGCGATGGAGCAACCGGTGGTCCTTTGGGTGCCGTCCATAGCGCCCTCGGGCCTGACGTTCTACACCGGGGACCGCTTCCCCAACTGGCAGGGCAACCTCTTCGTAGGCGGGATGATGACGGGGCGAGTACCCCAGACCGGCCACCTGGAGCGGATCGTGCTGAACCAATATGGAGAAGAAGTGCGTCGTGAATGGCTTCTCGCCGATCTCAAGCAGCGAATCCGTGACGTGCGCCAAGGCCCCGACGGACTTCTCTATGTCCTGACGGAGGAGAACGAAGCCGCGCTACTCCGGATCGAACCTGTCACGCTCCAGCCACCTGCGTTATAGCCGCACGCCCGCATATACTTTACGGAAGCAACGCCAAGATTGCAGTTAATTTCGGCCCGACATCCGCCCTGACGACGGTCAGTCGACGCCAATTCGAGAGTGAAGCAGAAGACGGCCTCCTCCCCCGGGGTACCCTCGGCCCACACTCGCCCGCCGTGGCGACGCACGATTCTTTCGACGGTGGCTAGCCTGAGTCCATTCCCTGGGAATTCCCCCTTGGTAGGGCGTTAACGCCCTACCGCCTTAATCATATTCCGAAAGGTACTCCGTTAGATGATTCCTCAGGCCTACTTCGAACTTGGACTGATTGTTGAAATAGATGCACGTCCCCGAAATTGGTAAACAAATGAATTTCTAGGTTACAGAAGGCCCCTGATCAGTACAAAGCCCAACACGAGTAGCAGTGAGAAGACCCACGTGAGGAGATTGAAGTAGCGGTCGATGAACAAGCGTATCGGCTCACCGTAGTGGTAAACCAGGCCCGCCACGAGAAAGAAGCGAAGTCCCCGGCTCAGGACGCCGGCGAGTACGAAGATGGGGAAGTTGATCCTGAAGACACCGGCGGAGATGGTGAACACCTTGTAGGGGATGGGCGTGAGGCCGGCTACGAAGACGGTCCAAAAACCCCAGTCCTCGTAATAACCCTGCACGGTGGCGAAGCTTTCGGGGGTCACACCGGGTACGAACCCCGAGAAGAAAAATTCGGACACCGAGTCCCATACGACAGCGCCGAGGCCGTAGCCGAGAATTCCACCCAGGACCGACGTGACCGTGGCGATCGCGGCAAACCGAAGGGCCCGACGGCTGGCCCCAAGGCAAAGTGCGATGAGGAGCGGATCCGGTGGAAGGGGAAAAACTGACGACTCCACGACGCAGAGGACGGCCAACGCGGGAACACCATAGGGCGTGTCGGCCCAGTGCAGCACCCAGTTGTATAGGCGGCGCACATACCCCGGCTTTGTCGGGGGCTGAGGTCCGGGTTTGGGCTCGGAGGGTCCGAGCTCGTCTGAAGCCGGCTTGGTCAAGTGGCGTCCTCCGACGTCTCCGAGGCCCAGGCGAACTGCCCGAGAAGCGGGACGAATGTACACGCCCCGTGAATGATCTCTTCGTGAATCTCGGAACCATCCCGGCGAAGCAGCATCAATTCCTGGCGCTTTCGCGTCCCCACCGGGATGAGCAACCGCCCTCCCTCCGCCAGCTGGTCCATGAACGAGTGCGGCACCGACGGAGACGCGGCCGAAACCACGATGACGTCGAATGGAGCATACTTCCGCCAACCGATGGTGCCGTCTCCGACCATGAGCGCCACGTTGTTGATCCGGAGTTGGTCCAGCACAGCGCGCGCGCGCACCGAGAGTTCACGGATCCGTTCGACCGAGTAGACGCGATCTGCCGTGAGCGCCAGCAGGGCCGTCAGGAACCCACTTCCCGTGCCGATTTCCAGCACGGTGTCGTCGGGAGTCACCTGGAGGACCGAGAGGTAGAGCGCTTGAAGCGACGGTTGGGACGCCGTCTGGCCGTATCCGATCGGGATCGCTGCATCTTCGTAGGCTCTCGGCCACACCCCTTCAGGAACAAAAAGGTGCCGGGGAACACGATCGAAAAGTTGCAGGATCGCCAGATCGTCGATTCCTCGTACTCGGATCTGCTCTATCAGCTTTCGCCGGTACCCGGCAAACCGGCGGTCGTCTAGAGGCTCAACCGCCATCCACGGATCTCCTCGAGGAGCTTGTAATTGGTGAGATCGAGATGGAGCGGCGTAACCGATACGTACCCCTCTCGAATGGCTGTGAAGTCGGAGTCCTCTGCCCCTGTCCAACTTACCTCTCCTCCCCCGATCCAGTAATAATCACGGCCGTTGGGGTCGACGGCCTTCGTCAAGCTGTCGCTGTATCGCCGCTTCCCGAGAGAGGTGATTCGTACTCCCCTGACCTTCGCCGGATCGATGGGCGGGAGATTCACGTTGAAGAGAGTGTCGACAGGAAAGTCGCCTTGTTCGATGATTCCACGGAGCACGGAGGTGACGACGTCTTCCCAGGCTGCTAGGTCCTCGAACGCATCACCCGCATAAGACACCGCAATCGCCGGTATGCCGATCACCGTCGCCTCCATCGCCCCCGCGACCGTGCCCGAGTAGAGCACGTCCTCCCCCATGTTGGAACCGTGGTTGATCCCGGAAAAACAGATATCGGGCTTCTGATCCATGAGTTCGTTGACGGCAAGGATGACGCAGTCCGTCGGCGTCCCGTCCACCACCAGAGATCCGTCCGTGGTACGGCGCACACGCAACGGATTGTGGATCGTAAGTGAGTTGCTGGTCGCACTCTGCTCCCGATCCGGAGCGACGACTGTAACGGAACCGATCATTCGAGCTGCGGAGGCGAGCACCCCAATCCCCAACGCCAAGTACCCATCGTCGTTGGTGCAGAGGATCCGCATCAGGCGTCCAGTCGACTGGGCGGCGCAGCCAATACCTCCTTCACCTCTAGCAACTCCTGCTTCATACCGGCGAGGAATTCCCGGTCCACCATGTCTCTCCTGACCGCCAGAATCTCACCACCCTTCCGCATATCCAGAAGCCGTTGCCTCGCTCCGTCAATCGTGAATTTCTTCTCGTAGAGGAGGTGCTTCATGAGAAGGATCAGCTCGATCTCCTTGGGGCGGAAAACCCGATTCCCGGCCCGGTTCTTCGTCGGGCGAAGAAGCTCGAACTGCGTCTCCCAGTATCGGAGGACGTGTGCCTTCAAGCCGGTCAGGTCACAAACCTCACCGATCGAGTAGTATGCCTTTTTTGCGATGGGCTCATCCATGTCCATGTCCATTCGTATTCAGTCCTCTCTCGCGCGCGCGTTCCTTAGAGTTCGATCTCGGACAACACGTCCCTCACAACGAGTCTTCAGGCTTGGGGTCTCTCTCCATGAGGTTCTTGACCGCCTGCCCCGGATCGGTGCCCAAGGTCAGGATTCCGAACACCTCTTCGGAGATTGGCATCTCTACCCCGTATTGAGCTGCGAGATCGTGAACCGCATAAGCGGTCTCAACTCCCTCCGCAACCGCCGACATTTCCCCAATGATGGAGTCGAGAGTCTTACCCTGACCAAGACAGTAGCCGACGGTGCGATTTCGGCTCAAGGTCCCCGTGCAAGTGAGAAAGAGGTCACCCATGCCGGCGAGGCCTGAAAACGTCGATGCACGTGCCCCCATGGCCACCCCTAGACGGCGCATCTCAGCGAGGCCACGGGTGACCAATGCGGCCAGCGTATTGTGGCCGCACTGAAGGCCCACAGCCACCCCTGCCCCGAGCGCGATGACATTCTTCAAGGCTCCGCCTAACTCCACACCAATCACGTCGCTCCCGGTATACACGCGGAAGTAGTCCGTTTGAAACAACCCCTGCACGGTTAGCGCCGCGTCTTCGTTTCTGCTGGCCGCAACCAGCGCCGTCGGAATCTCCCTTGCGACCTCGAGCGCGAAGCTGGGCCCCGAGAGCACTGTAAATCCGTCCATCTGAGCCGGATCAAGCACTTCCGAGATGACCTCGTCCATCCGGCGGAGCGTCGTGATTTCGATGCCCTTCGAGGCGCTGACGACCAACGCGTCATCGTCGATGTGCGCGGCCGCTTCGGCCATGACCGTTCCCACGACCTGAGCAGGGCTCACCGATACGACGATTTCGACACCATCAAGCGCCCCCGCGAGATCCGTGGTGCTTCGCAGGTTCTGGGGAAGCTCGATACCCGGGAGGTACGACACGTTCTCCCGGCGTTCCTTGATCTGGTCGTCCACCTCAGGCTCAAAGGCCCACAGGCACACGTCGTGGCCCTTCCTGGAAAGAAGGGCGGCAAGCGTCGTTCCCCAGCTCCCCGCACCCACAACCGCGACACTCGTCACGCCGAATCTTCACCCTGCTGAGGACTGAACTCGGGATTGGTCTCAGGATTGGTTTCAGAACCGCGCTCCGGTGCAGACCTCCGGAACGAGCTCTCTTCTCCACGCAGCAAGCGTTTGATGTTCGAGCGGTGGGCCCACACCACGAAAGCACAGAGGGCGACCGCGAACCAGACCATGGCGCTTCCCTCTCGGTCCGGCAGTAGATAGGCGACCACGGGCAGAGTCAGGGCGGCGCTCACCGACCCCACGGAAACAATGCGCGTGACCGAGACGGTCCCGATCCATACCGCGAGGCATATCATCACCGCGACCGGGGCGAGAGCCAGAAGGACCCCAAAGCTGGTCGCGATCCCCTTCCCCCCTTTGAACCTCACCCAAAACGAAAAGGCGTGCCCGAGGACCGCGGCTGCGCCGTAGGCCAGAGCCCATGTCGACGGGGCCGCTTCAGACTGTATTTGCGGAAAGTACCAGACTGGGAGCCAGCCCTTCCCGATGTCGACCAGCGTCACCGGAACCGCCGCTTTCCACCCGAGCACACGAAACGTGTTGGTGCCTCCGAGATTCCCGCTCCCCTTCGTGCGTAGATCGGCCCCGTACACGGCCTTGCCCAGCCAGAAGCTCGTCGGCGTCGCGCCGGCACCGTAGGCCAGAGCCAGGAGCGCGAACGGGCTCATGCGGTGCTCACGTAGGTCATACGGATCTCATGCGGGTCAGTTTTCCCTGAAGCGAATCCGGACCGGACTCCCGACGAACCCCCAACGCTCGCGGAGGCTGTTGTGAACGTAGCGAATGTAGTGCTCGGGCAGGGCCTTCGGGAGGTTGGCGAAGAACACGAACGTCGGGGGGGCCGTGGATACCTGTGTGCCGTACCGGACCGTCACTCGACGGCCCCTGCTGTGTGGGGGAGGCTGGTGCCGCAGGAGCGCTTCGAGCACCTGATTAACCTCAGCCGTCGGGATACGTTCGTGCCGTACACCTTGAACCTCGAGAATTTGGTCCAGGCTCTTCCGAACCCGCTGGCCCGATAGAGCCGACGTGAAGATCACGGGCACCCACTTCAGAAACGGCGCTCGCAAACGGAGATCCTTTTCGAACTTGGCGGCCGTCATATGGTCCTTTTCTACCAGATCCCACTTGTTGGCGACCAGAATGACTCCGGCACCAGCCTCCCATGCCTGCTCCACCACCTTGAGGTCCTGCACATGGATCGGTTCCGTGGCATCGACGAGGACCAAGCACACGTCGGCCTCCCTGACGACCTTGGCGGTCCGCAGGGCGGAATAGTACTCGAGGGAGTCCTTCACCTTGGACTGGCGACGCAAACCTGCGGTGTCCACGAAAACGAGTGTCTTGTCGTGGTACTGCATTTGACTGTCCACCGGATCTCGTGTGGTCCCAGGGACTTCACTGACCACGACACGCTCCTCTCCGAAGAGCCGGTTGACAAAGCTCGACTTGCCTACGTTGGGTTTGCCGACGACGGCAACGCGGACCACACCCTCCTCCTCTTCAGGTATGCCCGGATGCTCGGGAAACTTCGCGACGACGGCGTCGAGGAGGTCGCCCGAACCCTTTCCTGAGATGGCGCTAACGGGCATAGGATCACCCATGCCCAGGCTCCAGAAGTCCAGATGCCCGGCGTCTCGAGGGAGGTTGTCCATCTTGTTCACGACCAGAAGTACCGGAGGGCCACTCTTCCGCAGGATCTCCGCTAAACGCTCGTCGAGCGGGTGGACCCCTTCCTTACCGTCCACGATCAAGAGGATCACGTCGGCTTCTCGGACTGCGGCGTACGCCTGTTCTCGAATGGCCCGCTCCAACGGCTCATCGCTGCCCTCAATGATGCCTCCCGTATCCACCAGGAAAAAATGGTGCCCCGCCCAATCGGTTTTCGTAAAGTTCCTATCCCGGGTGACCCCCGGACGATCGTCGACGATGGCGATACGCCCGCCAATCACGCGGTTGAAAAACGTGGACTTACCCACGTTGGGTCGGCCCACGACGGCAACGACAGGAATCCCCTTGGGTTCCGCGGCCTTACTCACCGCGCTCACAGACTCTTGAGGCACTCGGTGATCTCATGACCCGTCGCGACCGTGGCAGGCGCCAGAGCGGCCGTCAGGTCGCTCAACGGCATGCTGTCAATGAACAGCCCGTCCGCGTTGACGGCTTCGGCGGGAAGGAGAAGCAGTTCGTCTGCGACCGCATCACCCAAGCTCGCTTGGATGTCCTCTCCAGCGAGGAGCCCCGCAACGGTCACGCTATCTCCGTAGAACTCGTTCACGACGGAGACGACATCTACTTTGCCCCCGGTCGCCTCAGACAACCGCCCCGCCCTCTCTCGGAAGAAGGGCTCCATCGAGCGCCCCGTGACGATCCGTATCCGCGGGTACGGAAGTTCGGGGACACTGTCCAAGCCCTTCTCGAACTCCCGCCCGAACTGATTGAGGGCTCCCACACCGTTCTCGGTCAGGGCTCCCTCGTCATAATACGCATCTTCCGGAAGGTCTCGCTGGCCGATCAGGTACAACTCATCAGCCGCGTAACACCACCCGACCCCACGTTCCCGCATCGCTGTTACGCGGAATTGGTCTACCTGCTCGATGGCGTACCGTGCCTCATCGGTCGTAAGGAGTCGGACGGGACGCTCGAGATTGTACTTCGTGAGTCCCACGGGCACGACGGAGAGCGAAAGCACGCCCTCACCGAGGCTGAAGAGATCGTCCATGGTCCGATCCAGATGAGCTCCGTCGTTCCACTCTGGACAAAGCACGACCTGTGTGTGGACGGACAAGCCGTTCTCAGTCAAGTAACGAAGCTGATCCATGATCAGGCCCGAACGGTCGTTGACCAGCAGTCGAGTTCGGACTTCGGGTTCCGTGGCATGGACGCTCACGTAGAGCGGACTGATCCGCTGCTCCACCAGGCGCTCCATCCCCCTCGGCCCCAGGTTCGTCAGTGTCACGTAGCTCCCGTACGTGAAGGAGAGGCGAAAGTCGTCGTCGCGCAGCCACAGGCTTTCCCGAACGTCTTTCGGATTTCCATCGATGAAGCAAAAAACGCACTTGTTGCCGCACTCCCGAATCGTGTCGGGAGCCGGGACGATCCCCACGGATTCTCCAGGTTCCCGCTCGATGTCGTAGAGGGTCGTCTCGCCTTGGGGGCTCACCGTCTCCAACTCGAGTGTCGTGTCGGCAAGAAGGAAGGTGAGATCGATTCCGTCACGAACCCGTTGGCCGTTGATTCGGATGATGCGCGTACCGATCTCCAGATGGAGTTCGTCGGCGACACTGCCGCTTTCGATTTCAGCAATTCGAACCAAAGGATCCACCGCGGATCGAGAAGAAGGACCGAAGATATAGAAATTTCGCCATTACGGTTGAATTTTTGTAGAAGTGGATGAAACTTAAGGATCGTTCGTATTTGGCTGAGCCAATGGTCGGGCCATATGAAGATGGTGAGGGCCACATAGATATGAAGCGTCTACGGAACATGAGCACCACGTTCTCGGGATGGATGGGATGGTCCTGCTTCGCGGTTCTTTCGCTCGGTGCGTGCGATCAGGTCGATCAGATCTCCAACGAACTTCGCGACCTGACGCCTCACGAAGCCTACATGGAGTCCCTGCGTGCGGTAAAGCTCGCAGAGACCGCTCTGGGCACACAGTGGGCCAGTGCCGCGGTGCGATCCCTGAGAGACGCTCCCACCGTCACTCTTCCGTTCGGAGAGGAGGGCTTCCTATTTGCCGAGACGCCCGAGGCTCGGAGCTATCGCGTCGAGTTGAGACGTGGCCAGCGGTTGTCCATCAACGCGGCCTTGGATGGTGGAGATGCCTTCCGGATCTTCATCGACGTATACCGGATGCCGGAGGATCCCTCCCGCAGTCCCCTGCCGGTTCTGTCTTCCGCATCCCTTTCTGAAAGCCTCGAGTACGTCTCCACGCGGCGAGCCGACTACGTCGTGCGGCTTCAACCCGAACTCCTTCACGGGGGCCGGTATCGCATCGAACTTCGTGCGGGGGCGTCCATCGCGTTTCCGGTGTCCGAGCGGGACACCAGGGCCGTCTTGAGCTTCTTTGGCGATGCACGGGACGGGGGCAGCCGAAATCATCGTGGCGTGGACATCTTCGCCCCCCGTGGGACTCCCGTCCTGTCCGCGACGAACGGTGAGGTCTACAGGGTCGAGACCACAGCCATCGGGGGCAACGTGGTTTGGGTGCGTGACTCGGATAGGCCGCAGCGGATCTACTACGCGCACCTCGATAGTCAGGTCGTGCGAGACGGCATGGAGGTCGAGCAAGGTACACTACTGGGCTTCGTGGGAAACACCGGCAACGCACGCACGACGCCGCCTCATCTCCACTTCAGCGTCTACGCCCGCGGGGCTGTCGATCCGTTCTACTACCTCTTTCAGCCACCGCAGACCCTTCCGGATGCCTCCGCCCCCTTGGATCACCTCGGGGCTTGGACCCGGACAGTGAGTGCCGGCATTCGTCTGAGAGAGGCCCCCAACAGCCGCGCGCCCGTGGTCTCTGAACTCGAGGAATCCACGCCGCTGCGTGTACTCGCCGCCTCAGGGTCGTGGTACCGCGTCCGGCTTCCCAATGGTCGGGACGGATTCGTCGCCGCCAGGTTGACGGAGGCAGTCGTTGAACCGCTCCGAAACCAGTTCGTGGAGAGCGCGTCTGCCTTGTTCAGTTCTCCGAGCCGCGTGTCACCGGTGATGGAAGACGTGGAGGCCGGAACGGATGTGGCCGTGCTGGGCAGCTACGAAGGCTTCCTTTATGTGCAGTCCCCGGATGGACACACCGGCTGGCTGGCGGGAAACGCCGACCTTTAGGACCTACCTAGCCAAGCCCTAGCCCTAACTAACAACTCCGTTACGACCCGAGACCACTGTGCCGCGCTTGTCACACCGCGTACCACAAGACCGAAAAGAAGTGACAGGTTGAGCCGGCCAGCACGAACAGATGCCATATGAAGTGGTTGTAAGGAACGTTGCGGGCGTTGTAGAACAAGACACCTGCGGAGTACGAGAGGCCCCCCGCAACGAGCCACATAACCCCCTGGGGTGGCATACTGAGCACCAACGGTCGAATCGCGATCAGAACTGCCCAACCCATGATGAGGTACAGGGCGGTCGACAGTTTAGGATGCCGAATGCCGACGATCAGCTTGTCACACACTCCAATCGCGGCGGCGCCCCAAACGATACCAAACAAGGTCCATCCCCATGCCCCGCTGAGGACACCCAGAGTGAAGGGTGTGTAGGTGCCCGCAATGAGTAGGTAGATCGCGGCGTGGTCGATCCTATGAAGGCAATCTTTGAGTCGGCCGGCCGGCACAGCGTGGTACGAAGTGGACGCAAGATAGAGCAGTACCATCGTGGCCCCGAAAATGCTGCTTCCGACCACGTCGGCCGTGCCCCCACGGTTCACAGCACCGACGATGAGAATCGGCGTCGCTGCCACGGCGGCCAAGAAACCGACGCCGTGGCTGAGACTGTTCGCAAGGCGTTCCCCAGGTGTCGCTACCGTGTTCGTCAGTCCCGTTGACCTCATTTTCAACTCTCTGCAAAGCAGACTGTCGCCTGTAGATAGATCCCATCGCCGGCCGTGTGGTGTCAAGGCCCTTCGGGTTCCGCCGGCCTCATCCCTTGACATTACCGCGTCCTGACTTGAAGCATGTCCGGACATCAAGGAGAAACAACCATGTCTGAAGTGAATCGTGTTATCACGCTTGCCGCACGCCCCGTAGGATTTCCCAAGGAAACAGACTTCGAATTGACCGAGGAGCCCAAACCGACACCGGGCAACGGGCAGTTTCTGGTGCGGACCAAGTTCGTCAGCGTTGACCCGTATATGCGGGGGCGGATGAACGAGCAAAGGAGTTATGCCGACCCCTTCGAGATCGGACAAGGGATATACGGCGGCGCGGTGGGCGAGATCGTCGAGTCGGACCACGACAGCTACCAGGTTGGTGCTTTCGTACACGGGATGTGGGGCTGGAAGGACTACGCAGTCTGTGAGGGAACCGAGGTCTACCCGGTCGATCCTAACCTCGCACCCATTCAAACCTCTATCGGTGTACTCGGCATGCCTGGCATGACGGCGTACTTCGGTTTTCTCGAGATCTGCAAGCCCAAGCCAGGTGACTGCACTTTTGTCTCCGGCGCGGCGGGGGCAGTAGGGCAACTCGTGGGCCAGATCGCCAAAATCAAGGGTTGCAGCCCGGTCGTAGGGAGTTGTGGCTCCGACGAAAAAGTTGAATTCCTCCTCGAGCACTGCGGATACGACGCGGCGTTCAACTACAAGACCGACACCGACTACTTGGCGAAGGTTCGTGAACTATGTCCCGAAGGTGTCGATTGTTATTTCGACAACGTGGGCGGGAAGCTGACGGACGCCGTATTTGCCAATCTGGCGCAGTTCGCGAGGGTGAGCATCTGCGGCATGATCTCGCAATACAACCTCGAGAAGACCGAGATGGGCCCACGCACTGCCTACATGATGATGCTGACTCGTCAGGCCTCGGCACAGGGCTTCCTCGTTCCACAATTCGGAGGGAAGTTCCCACACGGCATCCAGCAGATGGCCCAATGGATTCAAGAAGGCGATCTCGCCTACCGCGAAGACATCGTGGAGGGGCTCGAAAACACGCCCAAGGCGTTCATACGGATGCTCAAAGGCGAGAACAAGGGCAAACAGTTGGTCCGGGTGTCCTAGAAGCCTGTCGGCGGACTTCCGGAGTGACTCACTCCGAAGGTGGGGCGAACAAGGCGAAAAAGCTGGGAGAGGTACAACTGGGCGTGCCCTGGAGGGTACCCACAATGAAGGCGGTAAGCCGGTCATCAGAAGTGCCGTGGAGGTCCGGCCTGAACCACGTTGCAGCCGGATCACCCGCGAGGATCAGGGCATCTAGCGTTTCGCCCTGGGCCGCGGGCTGAAGCACGCCTCGCGCGCCTGCGCTAGCCACCCAGGCGCCTCCAAAGCAGTCCGCTTGCAACTCGAGTTCCTTGACGGAGATCACGGAGGGTGCCTCAAAGCCAAAAATATTCGATACGTGATGTCCGATCTCGTGGGCGATGATGAAGGCCGGAGCCAGGTCCCCGACTTCATCCAGGAAAAACTGAAGGAACTTGGAGTCGTAGTAGATGCCCTCGCTTGTTGTACAATAGGAAGCGCTGTTCGACTCGACGACACCGCAGGGCGTATCGACAGGAGTCGTGTAAGCAACGAACTCCGAAATCGGACGATATGGGAACGGTTGCCCTGTCAGCAGCACTGTCCACCAAGCCTCGACATCCAAGCGGACCACGTCATAGAACCCCTGTGGCGTATCCGGGCATCCGTCGGTGTCGAAAACGCCGTTGACGGTTTCGGGCTCGTTGGGACAGGCATCCACGGAATTCGAAAACCCGTCGTCGTCGGAGTCCAACTCGTCTACTCCGGCACCGCTGTTCCCACAGGCTGCGAGGCCGATCACGGAGGTTACCAATAAGGTTGCACGCAGCATACGCCCGACCGTTGTGACCACCTCGGGAACACGTTAGCCCGGCAGCCGTAAGTGACTGCCGGGCTATCCGTTACGCTAAGCGGGCGACCGGACTCGAACCGGCGACCCTCAGCTTGGGAAGCTGATGCTCTACCAACTGAGCTACGCCCGCAACGGGGCCGACGCTTCTCTAGCCCACGAGCTCGTAGCTGTATCCCAATATCTGCGTCTCCGCATCAAACGTGACATCAAATGGATGGGCGACATCGGGGTCCGATACCGTAACTTCGGTAAGCTCGGAGCCGACGACGTTCCCGGCGTTGTCATAGAAAGTGAAGCGCAGAATGATTGAGGTTCCTGAGTCCAACGTGTTGTTGACTGCCACGCCCGATATGCGGCAACCGGCACCCAACGGTTGTAGCGCGAGCTCATCGACCACGAACGGTAAGGCCTGCAGAACATCAAGTGCGGGGATAAGATCCGCATGTCCGATCTCGTTCAACGCCCTCACATACAGCCTATGGACGAAGTCGTTGAAAGGGCCCAACTCGATAAGTCTCTGCGCGTGGGGGACCAGGGCCTCAAAATT
>PCCM01000128.1 GCA_002731735.1 Gemmatimonadota bacterium | reverse complement strand
TGTTGACGGCCAAGGGTCTCCTAGCACTCCAGGCAGGGGCCAAAGAAGCATCGGAACTCGCTCAGGAGGTATACGACCTGGCCCACCAGGTCTTGGCGAAGGATTCCCTACACGCGGGTGCCCACCACGCCCTTGGTCTTCTGAACTACAGGGTGCAGAAGCTTTCCTTCATTGAGCGTTTTGTGGCGAGGACGTTCCTCGGGGCAGGCGTCATGAACTTGACCACTTGGGAGGACGCCGAGCGCTACCTCAAGCGCGCCGTGGAGTTGAGGCCCGATTATATCCTGTTCCATCTGGACCTCGGGAGCATGTATCTGAACCGCAAGCGGATGGAAGAAGCCCGAGTCCAATTTGAGCGGGCGCTGGAGCTACCGCTCTTCGAACCGCCCGACACGCGGTTCCAGGAGACCGCGGAGATTCGTCTCGCGGAGACGTTCAACTAGCTTACGCCGGTTACGGCAAGCCGAGCGCGCTCCGGACCGCTGGAGCAAATCGCAGCATTCCATCGTCGACCACATCGTTGCGCCCGTGGTTCCGGAGCTCGAACTGCTCACGGGTCTTACGCCGTAGGTAGTTGTCGTTCTGGCGGGTCTGGAATTCCTCGAAGGACTTGCTGAAGTAGTGGTTGATTCGGAGCGTCTCCACATAGTCGGGTGACACGAGTGTCCCACGCTTGTGGAGGCTGTGCGACCACCGATGGGCGCCCCTGCGGAAGTGGTTGCCGGACAGCTTTTCGCCGTTCCCCATCTCCTTTTGGCTCGACCGTGTCGCTTCGCGTCTCAGATAGCTCTCGATGACAAGCCCTGATGGTCGCCGCTCGTGCCCACTGTCGCCGAAGTTGAAACGTGGCATACAAATGCCGCGAGTCCGGCTGCGGTCGAACGCCCGGACCGGCCCGATCACGTCGTCGCCCACCAGTGGGTAGAGAAACTCGTCACCGTCGATCTTCAGCGCCCAACACACACGGCTGCGGAAGTGGCGCGCGAAGTGGCGATGCGCCAGCGAGCTCTTGTTGTGGCGAAACCAGGCTCTCTTCCGGTCCAAGCGCGTCCCTTCGTATTGGGACCACGGAATGCGGGTCACGACCCCCGCGTCCTCGTAGGGCTCGAGGATGCCGGCCTGACCCTGCCCAATGTCCATGTCGTACAGAAAGAAGTGTTCGACCCCGACCAAGAGGTGGTACTCGAGCCACTCTCGGAGATAGAGCTCCTCACCCTGGATTCTCGTCACGAACGTCAGAAACCAGTCACGTCCGCTCATCTCTTCCCTTCATCCGGCGCCCCAACGGTACATCACCACACGGCCAAACTATAGCCTTCTAGGGAATGTCCGGCAGCCCCTCGTCAGTTTCCAGGATCTGTACCCCGAACGCGTTGAGCGACATAGAGACGAGCCGATACGTGCTCACGGTCATCAGCGCCGAGATGGTCTCGCGAGTGTCGAAGTCGGTGGTGATGGCATCCCAAGTCTCGTTCGAAACCGCTGCGTCGCGATAGAGCTCATCCGCCAAAATCAGCAGCGTTACCGAGAACGGGCTCCAGCCATCGGCACCGGGTCCCTGGGCGATGAGCTGTGGTTCCAGCCCGTGATCTCTCGCGCGACCCACACTGCCGACGTGCTTCGCCCATTCGTATTCGGCCTGGCAGTTCCAGCCGATGCGAAGGATGAGCAACTCGCGGTCATGGTCGGTCAGAGGCGATGCGCCCAGCACGAAGTTGTACGTTCCACCTTGGACCGCGGACAGACGGGGGTGACGGCCGAACGTCCGGGTGACCCTGATCCCTCTGCCTTCGAGTGGCGCGATCCGTGGATTGACGAGCGCCGGCTCCCGTTCCGGCACCGCCACACGGTAGGCAACATCCGTCGGCAACCGGTCGGTCGTCCAATCGTTGGGCTGTACCCCCAGGGAATTCAACATCATGGCGAGCAGCGTGGACTGGTTGACGTTCGCCACCGCTTCCATCATCTGGAGCAGGTTATAGTGGACGCCCAGCGTCGTCCAGGTCTGGTCGGACACGTAAGAGTTCCGATAGAGCTCGTCGGCCAGACGGAGGTGCGTGGCATCGAAGTCGTCCCAGCCATCGGCGTCGGGTCCCACAGCGATGCGACGCAGCTCTGCATCCGTGAGTCCGGCCGCACGGCCGTTCGATGCGAACACCGACCATTGGTACTGGTTGTGCGTCAGCCACGCCGTCCGAAGCAGAAGAAGCGACCGATGACGTGGCTCCAACGCTGATTCCTGCTCGAGGAACCTGTCAAACCGCATGACAGCCTCGGCGAGCTCTGGCACGTGCATCAGTGTCGAGAGGGCGTTCCCCACGCGTCCGTCCGGCGCATACTCTCGGACCAGCGCACGGTGCCGATCGGTCCATTCGGACTCAGGGAGCGGGGCGATACGGGGTGTGGTCAGGCGAACAGGCTCGCGGCTGCCCGGAGCATCCGGACGCGACTGAGCAATAACCTGCCCAACGGGCGAAACCAGCATGCTGAGAAAGAGGCACGCACAGAAGCGCTTCATGGTAACCTCCGGGTGTTCGCTGTTTGGAAAAGCACGACGCCAGAGCCCTTTGACGAGTCAGTGATACAGTGAGGGGCAGGACCAGCCCGGTCAACTGGATGCCAACGAGGTGAGGAGTAGTGCGCATAGCCCGTGACCCCAGCGAGCGCTACATCCTTACTGTAACCGCCAACGCTTGACATGTAGGCTTGTGTGTGACTCTCCCGTAAGATAGCATCGGCTTGCCGGTGTCCCAGCCCGCCTCTACCCCAACCGAAAGACAGGTCATGCCAAAGCCCCCCCTAGCGTTGATCGTAAAGTGGAGGGACCTCGCTCAAGAGGGTCGGTTCTATACCGACATCGCCAATATTTCCCCCGACTATACAGCCAGTCAGGTCCGGCATTATTGTCTCGGGCACTCCGGCGCCAAGGCTCCGGGCCCCATCCAAGAACGAAGGCGCTGGTCCGATAACCCCTGGCTCCAGGGGGAAAAGTCGCCGCACGCTCTCTTGGAGGAAACACAGGTCCGGGAGGTCTTGGACGACTGGGACGATGAACGGGGCTACTGGCGCAACGCGGCCGGACACTGGGCCACGCTTCTGAAGGTCTCGCCAAGTACGATTCTAGCGGTCCGGCGCGGCGACACCTGGAAACACCTCGAGCACTCGAACGCCGGACGCAAGAAGGAAAACTAGGTGCGTTAGAACCGTTCGGGGACCAAGCGGGAGTGGATTGCCAGGCACAGAGCCGAGCGGCACTTTGGACCCTCCTCGATCCCACGAGGCCCCCTCACGGAGAATTGAAGAATGCAGAGATCGCCTAGAATTCTGCCGATCGGCGTGATCCTGTTCGCCGCACCCTTCCTGGGTTCATGCATGGGGGCTGAGGATAGTGAGGCAACGCGCGCTCGCGATGCCAGCGGTGACGTCCCGACGTTTACGGTCGACCCGTCGTGGCCTCTCGAGATGCCCGACAAGTGGATCATGGGTGCCGTCACCGCGGTCTTTGTGGACGCGCAGGATCACGTTTGGGTCACCCATCTCCCCGAGACGCTCACGCCCGAGGAGATCTCGGCCGCCCAAGATCCGCCGCTCGGCACGTGCTGTGTGCCGGCTCCCGTCGTGATCGAGTTCGACGCCCAGGGCAACGTGGTCCAGGGGTGGGGTGACCCTGCTACACAGGACATCTCTGAGTTCCCGAGAAACGCGCACGGATTGTTCATCGACCACAACGACTTCGTGTGGATCGGGACGTTTCGACATCACCGCGTCATGAAGTTCACGCGTAGCGGAGAGCTGGTGATGCAGATAGGGGAGTACGAGGTGACCGGGGGCAGCAATGACGAGAGTCTTCTCGGGGGGCCGTCGGGGATCTGGGTGGATCCGTCGACGAACGAGGTTTTCATCTCCGACGGATACAGCAATCGCCGCGTGATCGTGTTCGATGGCGAAACGGGGGCCTACTTACGTCACTGGGGTGCATACGGGGAACGGCCCGACGACACGTACCGGTCCAACCGCGATCCGGACGGTCCAGCCCCGCGGCAGTTTTCCACACCTCACGGCCTCATCGGCTCAAACGACGGACTCATCTATGTGGCCGATCGCCGCGGCAATCGTATCCAGGTCTTCCAGCAGAGCGGCGAGTTCGTGACGGAAAAGATCATCGCTCCGGAAACCCGCTCATCGGGCTCCGCTTTTGTGGTTGGGCTGTCGCCCGATGCGGACCAGGAGTGGCTCTACCTCGCGGACGGTACGAACCACAAAGTGTGGGTCCTCCGCCGATCCGATCTGGAAGTCGTTGGCGAGTTCGGGCGTGGCGGTCGCCAGGTCGGCCAGTTCCTGCGGCCACACGGCATGAGCGTGGATTCGCAGGGCAACATCTACGTGGGTGAGGCTTCCACGGGGCGGCGCGTGCAGAAGTTCACGGTCACAGGCGGCTGACCCATTGGCCGGCCGCTGGTCGACCACCGGTCGATGAAGCGCCGGCTAAAAGAAATGGGAGTGTAAGCGATTGACGGCCTCGTGGACGTCGGCCTGGTTGATCACGAGACCGATATTTACCTTGATCGCCCCCTGACTGATCACTCGAACATGTACCCCCGCTTCAGCCAGTGTACTCAACACTTGCGCCGCAATGCCATGAGTGTGTGCGATCCCTTGGCCGACGACACAAATCAGTGCATGGCCAGGCTCGACCGTCACATCACCCAACTGGTTAAGCTCGTCGCAGAACGACGGTAGATGGTCAGCGCGATCCGCGGTCATTGTGATCGAGACCTCGGACGTAGCGACAAGATCGACGTCGACCCCATGGGTCTCGGCAATACCAAACACCTTTGCGAGGAACCCGTGCTGTTGCAGCATCGGTGGGGACACGAGGTTGATCAGGTGAATGTCGTCCTTGTGCACGACGGCCCTGACGGGGGCGCCGGACTCCTCGTAGGTCGCCAAAACGACCGTCCCGGTGTTGTCGGCGTTGTTAGTGTTCAGGACCCGCACAGGGATGGACTTCTCCATCGCCGGCAGGATCGTCGCCGGGTGGAGCACTTTGCCGCCGTAGTAGGCGAGCTCACTTGCTTCGCCAAAGCTCATGGTCGGGATCTGCCGCGCAGACTCCACCAGTCGCGGATCGGCAGTCATCACCCCATCGACGTCGGTCCAGATCTGAATCTCCGAGGCATCGAGCGCGTTGCCGAACAGAGCCGCCGAGAAGTCGGAGCCGTTTCGGCCTAGCGTGGTGATGTTCCCGTCGGGGTCACGGCCGAGGAAGCCGGTCAGAATCGGGACGCCCTCGATCTTACTCATGTTCTCGGCGATCCGACCATCGTCGGCAAGAGGTCGCGCGCGGCCGAAGTTGCCGTCAGTGCGTAAGCCGACCTCGAACGCATCGACCGCCTGGGCCTCCATCCCTTGCTGGTTGAAGTAGGCTGCAACGAGCCGCGTCGAGCACCGCTCGCCAAAACTCAGCAGGAGATCCCGAACCCTGGGACTGGCCTCCGACACGAGCGTCATCCCTCGCACCAGGTCGGCCATCTCGCCGAGCTGTTCGTCGAGGAGGTCGACCGGCAAGTCGAGACCGTCCAGAAGTCGGCGGTGGAAGTCCTCGATCTTGGAGACGTCGGCGTCACCACCGGGTGCGGTTCGCGCGATCTCAGCGAGGGAATTTGTCACGCCCGCATGCGCCGAAACCACGAGCACAGGGTCCAGGTCAATGCGGTCGCGGACGATACGGAAAACGTTCTGGATGGATTGCGCGGTCCCTAGCGAGGTCCCACCGAACTTCATGATGATCATCGTTGTCGACCTGGGATGGTTTTGATGCTAGTCGGTGGCCTGCGGGGCCGTGGGTAGAAGGACCTCAGAATGAATCCGCCGGCTACGATATCGAAAAGGGTAGCCGGGCTGAAGATCCAAAAGACGGCCACCGCCGAACGATCGGGTGGGCGTCTCTCAGGTCGTGTTACAGCAGGCTCTCAATCACGCCGAGAGTCATTCGCTTCCTCAGCCTCCATCCTCTCCTGATAACGCGCACCGCTTAAAACGGCCGAGAGTGCGTAATTGCCCTCCTGACAAGCGTACTCGTACATCTGGTCGGGCATTGTCGTCATCGGGATCTGTCCTCCCCACGGCTCCGCGTAGGTCGACGGATCGTCGACCATGAACTCGTAGAGGACAGCATCCTCTCGCATCCGGCTGAACCGCTCGGTGACCTTCATTTCTGCTGAGGAGTACGGCTGCAGCGGATGGATGTTGGTGGTCTCGACCACGAGCACATCGCCCTCCCAATGGCCCCACGAGTCTCCCATCCAGGGACGAATGTGTGGGGGCAGCTTCGGGCCATCACCTATCCGGATGATCCGCGCGTCGTGGACCATCTCCGTCATGATCAACACATGATCGGGCGTCTGTACGATGATGTAGTTGCTGTTGTAGAGCCCGGTCGGGAGCATCGGCGGTCCGGCAGGGGAGCCGTATGAAGTGAGGCAACGTTCTGCGAGTGGTCTCAGTTCCGGGTGGTCGTACTGGCCAAATTGCCCTCTGGCCTCCCGGCTCTCCGCTCTGCGCGCTCGAGCCTCGGGCGTACGTGGGGGAATGCGGCCATTAGACGGAAAGGTGATGAGCGAAGTCCTGGGTTCTCCGTAGACGACCGCCACCCCGTTACCCCTCTGGAAATAGACGTCGTTGTACGAGTCCGCGACAGAAATGGTGTTCTTGGGTTCTGGTGGCGGACGATTCGGGTCGCTCGCCTGGGCTGCACTCGCCTCACGGTCCGCATACCCTCGTTCGATCTCGGCGACCTCTTCAGGCGTATAGACCGGTCCCTGGTCCCCTCGACGTTGGGTCGGAGTCATCGACTGGTTGGTCCAGATCCCCTGAAGATCCGGGCGGCCGTCGGGTGTTCTGGGGACTTCCCACTCGGCCTCGGAGGCTCTGTCCTGCGCCGCCGCGGTCGATACGACGCCGAGCGCTACGGTTACGCAGAGAAACACCATCGCCATACGCTTGCTCATTTCACTCTCCAATCCAACTGGATTCATGATACTGCCCGTCACTCAAGATAATGTGAAGGACAGGATCGAAGCGGTCAATTATTAGGGCGAGGTGAGAATCGGGCACACCCGGAAAGTAGGCTGCGGCCACTGCTAGCAGGTGGTGTAAGGACTGTCGTCGCTAGCACAGTAAATTGCGACAGATACCGGAAATGCCACCCCAGCGAGAAGAACGCTCAGTCCAGAAGTATTCTCGCAACCTGCCTAGTATAATTGGACACGCAGAACAGTGTTGGATAGC
>PCCM01000127.1 GCA_002731735.1 Gemmatimonadota bacterium | reverse complement strand
TACACGGAGCCCGGCGAGACCCGGACCCCTGCCCGCTATGGAGCCCGCCCCGGACGAATGCCGGGCATCGCGGTGAGCGACGTCCTGGAGCGTGTGGGTCGCGCCCGCGAGCGCTACGGAGTGGGGCGCAGCGGATGAGGGACAACGATACCTCCTTGGGGGGCGATCATACGTCCCGTCAGGACGATCACCGCCTTGGGCCGGAGGCCCCCCCGGACGGGCCACCGTCTAGAGGATTCAAACGGATTAAGGTGGGGAAAGGACGGATTCTTGCGCGAACCGAAGCCGTATCTTGGAGTAGCCAAGCCGTGGCAGAGCATGGATCTCTGTACCAAGCCGCACTCGCCTCGGCTTCTCGGACACTCTACGGAAGGGGCCCGGTCCCGGTCGTGGCAAACCCGGAAAGCGCCGGGCCACCGTGGCTGGTTCGACGTTACTACCGAGGCGGGCTCATGAGAGCCTTCGGTGACCGCTTTCTTCGGGCGGGAAGGCCCCGGAGCTTCAGTGAGGTCGAGAATAGCGCCCGGATCGTGGAGATGGGTTTCGTTACACCACGAATCGTGGCTGCAGCTGTGTATCCCAGCGGCGCCATCTACCGTGCCGACCTGGTCACCGAGTTCGTGCCCCGCGCTCGGACCCTCGCTGATTTGCTGTTCGGGAACCCCTCAGAGGGACGTGCGTCCCAGGAAGCACGTCGTGAGGCCCTGGCTTGCGCGGACACTCTCATCACGCGCTTGTCGAAGGCGGGTGTGCGTCACAAGGATCTGAACGCGGGGAACGTCCTTATTGCACGAGAAGCGCAGCACGTCCATGCTATTCTCCTCGACCTGGACCAGTGCAGGCCGGGCCGACCGAACGACCTCATGAATGCCAAGAGGCTTCGGCGCCGGCTTGCTCGTTCGATCCGTAAACTCGACAGCGTACGCCCACGGTCCGACCATGACGACGAGGGGAACCTGACCAACGACGAGATGCGCCGTTTGCTCGGACTCGACAGCAAAACCTCATGACAGCGCCGGCGAACGGTCCGGTCCGCAGTGTGTGCATCGTGATGCTCAGCGCCATCGGTGATGCCGTGCACGTGCTGCCGGTAGCGAACGCGTTGAAGCGCGCGTGGCCGGACGTTGAGATTACGTGGATCATGCAACCGTCTCTCAGGGCGCTCGTCGAAGGCCACGCCGCGATCGATGAATTGATCGTGTTCGAGGGGGGGCGGAGCGGATTACGGTCCTGGACCAACTTCGCCGACCTCGGCCACCACGTACGAGGACAACACTTCGATATCGCCCTCGCGCTCCAGGTCTATCTCAAGGCCGGCATCATCGTCGGTCTGCTGCCAGCGAAAAGAAAGCTGGGCTTCGACACCGCCCGCGCGCGCGACGGTAACTGGATCTTCACCAATGAGCGTATTGCACCCCAGTCCCCTCAACACGTGCAGGCGCAGTACTTCGAGTTCCTGCACCACCTGGGCGTCGATCCCGAGCCCGTGGAATGGGACATCCCGATCGCGGACGAAGACCGTGAGGCCCAAGCGTCGTTCTTCTCCAAATTGGACAAGCCCGCCTGCTCCGTCGTGATCGCCACCAGTAAGCCGAAGAAGAACTGGACCGCCGTGGGATACGCACGAGTTCTGGAAGAGATCGAATCGACGCATGGGCTCCAGCCCGTTCTTGTGGGTGGACCCGCCAAACTCGAACGCCAGATGGCGGACGAGGTTCTCAGCTTGACGAAAGCCAATCCCATCGACGCCATCGGGGACGACCTGCGCCGCCTCATATATATCCTCGACGGCAGCGCCTTGACGGTAAGCCCTGACACAGGACCTTTACATATCAGTCGGGCCCTCGAGACGCCGGTCGTCGGTATCTACGGGTACACGAATCCGAAACGCACGGGACCCTACCGCCGTTACTACGACCTCATGGTCGATGGTTATGCAGAATTTCCAGGCGAGGAGTATCCGATTTCTATGGACCACAGAAACGGCATGAAACGAGTGACCGTTGAAATGGTCCTCGAGAAAGTGGACCTGGCCGTCCGTAACTACCTGTGACCGCCTGATGTCCCAAACACGCGGAGCCAAGGTGACTAAACGTAGCAGACCAGGATACTGGCCCGTTGGAGCGGCGCTCTTGCTCTCCATTGCCGGCGCGGCATGCAGTGCGGAACCCGAGCCTCCATCTTCGGCTCCGGCGACCACGGCTCCGCCGACCGACGAAACCCAAGTCGTGCTCCGTGGGATCGCGGCGACATCTCCACCTGAAGTGGCGGTCGGCAAGACTCTGTTTGAACAAAACTGCAGCGTCTGTCATGGTCCGGCCGGCGACGGCACCACCCAGGGTCCACCCCTCGTGCACATCATCTATGAGCCGAACCACCACGCGGACGTGGCCTTCCTTCTTGCCGCGCGCAATGGCGTACAGGCCCATCACTGGCGATTCGGGGACATGCCGCCCGTCCCGGGCGTGACGGACGAAATAGTCCTAGAGATCGTGGGCTACATACGTTGGCTACAACGCCAAGTCGGGATCGAATAGATCCTGGGAGGGTGAGCTCCAAAGCCGGGCTTGAGCTTCAAGGCCAGAGCCTCAGCTTCAAAGCCAGTAGGCCGAAGGCCGCAACCGCTCCGAGCGCCGCCTCCCATTCGCGATTCCGGAGGTAGCGGGCCCGGGAGAAGCTTCCTCGCGGCGAATCCGAATCCCCCGCCCGGTACGGTGTGATCCGCGGCAACACCGTGGGCACCTGCGCTGCATACGTTCGGTAGCTCGCTCCAAAACGCGCTTCCAGCTCCTTGGCCTCGCGGAGTACGGTCACCCGGTAGACCAGGAGAAACAGTACCAAGAAGGCCACACCGAACACCCACTGCCCCCCGGCGACCATCACGCCGGCGCCGAGCATGAAGCTGCCCAGGTATAGTGGATTCCGGATATGGGCGTACGGTCCGGTAGTGGCCAATTCGCGATCCTTCCGAATGGACCCCGCGGCCCAAGCCCGGAGTGAGAGCCCTGCTGTGCTCAGGCTGGCACCCCACCACAACAGGCCTGTCGAGGGGGCCGCAAAAATGTAAAACGGAAGGATGAGAAGCCAGGCGGCCCTCAGGCGAAGTCTTCTCAGATCGAGTCGCCGGCTCACGTGCGCACCTGGAGGGTGATCGGAAAGGGGTCGGGTCGCGAGTGAGCCCTTCCAGGTTCTACCAGGCAGCCGCCCCAGGGTGGATGGGTGTTCCCGGTACAATGTTCTCTAGGTGCAAGGTGATGGAGCCAACTACCGGCATCCCGACACGCATATACACGAGGTATCGATTCTCGTCATCAGTGAAGTGTAACTCGGCCTCACCGCCGTCCTTGAAGAGTCCGTCGGTCATAATGGTCGGACGCACTACGATCGTGTTGAACGTGCCGGCGGCGGTCTCACGCACGTCGCGACGTAGGACCTCGATAGTGACCGGGTTACCCTCCTCCTTGAAGTAATTTGAATACTGTCTGGTCTGTCCAACCTCGAGCGGAAGAGATCGAACGAAGTAGATGAACGCCATGTCGTCCAAGGGAAGGGCGCTCGGCAAGTCACCAATCACATCCTCGTCCGTCTGATGCCAGTACATCTCGTCGGGATAGAGCTCGAACGAACGGTAGCTGCTGTAGCCGGTGTAGCTCTCGTCCGAGATGTATCGGCGACTAATGATCAGTCGGGTGTCGAGCCACGACTCGAAGCGACTGTTCAGCTTAAGCGCACCGAACAGGAGCCCTCCCCGCATCGCCACATCGATGTGGTACGTGGGCTCACCTCGTACCGAGTCGATTCCCAGAACTTCCATGTGTGCCTCACCCGCATTGAAGATGCCGAGCTTGACGTTGTATTCCAGCCGTTCTCCCGGGCCAAAAGGAACGACCGCTGCGAAAGGATCGACCTCGTAGCTTACCGAGTCGGCCCGGTGGGCCTCGGGGGTGTCGCTCGCCGTGAGGCTGTCGGCGAAGCGCGGGGAGGTGGGCGCGCGCGGGCTCTGCCCGACACCCACCTTGGGTGTGGCCAAGCCCAGCATCAGCGTCATACCGACCGCTACATACCTTCGCCGCATCACTGCTTTCCTTCTCTTGTGTGACTCTCCCACCTCTCCCGTCGTACATGGAGCAACCCTCGAAGGGTTCGGACCGCGCTCAAACGTGAGGGGCGGGCGGCAACATCGTACCGTAGCGTAAGGGGCGCCTCGGCGATCCGGCGTGCGTGGGGTGCGACGAGACCGAGAAGCTCTACGTTGGACGCCCACCCATCGGTCTCCAAGAACGGCCCGCCTCTGAACTCGGCCAACGCCTTCTTCAGCACGATCAGCCGGTATGCCCGAAAACCAGAGAGCGGATCCGAGACCGGGGCACCGCCATAGGCCCTTCCGAGGACCCACGGCGCCATCCGTCTCGCCACACGGACCGCGCGGGGCGCCGGGAGTCCGTTCTGTTCAACCACGCCGGCCACGATGTCGGCCCCCCCCTCCAGTGCTTTGAGCAGGGGAACGATGTAGTCGGGGCTCTCCGAGAAGTCTGCTTGCAGCAGGACCGCTGCGTCTCTCTTCGGGTAGCTTGTGCGATCGAGCGCCTCCCGCAGTAAACGCTGAACCGCAGAAGGGTAACCTGCGCGATGCTCTTCCTTAAGAACTCGCAGCGGAAGGACACGGCGGTAACGATCGAGGACCTTGGCCGTCTCGTCAGTGGAAGCGTCATCGAGAACCAGGACCTCGTAGTCACGGCCGAATTCACGCATCACCCTGCGGATCTTCCAAAGAAGAACCCCGATGGTTCGCTCTTCATTGTGCGCAGGAATGCAGACGTAGATCAATGGTCGACTAACCGATATCCGGGAGGGACTGGAGACCTAACCTGGAGACCCAACAAAGATAGCGAATCAGAGTGGGTGGGGCCGCGTCTTCCAGCGGCGATGCTGCCAGAAATACTGGCTCGGCGCTTCGCGGATACGGGCCTCAAGTATGGAGACGTGCCGCTGGGTCAAGTCACGGATCGCATCCGCACCACGGGCGCCCTCCTCGACTCGAACGCGCTCGATGATGACCCGGTACCGGGAGGGGTAACCCTGCTTCCGGACCGCCACACCCAGGAAGACCGGAGCACCAGTCCGGAGGGCGAACAACGCAGGACCCTTCGCAGTGGCCGCCGCCTTTCCGAAAAAATCGACGAAGACTCCACGTTTCCGGATGTTCTGGTCGGCAATCAGGGCGACGATGCGGCCCGCGGCGAGCGCCTGAGGCACTAGACGAAACGCTTCGTTCTTCACGAGGACCGTCAATCCGAGACGATCCTGCCGCTCAACCATATGGCGGTAGAACAACGGGTTCTTCTGTAGATGGGCCGCCACGTCCATGGGCACGCCCCGCACCGCCACCGAGGCCGCCGCCATCTCCCAGTTGCCCAAATGTCCGGAAATCATCACAGCTCCCTTACCCGCGGCGGCGGCGTCCTGAAAGGCTTCGAGGCCGACTATCTCCGTGCGCCGAACAATCTCCTCAGGTTGCATCTGGGCAACACGGATGGTCATGGCCGCCTCTCGGGCGAAATGTATGTAGCTGGCCCGTGCCGCACGTCGCCGCCAAGCCGAGTCCCGCTCAGGAAATGCGATCTCGAGATGCCGATCGGTGTCGACCCGACGGACCCGCAACACCACACCGACAAACCACCCGAGCACGCTGCACAGGCCTAATGCGGCTCGCTCAGGAAGCACCGCCACTGTCCAGGAAAGGGCTCGAAAAATCCAGAACTCGACCCGGTGCCGAACCGTGTGCCGGGCGGTCACAGGCCTCTCGCCCGAGCCCCCAGAGCTGGCACAGGCACACTCTCGGTGGCGACCCGCTGCACTCCTCCAACGGCGTTCGGATGCTGAAGCTCGTACAGACGCCGATAGAGCCCCCCCGCCGCGAACAGGGACGCGTGGTCGCCGCGCTCGACGATTCGTCCATCTCTCAGCACGAGGACGAGATCGGCGCGTCGGACGGTCGACAGCCGGTGGGCGATCACCAAGACCGTGCGCCCACCCATGAGGCGCCGCACGGCCTCCTGCACCAAGCGCTCCGACTCGGTATCGAGGGCGCTCGTTGCCTCGTCGAAAATGAGGACTGGGCGATCTGAGAGAATCGCCCTCGCAAGAGCGATGCGCTGGCGTTCGCCACCCGACAGCCGAGTGCCGCGTTCTCCCACCACCATGCCGTACCCCCCGGGCAGAGCAGTGATGAAGCCGTGCGCGTTGGCTGCGCGCGCCGCAGCGCGGATTGCCAGGTCGGTCGCACCCCCGGTTCCGTATGCGATATTGGCGGCGATCGTGTCGTGGAAGAGCACGGTCTCCTGTGGCACGATGCCCATCGACGCGCGCAGACTCGAAACCGTCCAGTCCCGCACATCCACACCATCGAGGGTCACTCGACCCGTCGTCACGTCGTAGAATCGCGCCACGAGGTCGGCGAGCGTACTCTTTCCGGCCCCACTCGGCCCGACCAGGGCGACGACACTTCCGGGGGGAATCTCCACGTTGATATCTCGGAGTACGGGCTCTCCGGGTCGGTATTCGAACGTGACGTTTTCGAATGCGATGGCACCCGTCGGATTTCTCAAGACTCTCGCCCCGGGCCGATCCTTTATCCCGATGGAGGTCTCGAGGAATTCAAAGACGCGCTCAGCACCAGCCAGCCCGGGCTGCACCAGCGTCGGGAATTTGGCCGCATACTTCACGGGCCTGTAGAGCTTGAGACTGAGGGCGACGAAGCTAACGAACTGGGCTCCGCTCATCGCTCCATCCGACAGCACCAGACGAGCCCCGTACAGCAGGATGACGACGGTGCCGACCGTCGCGAGCGCCTCGGTGAGGGGGCCAGCAAGTGCCCGCAACCGTTCCGTCCTCAAGAAGGTCTTGTGATACTCGCCCGTGTTGGATCGGAAGCGTCTCCGCTCCATCTCCTCCGCGGAGGAGGATTTGACCATCCGAATTCCGGACAGGGTCTCATGGATCTGAGCACTCACGTCTCCCGCCAGATCCAAAACGCGCCGATCACCCCGCCGGAGGGGCTTCACCAATAACGCCCAGACTCCCATCGTACCGGGAATCACCACGAACGCCGCCAGCGTCAACTTCCAGGAAAGCACCAGCATGAAAGTCACGAGCACGGCGAACTCGAAACCGGACGACAGAAGCCTCGCCAACTCCGTCGTGAGGAGCCGACGAATCTGCTCCACGTCGTGGGTGATGCGGGAGGTGATCTGTCCCACCCTCGTCCGGCCGAAGAAAGAAAGGTCGAGCCTTAGGACGTGATCGTATACCTCGTTCCGCAAGTCCCTGGTCACGGTCTGCTCGACCCACGCCACCAGATAAGTTCGGGTGAAGTCGAATACGTTTTTGAGGAGAAACACGACCAGGATGAGAACGATGATTCCCTGGACCGCCTGGAGTGGGTCGCCCTGAACGTCCACCAACCGGTACACGGTAACGTCTAGGACCCTGGTCATCAGATCCGGGCCACCCACCAGGCCTCCCGCCTCACCGGACAGCGGGCCACTTGCTCCGGTTGGTCCGGCACCGAAGAGCGTGTCCACAAAGGGAATGAGCAGCACGTATGCCGATGCGTCGAGCGCGGCGAACGCGAAAGTTGCAGCACCCGCCGCCGCGAGGGCGAGGGGATAGGGGCGGAGGTACGAGAGGACCCGAGTGTAGAGCGTCAAGGCGTCAAGTTACGTGTGGAGCCGCGACGTCGCGGTGTAAGGCACGCAATCGGGACGATCATCTCCTCGGGCGAGATGCCCCCATGTAGGAAGGAGTTGCGATATCGGCGTTGGTATTCCCTCAACTTGGTGGGGTACACGAAGAAGTAGTCGTCGACAGCCAACGCGTACGTCACACCGAGTTTCCCTTCAGGAAAACGGAGGTCCTCGGACCGACTCGTGGAAAACGCGGTGTCGGCCTTCTCGGTTCTGAGATCCTGCCCAAACTTGTAGCGGAGGTTGCTGGTTGCGTCCCTTCGTGCGAAGACGGTCGCCGGGCGCTGGCAGAGGATCGAGCCGTGATCGGTGGTCATGATCACTTTGTGGCCCGCCGCAGCGGCTTCCTTGAGAACGGAGAACACCGTCGACCGTGTGAACCACGCCCGGGTCAGCCCGCGGAGCGCAGCCTCGTCCTTGGCCACCTCCATCAGAATCGGCGACTCGCTTCGCCCGTGTGTCATCAGGTCAACGAAGTTGAAAACCATTGCGATAACGGAGTGGGCCGTCTTGAGCGCCGATCGGACCCGGCCGCGCACCTGATCTTCCTGCTTGTCTGTGAAGATCTTCTCGTAGTGAACCGGGATGTGCCTTCCGACGAGGCGCTGCAGTTGCTCCTTGAGGAGTTCGTCCTCGAACGCGTTGAGGCTGCCCTCGTCGTCCGACTTGTTCCACCAGCCTGGGTGGTCTCGCGAGATCTCGTCGGGAAACTGGCCACTGAAGATCGCGTTCCTCGCATACGGCGTGGCCGTGGGGAGGATCGAGTAGTGGTACGACTCCTCAATCTCGAAGTACGGAGCCAGGAGTGGGGCGATCACACGCCATTGATCCAACCGCATACAGTCCAACACGACCAAAAAGACAGGGGAGGGCCCCAGGAGCGGTAGGACGTGCTCCCGAACGATGTCGACCGAGAGAAGCGGCCTGTCTCCTTCATCTCTCAACCATCCCGGATATTCCTGTCCAACCCAGCGGCCGAAGTCCGAGCGGAGGTCGGTCATGAGCGACTGCACGGTATCGAGGAGACCGCGTTCCTCCGTTTCTTCAAGGCTGACATGCCAGCCCGTCAGTTCAATGTAGAGCTCGGCGAAATTAGCGGGAGTGCGGGCTTCTTCACGGGCACGCGAGAGCTGCCCGAAGCGAGCGGCGAAATCCTGCGCCGTACGCTGCTGGCGGATCGTAGATCCTTCCAGAATGCGAGTGACGACCGAAAGTACCTGGCGGGGACTCGTCGGCTTCACCAGATAGTCGGCCACTCGCCGCCCGATCGCATCCGTCATGGTCTGATCTTCAGCCGACTTGGTCACCATTACGACCCGAATGTGTGGGTCCTCACGTCGCATGATTTCCAGAACCTCCAGGCCGCTCCGCCCCGGCATCTGCTCGTCCAACAGAACGAGGTCGTACGCGTTCTCACGCATCAGGACGAGTGAGTCGTCCCCGTTCGTGATCGCGTCCACGTGGTATCCACGTGCTTGAAGAAAGAGAAGATGCGGCTTGAGAAGATCGATCTCATCATCGACCCAGAGGATTCGTTTTCCGGATGGCTTCATTGCGGACAGCTACCCACCCCCGCCCCTGGTGACCGCATAGAACGTCCAGGAAGCCACGGGTTTCCCGCCGCTTTTTGCCGGCTCGTACACGAATTCCGCCGCCTCCCGTATGAGGCGCTCGTTGGTGGACCTGTCGGACGAGGGCGGGCGAAGTCGAATGGAATCCGCCACCACCTGTCCGTATTCGTCCACGAAGACCCACACCTCGATCGGTTCCCGGCAGGCGTCTTGACACCAAAAAGGAAGAGTTAGGTTCAGGGGCCTGGGCGGTATGTCACGCAACCGGCCGGACGCGGCGGCCCCGCCGTCGCCGGCCCCATCCCCATCGGGGAGCCCCGGGCCGTCGACACCCGGTCGGTCGCCAAGGATAGACGCCGTCTCGATCTGCTGCTGCTGCTGCTCCTCCAACAACTCGTCCAGAGGCACGGGGTCAAAACTCAGGAG
>PCCM01000126.1 GCA_002731735.1 Gemmatimonadota bacterium | reverse complement strand
CGTCCGCCTCATCCTCCGACGCGGCGTCCAGGTCCTTTGACTCCCTCACCGGAGCGTACAACCCCCTGGACTCCGTATCCGTCCCATCCGCCTCCACCTCCACATCTCCACCGTCAGTGGGACCCTTTTCCACCTCCGCTGAGCCGCGGTCGGCTTCTCCGCTACCGTTGGCCGCAGGGGGCGGAAGCTCCTCGTCGGCGTCTAGGAGGCCGATCTCGACGGAGTCCAGGCTCTCCCGATCCAGGAGTGCTTGTGCGATGCGTTCGAGGAGATCCTCATGCTCCGTGACCACCGTGCGTGCGCCCTCCTCGGCCTCATCCAACACACGCTTGATCTCCTGATCCACCTGTTGGGAGGTATGCTCCGAAACCTCTCTTCGCTGAACCAACTCCCGGCCCAGGAAGACCTCCTGGTCGGCCTGACCGATCGCCATGAGCCCGATGACGTCGGACATACCGAAACGCGTCACCATTTGTCTGGCCATGGCGGTCGCCCGCTCGATGTCGTTCCCAGCTCCCGTCGTGATCTTGTCGGGCCCGAAGACCAACTCCTCGGCGACACGTCCGCCGAACAGCATACACAGCTGTCCCTCGAGCCACTCCTTGGTATACGAGTGCCGATCTTCCTGTGGCAGACTTGCCGTGAGCCCGAGCGCCTGGCCCCTCGGTATGATCGTAACTTTGTGCAGTGGGTCGAGCCCCGGCAGCCTCAGGGCGATAACGGCGTGCCCTGCTTCGTGATACGCGGTCAGCCTCCGCTCCGAATCGGTCAGAACCAGGCTCCGCCGCTCGGCACCGAGCATGACCTTGTCCTTCGCCGCCTCGAAATGATACATGGCGACTTTGTCACTGTCATCCCGAGCCGCAAGAAGAGCTGCCTCGTTACAGATGTTCGCGAGATCCGCGCCGCTCAACCCAGGCGTGCCCTTGGCCACTACCTTCAGCTCCACGTTCCCAGCGAGCGGCAACTTCTTTGCGTGCACGCGGAGAATCCCTTCCCGGCCCCGCACGTCGGGGAAATCCACAATCACCTGACGATCGAAGCGGCCCGGTCGCTGAAGGGCGGGGTCGAGCACATCCGGCCGGTTGGTGGCCGCGAGTAGAATCACGCCCTCGTTCGTCTCGAAGCCGTCCATCTCGACTAGGAGCGCGTTCAGCGTCTGCTCGCGCTCGTCGTGGCCACCACCCAGGCCAGCTCCTCGATGGCGGCCTACCGCATCGATCTCATCGATGAAGATGATGCAGGGGGCCTGCGCCTTGCCCTGCTCGAAGAGGTCCCGAACTCGGGAAGCACCCACGCCTACGAACATCTCGACGAAATCCGAACCCGACATCTGGAAGAACGGTCGGGCCGCTTCTCCAGCGACGGCGCGCGCGAGCAGGGTCTTGCCCGTCCCCGGAGGACCCACCAAGAGGACGCCCTTGGGCAGACGACCACCGAGCCGCGAGAATCGCTGAGGGTCCTTGAGAAACTCGATGACCTCCTCGAGTTCATGTTTAGCTTCGTCAGCGCCGGCGATGTCCACGAAGGTCACCTTGGGCGCTTCGGGGGAGATCATCTTCGCCTTGGATCGTCCGAACTGAAACGCTCGATTGCCCCCACCCTGGAACGTCCGCAAGATCCAGATCCAGAACGCGATGAACAGAACCCAGGGTAAGACTTGCACGAGGACCGAACCCCATCCCCCCGTATCCAGCTGACCCGAAATCACGACATTGCGCTGCACCAGATCCGTGAGAAGCTCCTCGGTGATCTCACCCGGAAGCATCGTCTCGAAATTCTGGAACTCCCGGCCCTCCTCGATGCGGGGGGCCCTGAGCTCGCCTTCGATCTTCTGGCTCGCGACGACGGTCACCTCCAGGATGTTGTCGGCGTCGAGCTGCGTCCTGAACTCGGTATATGTGAACTCGATCGCGGCTTCCTCCTGACCGGTCGTCAATTGGACCAGGAGAAGCACCATCAACACGAAGAGCAGCCAAAAGGCCGCGGTCCTGGAGACACGAGTCATCTTGGAGCCATCGGCCGGCGGTCGGAGCGGGTCTTGTTCAGCCATATATGGATAACACCTCAAGCGATACTGGAGTTCTCACCGACGACACAGCGTCACTATATAACGTAACGTGGGTAGCGGAACCTTTCACGGGACATCCGCCACCGCCTCATCCGTCCGACGAACTTCCACGGGTGATACCGATAGCATAAGCGCATGATCCTCGACGCCCGGCAAGAGGAGCGAGGAACGGGCCACGCCCGGAATCCAGAGAACCCGTTCTCTACCGTCCACGACGACCGGGGCCCGCGAACGTTCCTCTAAATCTACGCGTTTCTCGCCGAAGATCTTCTTCAGTTTCTTCGATCCATAGGGGCGCCTCATGCGATCCCCCGATCTCCATGCCCGCAGGGTAATCGGGAATTCGAGCCCCGAAACCGAGAACCTCTCCACCCATGGGCTCACGCGACCCTGTCCCAGAGACCAAGTAACCGACCAGTCGCGGCCCCCGACCAGGAAGGACCCTCGCCCGTCTCCCAGACCTTCGATGTCGAAAGTCTGATCGCCACCAAGATCGGACCTATGGCAGAAGATCAGCCGGTCGAAGGACCGGACCAGACGCACCGTCCCTGCAATCGGGTGCTCGTGGCCGCTTACACCGGCGCTAGTAAACGCCAACGCGGACCGGGTTCCGGCCTCACCCAGCGTGGCACCCAACCGGGCGGCCAGTTCCCGAAGGAGCCGAGCACGCACGGCTTCATCGTGGCCCAAGAACTCCTGGCGGTTGATTTCGATGCGGCCGTCCTCCTCTTCGATCACGAGGTCCCGGACCAAATCTTCGAGTATGGATTTCCACGCGGTTTCCTCCCTACGTGCGATGCGCCCCAGACGGAGAAGGGACCGCCGCGCACCGGGGGCCACCGCCGATTCGAGACGAGGTAGAATCTCGTTTCGGATGATGTTGCGGGCGAACCGTGGATCTTCATTGGACGTGTCTACACGGGGTCGGATACCCGCACCATCCACGTACTCGGACAGACGATCCCGGGTGAACGGAAGGAGCGGACGTAGAATTCCTGGGGCTCGCTTCTCCGGAATACCCTCGAGACCGTGTAGCCCGGTGCCCCGTACGATACGAAACAAGATTGTCTCGGCCTGATCGTCGGCATGGTGCCCCGTCAGAACCCACCGAGCTCGGAGCGCCTTCCGCTCACGTTCGAAAAAAGCGTAGCGGGCGCTGCGCGCCTCCTCCTCACTCGACAAGCCCGTCTCGGCCTGCCCGAGTCTGCACTCGAGACCCCATGCAGTGGCCCATCCGCGCACCCAGATCGCATCGGCATCGCTCTCGGGGCGCATGCGATGGTCGAGATGAGCAACCACCAATTCGGTGGCGGGCAACCCCGGAGAAAACCGTAGAAGGTGCAGCAGAGCCAAGGAATCCATCCCCCCGGAAACCCCAACCAAGATCCGGTCGCCCTCCGAGAAGAACCCACGTCCTAGCACGTGGCCCGCGAAGTCGTTGGCAAGCCCCATGTGCGCGTTCACCGATCTGAATCCGGTAAACCGGGAGGTGGCGGACGTCTGGCTTCCCGCTCCAGGATCGGCGAAAGCACGTCCGGCCGATCCGTCTGGATGCCGTCCACTCCCCACGCGAGGAATCGGCTCATATCCTGCTCGTCGTCCACGACCCAGACGTGTACGGCCAAGTTGAGGCGATGCGCTTCAGACACGAATCGGGGTGAAACCACGCGTATTCCGTGCCAAAACTCCGGCACTTGCAGCGCGTCGAAGTCAGGCCGGAACCACGGCGTAAGACGGAGGTGCGCGGCGCTCCAGAAGCGTCCGATGTCCCGACGAGATGCTCCCCACGGCCCCGTGTAGCCCCGCACCGCGCTACGGTGCGTCTCCACCTCGGCTGCGATCAGGACCCGATCGTGAGCGCGGTGGCGCCGGATGATCTCCAGCAGCGGCTGCGCCACTCTGCCGCACTTGGTATCGACGTTCAGACGTGTATGTGGGAACGCCCCGAGAACCTCCTCGAATCGGGGGATGGACACGCCACGTCCCCGGAAAGGCGTCTCACCGTCGAGGTCCCGGAAATGGTATCCCGCGTCCAAGGTCCTCAAGCGATCCCACGACATCTCGGCGACGTTCCCGTCACCGTCACAAGTACGTCCCACCTCCGCATCGTGCATCAGAACGACTTCACCGTCGGACGTGAGGCGCGCGTCCGTTTCCAGTACGTCTACCCCCCACCTGTTCACGGCAAGGCGGAACGCCTCCATCGTGTTCTCCGGAGCGACCCTAGCACCGCCCCGGTGGGCGATGAAGAGCGGGCTACCTGCCAGGAACGGATGGCCAGGGCGAGGCCGGCGAGGGCGAATCACTGGGCACGGCCTTCAGGACGCCGACGCGGGGTCCCTGAAGCCCTCGACATCCGCCGGATCCACCCCGTGCAGACGGAACAGCACGAGGTCGAGGAGGCGATCCGTGACGGCAAGATCCCTCGCCCTCTGCTCGGTATCCCCCTCATCACTCCCGCCCATTGCGTCCTGAAGGGCCACGACCCGCTCGGCCAGGAACTTCACCACGTCCTCCGCGATCTCCGGCCTCGGGTTCGCCGGTGCGAGAGAGTCCGGCATGACTTTTTCCAGAAGAAGGCCCTGGATGAACGCCAGGAACCCAGGAAAAGCGAGTTCAGCGAGGGGCTCTCCCTCGACCTGCTCCTCATCGGTGATGTTTTCCCAGGCGAGTTCGGTGACATAGAGGTCGGTCGCCGCATTACGCAGGTGGTCGCGCTCGGACTCTGACAACTCGCCGCCGCTGGCTGGCTCAGGGACCGAGAGCGGGCAGCCCAATGCGCGCTCCAGCTTTTCTCTTCGCCCCTGGAGTAGGGTCGTTGCCCGATCGTTCATGTCCCGATACTCCTGGATGATTCAATAACACTAGTGAATAGCGGAGGAGGGACTCGAACCCCCGACACGCGGATTATGATTCCGCTGCTCTAACCACCTGAGCTACTCCGCCATGCTGTCCAAGCTCCTAAACCTCAAGAGAGTTTCGGGGGGTGTCAATGGAGCCATCCTCCGCTTTCGGGGGTAGGCAGCAAGGGCACCACGATCGTGCGCCAACCACCATTCGCCCTGATTTCGGAGGTCGTACATCATGGACTTCTTTGCCCTGTGGATCGCCGCCGCCAGCGTCGGAGGCGTGGCGCTGCTTTCGAGCCTACGCATCCTGTACGAGTATCAGCGTGGTGTGATCTTCAGGCTCGGCCGCCTTACAAGCGCGAAAGGACCGGGGCTCGTGTTCTTGGTCCCGTTCGGGATCGAGCGCATGAGGAAGATGGATCTCAGGATCGTCGCGCTCGACATTCCCCCGCAGGATACCATCACGAAGGACAACGTCAGCGTGACGGTCAACGCCGTCGTGTACTTCCGCGTCACCGACCCCTCCAAGGCGGTCGTAGAAATCGAAGACTACTACTTCGCGACGAGCCAGCTCGCGCAAACCACGTTGCGCAGCGTGATCGGGCAATCTGAGTTGGACGAGATTCTGGTCGAACGTGATCAGGTCAACCGAGTGGTCCGCGATATCATCGACCAAGGGACCGACGCTTGGGGGATCGAGGTCACAGCTGTGGAAGTCAAGGACATCGGTCTACCCCAGGAGATGAAGCGAGCGATGGCCAAGCAGGCCGAGGCGGAACGGGAACGGCGGGGTAAAGTCATCGCCGCCGCGGGAGAGGCGGAGGCAGCCATAAAGCTGGCCGAGGCGGCCAAGTTGATCCAGGACCACCCCGTTGCCATTCAGTTGCGATTTCTCCAAACGGTGGTGGAGATCGCCGCTGAGAACAATTCGACCACCGTGTTTCCGGTCCCCATGGACCTGTTCAAGCCGATCCTGGACGCCGGTGAGCGGATGAAGGCGTTAGGCGTAGCTGGCGGGTCTCCCGGTGATGCGTCGAAAACACTCGAAGCGGAATCGGCGGCTAGTACGTTACCCGCCGGTGCCAACCGGGCGCTACCGGCCAGCGGCGACGCTGAGATGCTCGCTGACGCGGCAAGGGCCATTCTGGCGGTTGGGAGCGGCGCATCCTCGTCGGACGAGCAAGGCGTATCCGCCACTCAGGGGGCTCCGGAGGGAGACGAGGGGGAAGAAACACCCTAGGGGGCGTGATCGGGCGCGTCAGCCCGGCAGGTAGGTAGTCTCAGGGACGCTCCGGATCCTGTACCGAGTCCGCTTCGGCGTCGGTTACGGCGTCGATGGGTGGAGGGGCGATACGGTAGAGGACCTCCCCTTCCCGAATCATCCCGTGCTGTTCTCGCGCCAACCGCTCGATTGTCGCTGAGTCCGTCTCCAAAGCCTCGGCCCAAGTACGCAGAGAGTCGTTGGCCCGCTCCGATTCGACCAGCCTCTGCTCCAGTTCGAGGTTTTCGACTCGAACGCGTCTGACCTCGAAGACAGAGTATTCCCCACCGAACAATGCGAAGTAGACGGACAATCCGACCAACGCTGGGAGGATGAGCCGCTTCAAGAACGCTCCCCCGGCCGCTGAACGGGGGGCCTTTTTCATCGAGCCCACAGGTTCCTTCCTGGATAGGTGGCCGACTCTCCGAGGGCCTCTTCGATTCGGAGCAGTTGATTGTATTTCGCGACCCGATCGGTCCGACTGGCGCTACCGGTCTTGATTTGTCCGGCACCAGTCGCCACCGCCAAATCCGCGATTGCGGTGTCTTCCGTCTCTCCAGACCGGTGCGAGATGACCGACCTGTATCCCGAGTCGTCAGCCAGCCGGATGGCTTCGAATGTTTCGGTGAGCGTTCCAATCTGATTGATCTTTATGAGGATCGCGTTGGCCACGCCGTTGCGCACGCCACGCTCGAGCTTGGTCACATTGGTCACGAAGATGTCGTCACCCACTATCTGCGTGCTCCCGCCCAGGGCGTCTGTGAGCCGCTCCCAACCCTCCCAATCGTTCTCTCCGAGTGGATCTTCCAAAGACCGGATGGGATACCGGTCGACCCAGTCGGTCCAGAACTCGACCATGCCGGCCGCGTCTCGCCGTTCGCCCGACGACCACCGAAAGACGTACTCGTCTCCCTCCATCCACTCGCTCGCCGCGGCGTCGATGGCCAACAGCACATCGTCTCCCGCGTGGAACCCGGCCCGTTCAATGGCCGTGAGAACGACTTCGACGGCCTCCTCGTTGCTCGAAAGATCGGGAGCGAATCCACCCTCGTCCCCAACCGCCGTGTTGAGCCCCTTCTCGGACAAAACCTTCTTCAGGTGGTGGAAGACCTCTACGCCGCAACGTAGGCCCTCGGAAAACGTGTCGAAGCCCACGGGCATGACCATGAACTCCTGGATATCGACGTTGTTCGGCGCGTGAGCACCACCGTTGAGGATGTTCATCATCGGGACGGGAACAACGTTCGACTGGTCGGTGCCGAGGTACCGGTATAGGGGTAACTGGTTCTCCTGCGCGGCCGCGCGGGCCGTCGCGAGAGAGACGGCCAGGATTGCGTTCGCTCCGAGTCGTTCCTTGTTCGGAGTTCCGTCGAGTTCGATCATGGTGCGGTCGAGGTCGAGCTGCTCTCGCGCCTCGAAACCCCGAACTGCCTCGCTGATCTCGCTGTTGATCGACTCCACCGCACCCAACACACCTTTTCCCAGATACCGCCCGGTGTCACCATCCCGGCGCTCGACCGCCTCATGCTCCCCCGTCGAGGCTCCGCTCGGTACCGCGGCCCGGCCCCTGACACCCGTCTCCAATAATACTTCCGCCTCCACGGTCGGGTTTCCGCGTGAGTCCAGAATCTCCCGCCCCTTCACATCTATGATCGCCGACACGCCTTACTCGCTTCCCCTAGCTCATGATGGATTCGATTTCGATGGCTCCGGAACATCGTCCAATGGCGGTTCTCCCGGTAGGCAGGAGGTCCGTCCTTCACCACCCCGTAGTCGGGCGACGGCGTCCCAGACGGTATCACGGAGGCGGTCTCGATCAGCATGCTCCATGCCCGCCACTGAAATGGGCTCACCGACACGAACGTCGATGTTTCCCCTGCGCATCCGGAAGGATCCCTTGGGCATGATCGCCCGGGCCCCCACCATCCCGACCGGAACCATGGAGACACCTCCCTCGATCGCTATCACGAACGGGCCCTTCTTGAAGGGCTGCAGCGTCCCGTCCAGACATCGGGTCCCTTCCGCGAAGAAGACCATGTTGAGGCTCTGCTCCTTGATCTGTAGACCCGCTTGGGTCATGGACTCGATTGCCGAAGCGTGGTCCGAACGGTCGATGGAAATGTGGCCACACGCCCGCCACGCGCGCCCGAAGATCGGAATTCGCTCGAGCTCCTTCTTGGCGGCGAAGCGCGCATCGATGGGCAGAAAACCGGCGAGCGCCCACACGTCGAACCAGGACTCATGATTGGCGATGATGATGAAGGCCCCGTCGACCGGCAGATTCTCCACACCCTCAATCTGAACGGAGACGCCCGCCAACTTGAGTACGGCCCGAGACCATCGGCGTGCCGCAGAATCACACGACCGGCAAAGCGCCTCCGGCTTCCTGGAGATGGAGAGGAGCAGGACCTTCCACGCATACCAGAGTGTGAAGAGGCCCCCAACCCCGAAAATCCAAGCCGACCTCAGCACGACCTGTCCGAGGAGAAGTGATCAAACCCCCCACTGACACCGTCCAGTCCATCGCCCTCACCAAGGACTTCGACGCCCGTGCCGTCCTCCACATGGCCCACGCGTGTCAGTTCGATCCCGAATCGTTCCTGAAACTCGACGGACCGGCGCCCCGTCACATCGGGCGGTGAGACGAAACAGAGCTCGTAGTCCTCCCCTCCCGACATCGCCAGGGACCATGCATCCTCCCCGTCGAGATCTGGGTGGACCGGAACCAGTCGTGGGTCGAGTACGATGCGCACACCAGATGCGGCGGCCAGGTCGCGGGCATCACCCGCCAAGCCGTCCGAAAGATCGATCATGGCCGATACGTCAACCTGGTCGGCCAACCACCGTGCCTCTTCGATGCGTGCCTTGGGCTGAACGAAGGACGCACGAAGGTCCGGGCTTGGCTCAGCACCCTCCCACCAAGCACGCACCGCGCCGGCACTTCCCCCGAGCACTCCCGTGACCCAGAGCTCGTCTCCGGGGTGTGCACCGCTTCGTGTAACCGGCTCTTCGGCCGCTCCTACTACCGTGACGTCGATGAAGACCGGCCCTGGAGACGCAGACAGGTCGCCACCCACCAAAGGTGCACCGAGCTCCCTTAACGCCGCTTTGATCCCGTCGCCGAGTTCGGACAGAACTGCTCGAGCCTCCAGAGGGGCGATGGCCACAGAGATCAACACCGCAACGGGTGTGGCCGCCATGGCGGCTAGATCGCTCGCAGCCGCCGTGACCGCGCGTGCGCCGGTTTCCGCGAACGTCACCCAGCTCCTACGAAAATGTACGTCCTCGACGGTGAGATCAGTGCTCATCACCAACCGCCCTGTATCGAGGACCGCTGCGTCGTCGCCCGCGCCCAGCCACACACCTTCCTGCCCATCGTTGCCGGTGCCATCCGGCTGGTTCACCTTCGCCAAGAGGTCCCGTATCAGATCGAATTCCCCGACAACAGTCATCTCGCCGGGTCCTGATCGAAGATCACGAACGGGTGGTCGAGATCGCTTATCCCCGGACCTGCTTCGGTCCAGACCACAGGAAGCTGCTCGATCACGTCCGACGGGGTCAAACTCGGACCCAACGCAGCGCGTGATGCCGCGCGACCCGTCCCGTAAAGAGCGAGCGCGCCCGCCTGATCCGGACCCACTCCCTGGGCCAAGAGGGAAGCGGCCACACCCGCGAGCACGTCCCCCATACCCCCCGAGGCCAAGTCGGAGGAGGCCATCGTATCCACAAGACATGTGCCCTCCGGGGGGACCACGATCGAGGGAAGGCCCTTGAGCAGGACGACCGCTCCCGTCGTCTTGGCAAGGTCCCGGGCAGCGCCTATCCGGTCCTCCTCAATCCCCTCTCGCGTCACTTCGGCCAGGCGCACCATCTCTCCAAGATGGGGCGTCACGAGCACAGGCCGATTGGCAGCCCACTTCCCCACACCGGGACCTGCTCCCGACGACGCAAGGTTGAGTGCGTCGGCGTCGAGGACCGTTGGAAGGCCCTCGGACGCCTCGAGCACAGCCGCCAGGAGTGCTCCTGCATCAGCCCCGTCGCCAAGCCCTGGACCCGTGCCCACGGCCTGCGACGCGGCAGCAGCGTCCCGCACCGCGCCTACGTCCTCGGAGGGGACGAAGATCGCCTCCGGAACGGACTCTTGAATGATGGAACGGTTTTCGGACGAAGAAACGACTCTAAGCAGACCCACCCCAGCCCGAAGGGCGGCTCGGGCGGCCATCACAACAGCTCCCGCCATCCCGGGACAGCCCCCCACCAGGAGAAGCGTCCCCACACTATTCTTGTGCGCGTCGGGTTCACGCCTCGGCCAGTTATCAGCCGCCCACGCCGGCGTGGTGGCGGCGGCGGCGAAGACCTGGTCTGGCACGGGGGGAAAGCCGATCTCCACCGCGATCAAACGTCCGACCTTCGACCGTCCAGGTTGGAGCAGCGTCCCTAGTTTGGGCCATCCAAGCGCGACGGTGACCTCGGCGTCGACCGCCTCTCCAGCAATCTGGCCCGTATCGCCGTTCACTCCCGACGGTGTATCCAACGCGAGCACGGGCCGCCCGGACCGGTTGATCGCCCGGATGGCTTGGGCCTGGCGGTCTCGGGGCGGCCCACTGAGGCCGGTGCCGAGAACACCGTCCACGATGACGGATGCGGCCCGCAACGCCGTGTCCAACGGTCCCAAATCGTGTCCGAGCCCATCGTCCGCCTCGAACGGAATCTGCCAGCCATGCAATAGATCCGCTCGAGGGTCCCTGTCGGCAACGAGAACAGCCCTGACCGGGCGGCCCCACGCATGAAGGGTTCGGAGCATCACGAGGCCATCCCCACCGTTGTTGCCAGCACCGATGAGTGCGAGGACCTCTCCCCGCGGGAAGAGCCGGTCGAGGATCTCGGCGGCGGAGCGCCCAGCACACTCCATGAGGGCGGCCTGGGGGACCCCCTGGCGCTCGATGGCCTCCCGGTCAAAGGCGGCGGCCTCTTTGGCCGTGGGTGCCCAGACTCGCGAACGTGCAAAGGGCCGGAGCGGCGTCGAACTCATGCCGGGGTCCCCCTCAGGAATCCAGCATAGGAGGAGGTAGCCTACTTGTAGCTCTCGCCGATACTTCGACCGAGCGAAATTTCCCCATTGTCGATCCGGATGTTGAACCCACACTCGGGGTTGGAGCACACCCAGGCCTTATAGCGGATGGCGGCGCCATCGCGGCCGTAGTCAGACAGAGGAAGCAGGAGCCCCGTCTCGCACTTCTGACATCGAGGAAATCCGGATTCGTCCATGTTAGCCCCTCCCCGCCTCGTGACGATTTCTCGACTCCAAAAACTTCAGATCCCCGGACTCCATGGATAATCTTGCTCGAACGCTTCTTCGAAATCAAAGACGTCCCGAAAGTCTTCTCGGGAATCCCCGTCCTGTCGGATAAGCACACCGCAATCCACCAGAGCGAAAACGATGTCGCCCAAGTCCTCCGTCGAGTGGATTCCCCAATGCTGAAGCACCGTCCTGGACAAGGGTCCAAAGCGGCCCACCGCGAGGCGGCGCACGCCGTCTGCCAACTCCCGCCCGGTGATGTGCCGTGGCTCCTCCAGCCCCTGCATGACCTCTTGCAGAGCCGAAAGCAAAAAGAGGTACGCCTTCCCGTGAAACCGCGGGTGCTTTTCCTGGAGCTGATCCAAGACGTCTTCGGCAAACTGAAGTTCAGTCATACGGCAATCTTACCGGCTCTCGACCCTCGCGCCAGGCTAGCTGGCCTTCTATGCACGTGCAGCCAACTCTGCATAGAGTGGAAACGACGCGCACAACGTCTCGACTTCGGCTCGCGTCTTCGCAATCACCACCTCATCCGAGGCATCGACCAGCACCGATGCAATCCAGTCCGCGATCTGGTGCATCTCCGGCTCCTGAAGACCCCTGGTGGTCGCAGCGGGCGTGCCAATGCGGAGCCCCGAGGTAACGAAGGGCGAGCGGGTTTCCCTCGGGACGGTGTTCTTGTTGACCGTCATACCGGCGCGTTCGAGCGCATGCTCGGCCTCCTTCCCTGTGAGCTCCGGGTGGCTCTCACGTAGATCCACCAGAAGGAGGTGGTTGTCCGTACCATCGCTGACCAGCGAGAACCCGTTGTCGACGAGCCGTCCCGCGAGGGCCGCTGCGTTGGCAAGGATCTGGAGCTGGTAACTCTTGAAGTCAGGTTCGAGAGCTTCTTTGAACGAGACCGCCTTGGCCGCGATGATGTGCATCAACGGCCCCCCTTGCAGCCCCGGGAAGACGGCCTTGTCCACTGCTTTCGCGTGCTCTTCCTTGCACAAGATCATCCCCCCCCTCGGGCCCCGGAGTGTCTTATGTGTAGTGGTCGTAACGATGTCGGCGTGCGGGATCGGGCTGGGGTGGAGCCCCGCGGCAACGAGGCCCGCGATGTGCGCCATATCGACCAAGTGGTAAGCCTCCACCTCGCGGGCAATGTCGCCGAATCTCTCGAAATCGATAACCCGAGGATAAGCACTCGCGCCGGATACGATCATCTTCGGTCGCGCCTCCAACGCCGTCTCGCGAAGGAGGTCGTAGTCGATGCGGGCGTCCGAATCCCGAACTCCGTACGACAAGGCATTGTAAAGTTGCCCACTGAAATTCACCGAAGACCCGTGGGTCAGATGGCCACCGTGACTCAAGTCCATCCCCATGATCGTGTCACCGGGCTCAAGCAACGCAAAGTAGGCGGCCATGTTGGCCTGAGCGCCGGAATGCGGCTGAACGTTGGCATGGTCCGCCGAGAAGAGCTGCATGGCCCGGTCGCGAGCTAGTTCCTCCGCATCGTCGACGAACTCGCATCCGCCGTAGTAACGCTTTCGGGGAAGCCCCTCGGCGTATTTGTTGGTCAGGACGGACCCCATGGCCTCGAGTACGGCCCGGGAAACGAAATTCTCACTCGCGATGAGCTCGAGCTGCGAAGCTTGGCGTGCCGCTTCGCTGCGGATCGCCTCGAAAATCTCAGGGTCGGTGCTTTGCAAATG
>PCCM01000125.1 GCA_002731735.1 Gemmatimonadota bacterium | reverse complement strand
TTCGAACGCTCACCAGAATCGATTCGGTGGTCGGTCTGGCGAGGAAGGGGGGGAGGGAGAGGGTCGGGACGACTTGGCCGCCGGGCGCTCGTTGCGGGAGGCCTAAAGCTGCCGCGCCAGTAACCCCCGCCAAGAAGGACCTCCGCGAGAGATCTTCTTTGGAGCCGGTCATCCGGACCCAACTCCCAACTCTTGATTTTCGTAGTTCATGGGCTCTCCCACGATGCGCTGCTGGGCTATGGTCTGGCAAGAGAGGTCGCACCCCTACGCTCGTGAACTACTGGAACACCACACTAGGTTGGCGGCTCACGCCTTCTTCACACCCGTGGGTCCTGGGAGGTACTCTAGGAGACCCTCCGCCGCTTACGGCGCATGAAGTCCATCATGATGTACTGACCGAGCGTCTGCGGCGACGTGAAGTAGGCCTTACCCCTGGCGATCTCCGAAACTTTCTGGACGAACTGCACCAGATACGGATCCTGCGCCAGCATGAACGTATTGATTAGGATCCCGGCGCGCCGGCACGCGGACACCTCTCGGAACGTCTGCTGCAGGATGTGCTGGTCCATCCCCCCGGAGTTCTTGTAGATTAGCCCGTCCGGCATGGTGATCGCAGACGGTTTCCCGTCGGTGATCATGATGATCTGACGCATGTCCTTCTTCTGCGCTCTCAGAATGTTTCGCGCCAGAAGCAGTCCCTCCGCAGTATTCGTGTGGAAGGGTCCCACCTGAGCTTTCGCCAACTGGCTCAGGGGGATCTCGTCTGCTTGGTCTCCGAACGTGACAACGTGGAGGGAGTCGCCGGGGAACCGCGTGCGGATGAGATGGGAGAGAGCCAGCGCCACGCGCTTGGCCGGAGTGAAGCGATCCTCGCCGTAGAGGATCATGGAATGTGAGATGTCGAGCATCAACACCGTGGCGCATGAGGACCGGTACTCGGTCTGGTGCACCATGAGATCTTCATAGTCGATCTTCAGCGGTACACCGAGTCCCTCCCGTCCGATGGCACTCTTGAGCGTAGCGGGCACGTCGAGATTCAGGGTGTCCCCGAACTCGTAAGGTTTGCTCGTAGCGTCGGACTCGACACCGGTCGCGAGGTGGGGCGTTTCGTGGGAGCCGAGACTCGAGGTTCCGATCGCCGAGAGAAGGCTCTTGAGTGCTCCGTACCCAAGGAAGTCGGTGCCCTTCTGGGTCAGGTTGAATTGCACGTGCTGGGCCGCATCCTTGGCCTCGTCGATCTCGCCCACTCCGGTGACGTCCTGGACGGCACCCGGCATGGTCGGTGCCCCCTCCTTGAGCGTCAGGTAACCTTCCTCGACCATACGTTGGATCAGCTCGTCCAAGAGGTCGGCGATCTGCTGCTGAACGGCCTCGTCCCCCTGTCCTTCGCCACGCAACTCTTCGACCATTTCCTGTGTGAGCTGACCGCTCTCGATCAGAGCCTTCAAGAGGGCGTTCTTCAGAGCGTCCACCGAACTCGTGTCTTCGAGTCCCGACCATCCCCAGAAGGGGTGGTAGTTGGGTCCCCCCGCGAAGCCGCCATTCATGAAAAACCCCGAGAGGGATTCCATGAGGGCCTCGAGGTTCATGGCATCGAGCCAGCCGCCTTTGTACTTGGTGTAAGTTGCGAATCGCATAGTGGAACCGGTCGGTGGGTGGACCCAGTGGACCCTACATCTCCTCATCAAGCTTAACCGAGGCTGAGCGAGGCGGCCACTTGGTCACACAGTCATACGTATATTCCTGTTTGAAATATACGTACGCCGACATCCGTTCTCACGGCACTCGGGACCGCGTAGCCGCCCGTCGTTGGACCGTGGCCGACAACGGGCGCGTGATTTACCTTGCCGCGAGATGATGGCGATCCCAGACCCGAACCGACTCAGAAGGCTCCTTCTGGAGCACTACGACGCCCATCGCCGTGACCTCCCTTGGCGACAAAGTCGGGAACCCTACCGTGTGTGGGTTTCCGAGATCATGCTCCAGCAGACACGCGTGGAGACCGCGATTCCGTACTACAACCGCTGGATGGAGCGTTTTCCCACGGTCGACGCGCTTGCCGAGGGGCATGAGCAGGCCGTATTGAAGGCATGGGAGGGGCTCGGTTACTATTCGCGGGCCCGGAATCTGCGGCGCTCGGCCCTCATCGTGAGGGAGCGGCTCGGTGGGGTGCTTCCGCAGGACTCTCGGAGTCTCAAGACGCTCCCCGGGATCGGCGAGTACAGCGCTGGGGCGATCGCGAGCATCGCTTATGGCGAAGTGGTGCCCGCCGTGGATGGGAACGTGCGGCGTGTCCTGTCCCGACTCTTCGACTTGGCGGACCCCACGGACGCCAGCCTTCGGACACGAGCCGGCGAGCTCGTCGATCCCGACCGGCCGGGAGACTGGAACCAGGCGCTCATGGAACTGGGGGCGACGGTATGTACCGCCCGATCCCCTCGGTGCTCGGTTTGTCCTTTGACCAAACAGTGCCGGGCCGAAACGGAGGGTACGCAGGAGCTGAGGCCTGCCCCGAAGCGCCGGCCGCGCGTGCGTGAAGCCAGTTACGCGGTGCTGGTGACACTCAACCCGGTCGGAGAGCTGCTCATGGTCCGTCGTCCGCCCGACGGTCTCCTGGGTGGGCTTTGGGAGTTTCCGGCAGTCGAGATGGAGGCGGAGGAGCGCAACCCTTGGGGCGGTGAGCTTCGTGTGGGCGACTCGCTCCACGGGCGTTGCAGCGCTCGACTGGAGGACCTGGGTGTCCAGCTACCCGCTCGTAGAGTTCGCTTCAGCCCCCTTCCCGAGGTCCGCCATACGTTCACGCACCTCAAGGCGGTGTACCGTCCGATGTTGGTGGTTGGCGCGCGATGTGAAGGGAGCAATCCCGATTCCGAGCACAAATGGGTTCTGCCGGACCAGGTGGAAGACCTCCCGCTCCCGGTCGCCCAGAGGAGGATCCTCGATCTGGCCTGGGCTGCCCTCGAAGGCTGTTGAGGACACCTCTACGGGCTGACACCTCCGAACGGGTCGAACCCCTTGTAACCTTGGCCCGGAGGAGTCTCATGACGGGCCTTCGCATAACTGCCGGTGACGGAGCGGCTGATCTTCCGCTCAGCGGCCAGCGCCTCCAGAACGAGCTCACATGCTCCCGCCCGCACGCCATCTGAACACGACTTGGGGGCGAGGCCTACCGCCTGAACCAACTCCAAGAGCCCAGGCACGATCTCGAACCCCTGAACACAGGTCTCATCAGCACTGTCGGATCCCACTTGGAGCGCGCCCCCCTGCTCGAAGTACTCGATGATCTCCTCGACATCCGAGCCGCCCGCTCTGTCCTGGTAGACACCGCTGGCGGCCGCACTGATCAATTCCCGTGCGATCCGATCAGAGCCGTGTAATTCTCCCTCGTACTCGAGTTCCATCTTGCCGGTGATGGCTGGGAGGGCACCGTAGATGTCGGACACGCGCGGGACGGCGCGGTCTTCCTCGAGCAAGAGCGCCCTGCGTTCCGCCGACGAGACGACGCTCTCGAGTACGGTGATCGGCATGCGCTGGCTCACTCCCGAGCGCTGATCGATTCGTTTGTCCTCTCGGCCGAGAAAGGCGATCCGTTCGACGATCTCGGCGATGAAGTCAGGGACCTCGGCCGGAACGCCGCCCCGGTCGAGCCAGGCCTCCTGCCGGGTGATGTCCATCCCGATCGATATCTCGGCGGGATAGTGCGTCTGGATTTCGGCTCCGATCCTGTCCTTGAGCGGAGTGATGATCTTTCCGCGCGCCGTGTAGTCCTCGGGATTAGCCGTGAACACGAGAAAGACGTCCAGGGGCAGACGGATGGGATACCCCTTCACCTGAACGTCGCCCTCCTGGAGGATGTTGAAGAGACCGACCTGAATCTTCCCCGCAAGATCGGGCAGCTCGTTCATCGCGAAGATGCCTCGGTTGGCCCGAGGGAGAAGTCCGTGGTGGATGGTCAGCTCGTCCGCCAGGATGTGTCCTCCACGTGCGGCCTTGATAGGGTCCACGTCCCCGATGATGTCGGCCATGGTGACGTCAGGCGTCGCCAGTTTTTCAACGAAACGATTGTCTCGGCTCACCCAGGCGACCGACGCGTCGTCACCCTGCTCCTCGAGCACCACCCGCGCGTACTTCGAAATGGGCTTGAGAGGATCGTCATTGATCTCGCTCCCCTCCAGGATCGGGATCTCGGGGTCGAGGAGATCCACCAGTTGTCTGAGAATCCGGCTCTTTGCCTGACCACGCAGGCCCAACAAGATGAAATCGTGATGAGCGAGAATCCCGTTCACGATCATGGGGACGACAGTATCATCGAATCCGATGATGCCGGGGAAGATGTCCTCACCGGCCTTGAGCTTGGTGATCAGGTTTTGCCGCAGTTCATCCTTTACGGTGCGAGGCTCATATCCTGAGGACTTGAGTTCACCGACGGTGCGGGGCCGGTCAGAGGTCATGGAAACGTTTCATCCGTGGGTGGGCGAGATCGAATTGAGGCTTAGTGACTCCTGTATGGTGTCGAAGTTGGAATCGTTGCGCCAATCCGCGACCTTCCCAGCCATCGGAATGCGGAGCAGGTTAGGACCTGACGTTGAGGGTCGGTGATCACCATCTAGAAGGCTGCTAAAGAAGTACAGAGGAGCGACGATGTCCGAGAAAGTCCAACCGGCGGGACACATCCGACCGGCTCAATTTCAGTCGCCGCTCCCTACCGACCGGCTGATTCTGCGCGACACGCCGGACCCGGAGGCGGTGCCGATGGACGTGGTGTTCGTGGGGGGTGGGCCCGCTGGTCTCGCGGGGGCCATTACGTTGGCCCAGCTCGTGCAGAGCGATAACGAGAGCAACGGTGGGCTGGGCGAAGTCGAGATCGGGGTCCTGGAAAAGGCTGGCGAACTCGGCGAACACTCCCTCTCTGGAGCGGTGGTGAACCCAGTCGCTTTACACGAGCTCTTTCCGGAACTCGACATCGGTGATCTTCCGCTCCGGGGCCGGGTCGGCAAGGAGACGGTCTACTTCCTTACGGAGAACAAGGCGATCCGGATCCCCACGCCCCCCACCATGAGGAACCACGGTAACCACTTGGCCTCGATCTGCGAGATCGTGCGCTGGTTGGGAGAGAAGGCCGAGGGACTCGGCGTCAACGTGTTTCCTGGCTTTCCGGTGGATGGATTGCTGGTCGAAGCCGACCGTGTCGTCGGTGTGCGCACCACCCCCTCTGGTCTCGACCGCGAAGGCCAGCCGGGCGCGGACCACATGCCGGCCATGGATCTGACTGCCCAGGTTACCGTCCTCTCCGAGGGTACTCGCGGGCCACTCACACAAGCGTTCCTGGAGTGGCGGGGGATCGGCTCCGACAACCCGCAGATCTTCGCGCTCGGGGTGAAGGAGTTGTGGGAAACCAAGGTACCGTTGGACCGGGTGATTCACACGATGGGGTGGCCGCTTCCGGGGGACGCCTTCGGCGGGAGTTTCATGTATCCGCTCGATGAGAATCTGGTGGCACTAGGCCTCGTTGTCGGACTCGACTATCGGGACGCCCGTTTCGACGTACACAACGTGCTGCAGTGCATGAAGCTCCACCCCCTCTTCCGGCCCTATCTGGAGGGTGGCGAGATGGTGGAGTGGGGGGCGAAGACGATTCCCGAGGGGGGATACTACTCGGTACCCGAACGCCGACACGGATCAGGAGTGTGCGTAGTGGGGGATGCGGCCGGGTACGTGGATGTGCCGTCACTCAAGGGGATCCACTATGCCATGCACTCGGGGATCCTGGCCGCGAGGGCGATCTTCCGCGCGCTCAAGGCGGGGGACGTGTCGGAGGCCGGCCTGCGCTCCTATACCGAGTCCGTTGATTCGAGCTACATCATGAAAGACTTACGGCGTACCCGGAACGTCCGCCTGGCGTTCAAGAACGGTTTCCTGGGAGGGGCGATCCGGGCCGGCCTCATGACCATATCCGGGGGCGTGATCCCCGGTGGGAAGATCTCCGTTCCCAAAGACGCCGACGAAGAGAGAATGCTCGCTGGAGGCGGGCCGGGGTCAAGACCCGACGGCAAGCTCACGTTCAGCAAGGTGGACGCGGTGTACAAGGCGGGGAACCAGACCCGCGACGACGGGCCCAGTCATTTGGTCGTACGCGAGAATGTGAGCCCCGAGGCGGCCGAGCTGTACACGCATATGTGCCCTGCCGGCGTGTACGAGCAGGACGGCGACGAGTTGCGCGTCAACGCACCGAATTGCATCGACTGCAAGGCGACCGACGTTCTCGGGCCTCGGTGGACTGCCCGGGAAGGGGGGAGCGGACCGGCCTACCGGCGGATGTAGAACCCTGCGCTGGGGAGGCTTCTTGGTAGCCTTCCTATCAGCTCGGCATGCCCTGTTCGAGGATGAAGACCTCGCCCTCGGACGATTGCTTCTTGGCCAGTTCCTTCACGCGCTCCGCGTTTGCGCGGGCCTTGTGGGCACCCCAATGGACCGGGACGACGACCCGCGCGTGGCACGCGGCGGCGGCGCGGACGGTGTCCTCTGGCCCCATCGTATAGTGACCGTGGCATGGCAGGAACGCGACGTCACACCTGATCTGGTTCATCGCTTCGAGGAAGTCGGTGTCGCCCGAGTGGTAGTAGGTGACGCCGTCCACCGTGAACACGTACCCCAACCATTCATTCTCCGGAGGATGGAATTTCTTGCCCTCGTTGTAGGCCGGGACCCCGAGGATTTCGATGCCGTCGAGGTGTACCATGTCGCCCGGCTTCATGAGATGGTCCACGTCCTCGAGCTGCTTCCTCATTGAAGCTGGCGCCACCAACGTGGTGTGCGGACCCCGAACCCTCGCGATGTCGTCTTCGGAAAAATTGTCGTAGTGGGGATGTGTCAGGAGGATGTAATCTGCCTTGCCCTCTTCAGGTATTCCCCAGGGATCTATATGGATTTCGACTCCGCCTCGCCGAATCCGGACGGAGGATTGCCTAAACCAGGTGACGCCTTCGAGCATGACTAGACCGTATGAGGAAACCTATGCTCACGAAGTCTGAGAACGTAAGCGCTGACATCATGCCAATAAAGTCCGACATTGTGACAGGGGACTGCAATTTCGGCATGGTTTCCCATGATGGGCCTGGCAGGATTTATGCAACTGAGATCAATTACAGAGCCGCTCCCACTTTCGCACCGCCTAGAACGGGTGCCGGGGGGCAGGCGTTTCGATACCAGCAACGCCGCGATCCTGAACCAAGGCGGGATCGACTGAGTGAGGACTCATGAGTGAACGATATACACTTCCGGTTTTGCCACTGAGGGATACGGTTGTCTATCCCGGCGTCGCGGTGCCGATTTCGGCTGGACGGCCGGGTACGGTGGAAGCCGTGCAGGAGGCACTAGACGGAGACCGGCGGCTCTTCGCCGTGGCTCAGAAGGAGAACGTCGACGACCCGGCACCTGATGTGCTCTATAGGGTCGGGACGGTTGTACGGATCATCCAGACCCACAGGGCCCGGGGTGGAGTGCAGCTTCTGGTACAGGGCGAGGAGCGGGCACAGGCCGTTTCCTACGAAGCCGAGGGTGAAGGGATGCTCCGCGCGGTTCTCCTCGAGATGGAGCGCCAAGTGAGCCAGAATCCCGAAGATCCGGTTTTTCAGGCGCTCAATGATGAATTGAGGGATCGCGCCGCCGAGTTGGGCACCAGAAGGGGGGTTCCGGCCGACGCTCTCAATCACCTGATCCGAGATGTGGATGAGCCGGGAGCGTTCGCCGATCTCGTGTCCTTCTATCTGGAACTCGAAACCGAAGACAAGCAAGCGCTGCTGGAGATGCTCGACGACGAGCAACGAATGCGTGAGGCCCTCGTCGCCGTAGAGCGCGAGTTGGCACGGCTCGACGCCCAGGAGGAAATCCAGGCCAGGGTGCAGGAGGAACTTGGCGAGCGGCAGCGGGAGATGCTGCT
>PCCM01000124.1 GCA_002731735.1 Gemmatimonadota bacterium | reverse complement strand
GTACCATCACCTGCGACCCAACACCCTGGTCCAACACGGCTGACCTTTGCAACACGCTGGTATTATAAGGTATCACTCCGCTAACTCCCAGTTCGCTCAAGCAAGAGGCGAAAGGGCTCGTCGAGTAAGGAGGGCACCGAGATCACCTCGGGATGGTTTGAAGAATCGCCGGAAACATCCAGAAATCTAAGGCTAATGTCAGCGCGGTGACGGTTGCAATGTTGGTCACGTAAGACCGGCGTCCGGGTTCGGTAAGAGCCGCTTACCGATCTGGCAGCCGAAACTCTCGGCCCAACACGTAGCTGACTCCTGCCTCTAGGACCTCGTCACGCCCCTCTCTGATGCCGGCGATGGTAGGGCTCACCTCTAGGTCAGGGACGATACCGATGCGTTGGGTCGGCGTCCCGTCTGGGTAGAAAACACCGATTCCGCTGATCAAGGTTGTGATTCCACCGGGAAGTGGAATACCCGAGACGTTCCCATCGGCTCCGGCCGTTGTGCTCCCGACCACGATCGCGTTCGGTGCGGCCCGCAACGCCATCGTCGTGTACTCCGCTTGACTCAGCGAGGTCTCGTCTACGAGAATAACCACGGCACCGGAGAAATTCGGCTGCAGAGGTGCGAGCGTCAACGGAAATGTCCACGAGAAAGCGCCCGGATTCGAGGCATCGCCTATCGTGAAGCGAGCGAACTCCGTGGGTTCCGTGACCAGGCGTCCCCCGAGAGCGAACACCATGAACGCGCTCGGGTAGTTTCGGATGTCGACGACCAGAACGTCCGCATCAGCGGCGGCGTTGACGTAATTAGCGACGTCCGCCGCGACTACGGATGAGAGCTTTAGATAGGCCACCTCATCCGAAAGCAACTGGAAGGTCTCGCCCGGTAGATCATGGGTGAGGCCCGCCCGGAGATCGACCTCGACACTAGATACTCTCTCGGCAGAAAGGGAAAATGGACCGTCGAGACGAGTCCCCGTGATCTCGATCTCGCCGGGCTCCCCCCTTGTCAGATTGAGAGCGATGTTTCGCAGCCGCGCCGCTTGGTTGGAGGCTGGATAGAAGGGTCGCCAGGCGGTCACGAGAGAATCGACCGAGCGGCCGTCGATCGCTCCGATCACGTCGCCGATGCGAAGCCCGGTGGCCGGACCTCTTACGGGATGTGAGAATCCTGTTACGACGGCTTCATCCTCAACGAACCGAAGGACGACGGGCAGTTCGGCTGAGCCGCGAGGAGGTTGTGGGTTGGAATCGGCCCGGAGGTTCGCGTGCGTATCGTTGATTCGAGTAATGAGCTCCGTCAAGGTGAGGCGATATTCATCGACGGTGCTCGCGGCCATTACCCGTGGCACGAAGTCGAACAAGACGTCTATCCAGTTCTCTCCGATCACGTCGCGGTAGGGGAACCAGTACTCGATGATATTCCAGTATCGGTAGAGTGCCAGAAGCCTAAACCCGGCATCGGGCAACGGCTGATCTCGATAGGTCGCTTCGTTCAAGAACAGGGGATTACCGACGCCCGGTTCGTGACTCACGTAGTAGTGTTCGAGATTCGCGGGGCGGCGATTGTAGATGAGTTCCAGCCGACCACTCACCTCGTCGCCGAGTAGACCACGATCCCCAATCCAATCGATATCGGGCGACAGGTGCGCGTCGGCCGGAAGGACCGCACAACGGCCGCAGCTATCCGGATCACCCAGGTCCTCGAGCCACTCTTCCAGGATGACCCTGGCCGACATGCGATCCCGTGCATCGAGCAGGGAAGGAAGGATTCGGAAGAGCTCGTAGTCCCAATTGACCGTACCGCCCGTGATTCGCGGATGGTGGTACTTCACGAATCCCCAGATCCTCCCGAGAAGGGTGAGATTCTCCACCTGTGTCGGAGTGAGGTCGCGGGCTTCGACGCGAGATCCGTCGTCGAACTCGTCATCCAGGTCGACAGCGGAGAGTACCGCAACAAAGGGAGGCGCATCCGAGGCGGGAATGCCGTCGACGAGCAATTCGAGGTCATCCACCCAAGCGGTTCCCTCGCCCACCAGGATCGCTCCCAGGACTACTGTACGGGCGCGCTCGTCAAGCGGCAGAGAAATACGGTACTCGGTCCACTCGGTCGAGCCCCGGAGATTTCGACTCTGCATGTTGTCGAATTGCACAGACCCACTTCGCCCATCCTGTCGCAGCCAAAGCCCGGCGAAACCGGTGACTCCATCCGTGCGAAGCCACCCCCTCAGCTCCAGCGTCTCGCCTGAAAACGTGACCGGAAGTGTCATCCCGAACGAGGAGAATTCCAGTTCGCTCTCCCGGTCGCGATTGATTCGCCCCGCGTATCGCCCACCCTGGACGAACACGCTGTCCAAGGACAGAGTCTCCGCTGGCCCTCCGCTCCAACCCACTAAGCCGGGTGATTCGAAGGAGAGAGCCCGCCTGTAGTCTTCTTGGGCGGTGCCTCGACCAGGCCCCGATAACAATAGGACTAGGGCGATGGCGAATGCGGTCGTCCTAGGCATCGGCGTCACCTCCAAGGGCTCCAGCACATCATCAGTCTGAAAGAGTGTTGCCGGCCTTGCCGCCGCGATCGTCTCTGGGGCCACCGGCCACTAGTGTGTCGGGCCGGAGCATGAGCAAGAGCAACTGCAAAAGGCGAGTTACGTTGCCGAAATGAGGGTGCGGCGCCCTTAGTTGGGATCGACGCTCAAGCATGATCGTAGCTCCGGTAGGTAAGGCGCTCCCCCAAAACCTATAGGCGCGGCGCGCCACCGCCAGTCTGAGGGCCGCACTCGCTTGCCATCGAGCGTAGGCCGAGTTCATCTTGTCCGCGATTCTCGATCGTCACAATCGGAGGAGGCACGGCAATGGACCGGCAAGAGTGCGCGACCTATCGAAACGGATCACACGGATGGGAAAAGGTGGTTCAGACCACGATGGTGGCGATCCTTACTGTGGTGGCCCAGGTGGTGCTCATCTTTCCGTCGACAGCCGAGGCGCAAAACCTCCCCATGGCCGATGCGGAGAGTGTGGGCATGTCGTCCGAGCGACTCGAGCGGTTGGACGCCGCCATGCAGCGGTACATCGACACCGACCAGGTGGCGGGGGTGGTCACGCTCGTCGCGAGAAGAGGTGAGGTCGTACATCTTAAGGCACAGGGGCATAGATACATAGAGGGTGGCAACCTCATGTCCACGGACGACATCTTCGTGATCATGTCAATGACCAAGCCCATCGTGAGCACGGCGCTCATGATGCTGTTCGAGGAGGGCTATTTCCTCCTGGACGACCCGATTTCCAAGTACATGCCCGAATTTGCCGACAAGGAAGTGGTTCTCGAGGTGGACGGCGGCGTCCAACGTGTCCAGGCGGATCGTCCCATCACGTTCCGCCACGTCCTGACCCATACCGCTGGCGTCGATCCGTCTCGAAGCCTCCTCTCGGAGGAGGAGCAGGCACGGCCGCGCCGCGCATCCACGCTGGAGGAGACTCTGGTTGGGCGGGCGTCGATGCCTTTGGCGTTCCATCCTGGAGACGAGTGGAATTACGGCGGCTCCACAGACTATGTGGCGCTCCTCGTCGAGCGGATTTCGGGCCAGAGTCTGGACCGGTTCCTCCAAGAACGCATCTTCGATCCTCTTGGCATGGTTGACACACATTATAATGTGCCGGCATCAAAGGTGGGTCGGGTGGCGGCGGTCTACAGCCCGACGGGTCCGGATAACACCATCGGGCTGCGGATTGCCCCGGCTACACGAGAGCAGCCCACTCGGTACTTCGGCGGCACGGCGGGGCTATCGTCCACGGCGGCCGACTACTTCAGGTTCTCCCAGATGATCCTGAACGGTGGCGAGTTCAATGGCTCCCGGCTGCTTAGCCCCACCACGGTCAATCTCATGATCACCAATCACACGGGCGACCTCCCCATCTACATCAAGGGTGCCGACGCTTACGGATTCGGGCTGGGGTTCACGATGTTGACGGATCCGGATAGGTCCAGGCAGGCGGTCACACCAGGAACCTTCGGTTGGGGCGGGGCCTACGGCACCGTCTTCTGGATAGATCCCGTCGAAGACATGGTGAGCATCATGATGATGCAGATGTCGCCCTACAGCCATTTCACTCTGCGGCAGGACTTCCCGAATCTGGTCATGCAGGCCATCACCGAGAGCTACCACTCTGGGAAGCAAGCCATTCGCGGTTATGAGCCGATCCCACGATAGGAGTAGGGTGAAGGAGGAGAATCGTGAACGCGCGCGTGGGTAGGCTCCTTGCGGTGCTGGTGATCATGGCAGGATCGCTCCCGGCAAAGGGACTAGCGCAGAACGCTCCCGCATTGCGGGACTTCGACGCGGAGATCGAGGCTGCTCTGAGATCGGCGAAGAGGGCCGCTGGATTCGAGTTCCTCGGCACGCTCAACCGGATTTGCCTCCTACCGGCGAGCGGTCGAGTAAACACGAGTGACAACCTGCCGCGCTACGTTAGGGACCCCACCAACGTGCCTGCCCGTGAGGCTTGGTACGCGGAATCCGCGAAGGTTTTCGACAACCTCTACTTCGTCGGCGGAAAGATTCACACGTCATGGGCCCTCACCACGAGTGAAGGCATCATCATCATCGACACGGTCTTCCCCTACAACTCTGAAGAATTGATCATCGGCGGGCTGGAACGACTCGGCCTCGATCCCGAGGACATCCGGTACGTCGTCATTTCCCACGCCCATGGGGACCACATCGGAGGCGCCCAGATTCTGCAGGAACGGTATGGCGCCCAGGTCGTCATGGGTGGCGCCGACTGGGAGCTGGTCGAGAGCTACCCGAACCGCTACAGCACCATGGCTCCATCGCGCGACATCGTGGCGACGGACGGCATGGAACTCACGCTCGGCAACACGACCCTCACGATCTGGGAGACCCCGGGGCACACGCCCGGCACGCTGTCATACACGTTCACTGTCTTCGACGACGGCAGGCCGGTGAATGTGGCGTATTCGGGTGGCACCGCGTTCAACTTCGTGAACAGCACACCGGATCCGGGAATCGAGAACTTCCAGAGTTATATCGACGCGCAGCAGCACATTGCCGAACAGGCCGCCGCCACCGGCGCGAGTGTGCTCCTCTCGAATCACTCGGAGTTTGATAACGCGTTCAACCGGAACAGGATGCTTGCCGGTCGCGGGGACGGTCCCCACCCGTATGAACTCGGTGAGGATTGGGTTCAACGCTACTTCCAGGTCATGCAGGGTTGTGCTCGGGCAGCGCAACTCCGCCTCGAGCAGGAGCGGGCTGAAGCGGGAGTGTTGTAGACTCAGGATCCACGCCGATCGCGTGAGGCTTCCGAGCATTTGCCCAGCATCGGTTCGGTTATAGTTTCTGGTTCGCTCATCGGTGAGATTCCAACTGGATTTGCCCCTGGTGCCCGACACCACCCCACTGACAATTCAAGGCAAGCCCAGCCCGATCCGCGTGATCGGCGGCGTGATCTACTTCCTCTTTCTGCTCTTACTGTTTTTTGTCAGCATCGAGTTGATGGGCACCACCTTCGAGATGTTTGGCGGAAGAGGGCTCGCGGATCAGCTCCTGAGCTTTGCGTCGAACCCGGTCTCTGGCCTGCTCATCGGCTTCTTGGCCACGAGCCTCGTCCAGAGTTCCTCGACCACCACCACCATGGTTGTAATCATGGTGGGGGCCGGTACGATCGACATTGGGCTCGCCGTACCCATCATCATGGGCGCGAACATCGGAACGACAACCACGAACACGATCGTGTCCCTCGGGCACGTGACCCGTCCGGCGGAGTTCGAACGGGCGTTCGCGGCTTCCACGGTGCACGACTTCTTCAACGTGCTCGCGGCGTTCACTCTCCTGCCGCTGGAGGTCTACCTTCACCCGATTGAGCGAACGGCGGTCCGTCTGCAGGGGATGTTCGCCGATGCTGCCGGAGGCGTGGGCTGGGACAGCCCTCTCAAGGCCCTCAGGGATCCGCCCGCCGACTTCATCGCGGGTATGGTCACCAACCCGCTCGTGCTGCTCATTCTGGCTTTGGCTCTGCTCTTGCTCGCCCTCCGAGGCCTGCTCGTATTGATGCGGGGTGCCGTTCTGGAACGCATGAGCGGACTCTTCGACAGAGTCCTCTTTCGTAACGACGCCGCGAGCTTCGCGCTGGGTGTCGCTGCGACAGCGACGGTGCAGAGTAGCTCTGCGACGACCTCTTTGATCGTTCCCTTGGCGGGCACTGGGGTTCTCAGCCTCCGTCAGATTTTTCCATACACCATCGGGGCGAATATCGGGACGACGATCACCGCGATTCTAGCCTCGCTTGGAACCGGAAGCGCGGCGGCCATGATAGTGGCACTGGCTCACTTGACGTTCAACGTGTTTGCCGTCTTGGTCTTCTATCCGCTGAAGGCCCTGCCCATCGGGCTCGCGACTTGGTGGGGCGCCTTCGCGGCTCGATCGAAGGCGGGCACGGCCACTGTGTTATCTGTCTATATAGCGCTGCACGTCATTCCGCTGGCGTTTATTTTCTTGGCGAGGGGGTAGTAAAATTATGTGGAAAGAAATCGTAACTCTCTTCAGATCTCAGGGCCCATTACAGGAGGCATATGACGAGGCCATCCTGATGCTTCGGGCCTCCCACGACATGTTTGACCACGCGGTCAAACAGCTCCATGCAGAGGGCGCGCTGGAGTCCGACATCTACAAGCGGGATCGGCAGCTCAACAAGTACGAGCGCAGTGTGCGTCGCAAGATCGTCACGCACATGTCCGTGTCTTCCAAGCCCGACATCAACCTGGGGCTGGTGCTCACCGCGATCGTCATCGACATCGAACGGATCGGCGACTACACCAAGAACATCGTGGAGTTGGCAGGTGCAGTTCCGGGCCCATTCGATGGGCTCGAGCTACACGGAGAGGTGGCTGAGATCGAGAAGAACATGGCTCGGATGTTCGACGACATCGTGCCCGCCCTCGAGGGCCCTGACGAGGCTAGGGCCAGGGCCATCATAGGCTCTCACACCATCATCGCATCCAAGGTGGACGATCAAGTACGAGCCCTGTGCGCGAGTGAGGCGTTGTCAGGACGGTCCGGTCATGCGGTCACGGTGGCGCTCTACTTGAGGTATCTCAAACGTGTCAGCGCACACCTCAAGAACGTGGCGACCAGCGTGGTAAATCCTTACTACCGGATCGGATTCCGCGAAAAAGGAAGTAGCCCAAGCGGTTGAGTTCCATACCTTGCGCGAGTCGACTATCCCAACGGAAGTTGTCCCGTGGAACTGTTATCCATGCCCATCCCGGATTCGAGCATGCCGAACCCCACCAGGATCTTTGCCAGCCGTCTCCTCCGGCTCTATCTGACGTCGGTCGCTGTCTTCGCTCTAGCCGACGTAGTGGCGGTGCCTGCCGCGGCCCAACAACGGGTCGGATCCCCGCAGGACGGCCGGCCGAGCGATCCTCCACGGCTTAGAAGGAACGTCCGCAACGTCCTGGGCGGCGTTCCTATGACCGATGTGGACAGCATGCATCAGCGGGTCGTGGCTCTCCTCGATTTCGACAGCTATAAGGAACTCGTTCGTGGGCTGACGCAGTTCGGTGACCGCGAGCAGGGCACCCCCCGCAACGCGGCGGCGGTCGACTGGATCGAGGAGCAACTCCGAGGTTGGGGATACGAGACTGAGCGCCTCCATTACATGTACACCCCCCGTGCCGGTCGGGGTGCTCCGTCGCCCCAGCCCGAGCCCCGCGAGGAAGTGTATGCGACCAAGATCGGTACCACGAACCCGGGTGAGATGTATATCGTCAGCGCACACATGGACGGGCGCGGCGGTGGTGAAGCCGCCAACGACGACGCCTCGGGCACCGCGCTCGTCATGGAGATCGCTCGCTCGCTCGCCTCCCCGGAGGTTGAGTCCGACATGTCCATCCGCTTCGCGCTCTGGAACAATGAGGAGACGGGGCTGAACGGGGCGGGTGCTTACGTCGAGCAGCGGGCCGAGCTTCAGGGCATCGAGAACCCGGCTGGCTCAGGCCAGTATCCGGAGCCTCGGTGGCTGGGCATGATCCAGCACGACATGATGATGTGGGACCATGGAAACCCCGTGACCTTCAATCAGGCTTTGGACGCCGATGTCGACGTCGAGTTCCAACTCAACTCTGCGTTCGCCGAGCAGTCGGCTCAGCTCGGGATCGCCCTCATCAACGCCAACCGCATGCACGCGACGGACTATCCGGCCGTGCTCAGCAACGCGATGAGTAACACTGACTCGACGCCCTTCATGGACGTGGTTCCGGCGGTGAGCTTGCGTGAGAATCGACGCCTCTACGAGACGGGCAACGGAGCGAATCCGCACTGGCACCAGCCGACGGACCTGTTCGAGACTTTCACCGACGCGGATTTCACACTTGGCCTCAACGCGGCACAGACGACGCTCGGGGCGATCGCCAAGCTGGCGGGGATTCGGATCGAGTAGTGGTTGGGGACTAGCGGAAGCCCCAGATCGGGGAGGTTGCTGTCGGTACGATTGAAGATCAGCCCCCTCGCAACGGATACTGCGGTACTTTTTGTAACTCCGACCAGGAAGCC
>PCCM01000123.1 GCA_002731735.1 Gemmatimonadota bacterium | reverse complement strand
CGTTGTCCGCCCTCCATGGGTCGCATAATATGCTGGTCCGATTCTGCGTGGGAAAGCCGAGTGCCGTCGCCTTCGACATCGGAGTCTTTCAGATGCGTCCTCCGTCGATCTCCAGGCTCCGAAATCTTCCGCTCCGCTTCTGTGCGGGTCTCGGGCTCATCGCTTTGGGCGGCGGTGCCCGCCCCGGTGAACTATGTGGGTTCAGTGATGCGAGGATGCTCTTCAGCTGTGTTCGGTAGCACTATCGCGGCAGCCGCAAGCATTCCCGCCATGATGACCTCCGCGACAATCGACCCGGTGGCGAACGGCGCGTCGTAGACGGCGAACGCCACGGTTCGCATCAAGGCGGCGCCACCGAGAAGGAGAGCAGGAGCCAGCAACCACTCACGGCGTAGTGTCCACACGCCCATCAGCACCATCACGAAACCAGCCAAGAAGAAGGACGCAAAATCCCCGATCTGCGTGCTTCGTCCGGCGCCTTCCAGCAGAGGCATGCCCAGCCCCTCCGCTGCACCAGCGGGATCGGTAACCCACCCAACGCCGAGGAGCAGCATCATCAAGCCCGGCAAGGCGGCGACAATGCGAAAACCAGTCTTCATTCTTGAACCCCCTTAGTCATCGGACCATCTGTCCCTCCTGGACTCAGCGGTGTGGGATGCGCCTCAGCCTCGGGCTGCAACCGTGGAACGTGAAATCGATGTGAATCAGTCCCCTCCCACCGCTTCAGCCCCGACGGGAACCGGCGAGCCCTCGCCAGTCCATTCCAAACCTCGCACGTCCTCGACGACGACGTAGAGTGCGGGTACGACGAGCAGTGCGATCACGGTGACGAACAGCGCGCCAAATCCGAGACTGATTGCCATGGGGATCAGGAATCTCGCTTGCATGGACGTCTCGAAAATGATAGGCAAGAGACCGAAGAACGTCGTGAGCGAGGTGAGCAAGATCGGACGCAACCGGCCAGCGCTTCCTTCGATCACGGCGTCCCGAATGCTCGCGCCCGCACGTTGATGCGTGTTGATGGCGTGTACTAGCACGAGGGTGTCGTTTACCACCACACCCGACAGCGCGATGATGCCGAACACGCTGATCATGGTCAGCGGGTAACCCATGACGAGATGCCCGACCACGGCCCCGACGATCCCAAACGGAACCGCCGACAGCACGATGAGGGGCTGAATGTAGCTCCGGAACGGAATCGCCAAGAGACCGAACATGACCACGAGGGCGATCAGGTAATTGGGCCCGATCGACATGAAGCTCTCCTGCATCTCGCGCTGCTGACCCACCAGATCCATTGACAAACCAGGGAACGCCGAACTCAACTCGGGAAACACGGATCCCTGGAGCGCGGCCAGGACACCACGGCTAGAGACGACACCCTGCGCCAACTCGGCGGTCACGTTCACGGTCCGGCGGCCGTCCTCACGCATGATCCGGGTGGGCGAGCGGCCACGCGTGAATTCCGCCGCGTACAGAACCGGCACGGCACCGTTTGGCGTGTTGACGATCAGGTCCTGAATGTCCTGCTCAGAGGCTCTCTGCTCTTCCGGTAGACGAACCATGACCTTGATCTCGTTCCGACCGCGCTGCTCTCTGAGAGCTTCCGCACCGAAGAACGACGATCGGATGGCTCGCGCCACATCCGTGCTGGTCAGACCCAACCCCGCCGCTTCGGGCAAGAGCTGGAAGTCGAGCTGGGGTTTCCCCTCCGCATAGCTGTTGTCGACGTTGATCAGGGCCGGAAAATCCCTGAGCCGGTTCGTCATTTCACGAGAAGCCTGCGCGAGCACGTCCTCGTCGAGGTGGCTAAGTTGAACATCCACGGCCGCGCCGGCGCTAGGTCCGCCCGCGCTGGCGATCGTGAGCGACTCCAGCTCCGCGAGGGCCGGAACGTGGGCCCGCCACCACTCCTCGAATTCGGCGGCGCTGAAGTCACGCTGATCCTGCGGAACGAGGCTCACTTCCAGAGAGACGAGATGGCTTCCTGTGAGGGCGGGGCCGCCACCGAAGGAGGGTCCAAACTGTGTGGGACCTTGGCCGACCCGTGAAATGATGCCACGGATGGACTCCGAGCCACCACTCTCTTCGATCGCCAGATCCAAAGCGGTCTGCAGCTCGGCACGCACGGCGAGCGTCCGGTCGACGGAAGCGCCGAAAGGCAGCCGAGCCGCCGCCGTCACCACGTCCCCTTCGATCTGAGGAAAGAACGTGAACGGAATGACGCCACCGACCACGGCCCCGATCGTGATGAGGAGTATTGCGACAGCGACAGCGACAGTCGTGTATCGTTGCTCCAAAAACGTGCCGAGAAGGGGTCGGTAGCGCGTCTCGATGAAGCGCTCGAGTCCGCGGGTCACCCCGGCCTGCAATCGGTCGATGGGAGCCATGAGGCGTGCGCCGGCCGGCCACCCCCGACCGAGTTTATGCGAGAGGTGGGCAGGCAGCACATAGAACGACTCGACCAGCGAGAAGAAGAGAACACCCATGACCACGATCGGGATGAGTCGGAAAATCTTCCCACTCACACCGGGCACGAACAGGAGTGGGGCAAAAGCCACCATCGTGGTCAGGACCGAGAAGGTGACAGGCATCGACATCTCCCGAGCGCCCTTCACCGCCGCCTCCAGGCGTCCCATCCCCTGCTGGCTCGCCCTGTAGACGTTCTCCGAGATGATAATAGCGTCGTCTACGACCAGGCCCAGCGTAATGATCAGCGCGAAGAGTGTAATCATGTTGATGGACACATCCAGCGGACCCATGAACAGGAACGCCCCGAGAAAGGAGATCGGGATACCCAGAGCAACCCATCCGGCAACCTGCCGGCTCAGAAAAAGCGTCAACACGATGAGCACGAGCGCGAGCCCCATCACGGCGTTCTTGAAGAGCAGGTTGATCCGGTCCTCGAGCGCCTCCGAGTCGTCGCTCCAAGTGGAGAGTGTGATGTTTGCCGGCACCCTGGCCCGAAGTCGTTCCGTGTAGTCCTTTACCGCCGTCGCCACCTCCGTCGGTGTCTGATCCCCCACCCGATACACAACGAGCTGTACGGCCGGAAGGCCCCCGAACTCGATGGTCTGGTCGGTGTCCTCGTAGCCATCTACGATCGTCGCGATGTCGCCGAGCCGGAGTTCGTGTCGCTGGGCCGTGCCCCGGATGACCACGTCCGCGAAGCCCTCGGCCGTGAGTCGCCGATCCACCACACGGACGAGGACCTCACCCGAGAATGTCTCCACGCCGCCCCCGGGAAGGTCGATCGAAGCCATCCGAATCTGCGCGGCGATCTGTTCCAGGGTGAGCCCGTATGCCTCCAGATCCTCGCGGCGAACTTCGATCGCAATCTCGAGGGGCGGCACACCGGAGACGTCGAGCTGGGTGACTTCCGGCAACTCCAGAAGCTCCTCGCGGGCCTGTTCAGCCAATCCGTGCAGAGTCCTGAGGTCCTGATCCCCGGCGAAGATCAGCGATATGACCGGCTGACGGATCGTCGCGGCGGAGATCGTGGGTTCTTCTGCATCCAACGGAATGGTCGTAATCCGATTGACTTCGTTCGTCACATCCGAGACCACACGATCCTGGTCGGCCCCAAGAAGGAGCTGGATCGACACGCTGGCCATACCCTCGGACGCCACGGAGTTGACCCGCCTGACCCCGTCGATGGCTCGGACAGCCTCTTCGATGACTAGGACGATTCCCTGCTCGACCTCGCGAGGGCTCGCACCAGGATAGGGCACGGTCACGCTGACCATATCGATGGAGAATTCGGGGAACACCTCTTGTTTGAGTGAGAAGGCGCTCAGCATCCCTCCCAGCAGAACCACCGCCATGAGGAGGTTGGCCGCCACCGGATTGGCGGCCATCCACGCGAGGGGCCCCCGCTCGCTCCGCTCTTCAGGTACGGTCGCCCCACCCCCCGCGAGCACGTCGACTGGGCCCACGGGCCCCTCGTCGTCAATGTTCATGGCTGTGACTCCGTCGGTCCGAGCGAACGGGCTGGCGCGCCCTCCACCGGATTGACCAGCGGCGAGAGCACCAGCGAGGCACCGTCCTCCAACCCCTCCGACACATATACGAAATCGTTATCACCCCACACTGGAGAGATGCTGCGTCGCTCAAGCGTCGATTGGGCACTCAACACCCAGACCGTGTTCCCGTCGTAGACGGCCGCTCTCGGCACCGCTACGGCGCCTTCGATGCTCCGCCCTCGTACCTCGGCATCCACGAAGGCCCCAGGCAAGAGTGGGAGAGCGTCACCCAGCGACATCGGATTGTCGACCATCACCAAGATCTGCGCCCTGCGAGTCTCGGGGTCCAGTTCATCCACCCGATGAGCTACACGGCCGGTTCTTTCGACGACCCGGTCGCCTCCCACGCGCTGCCGCACCAGCACGAGCGACCCCTGTTCCCCGTCGACGGGCAGTTCGATGAGTTCTAGGGCTTCCAACCGCACGGAGAGTAGAACCCGCACATCATCGGTTCCGATCAATCGGGCCACCTGGCTCTGCGGCCCGACGACCTGGCCCTCGTCGACGGCCTCGGAGAGTACGGTGGCATTGAAGGGCGCCCGAAGTTCAGTGCGTTCGAGACCCAATTGGGCCCGGTCGAGGGCGCTGCGGCTCGAATTCAAGTTCATCTCGGCCGCCGCGCGCTGGCTCTCGCGCAATACGAGCGACGGCGGCTCCCCCCCGTCTCCCAGGAGGCGCCACTCCTCAAGTGCAATGGCCTGACGTGCCCGCTCCATCTCGACTTCGAGTTCCGCGCTTCTGACCAGCCCGCGCTGTTGCTCCACCGCCAACTCGTAATCCCGCGCATCGATGCGGGCCATGACGTCGCCCGTCCGAAAACGACCCCCGGGCACAAGACGCTCGGACACATAAACGATGCGGCCGCTCACCTCCGGGATGACAAACACTTCCCGCCCCGGTGCGATCAGCCCCGTCGCGGCGACGATGGCCTGATGGGTCCCGACCCGAGCGACCTGTGTTTGAACGACCAGCTCTGGCTCGTCCTGTGCCACGATCACCGGCTCCGTGGCCATCACGCTGACGGCGGCGGCGACGGCCGCGCCGCCCAAAACCACAACCACCGGGATTCCGACTGTTTTCATTTTGGACATGGCCTGCCTATTCCCTGCCGAGGCCGCGGGTCCAGCCGCCACCCGACGCCTGTCGGAGTTGGATCCAAGAGCCCAAAACGTTGCGCTTCGTGCGAACTACGTTCAGTTCCGCTTGCTGCATTCCGTTCGACGCGTTGAGCACGTCGAGGAAGGTTGCGATTCCGACCAGGTAACGGCGTCGGGACTCGTCATACGCCAACCTCGAAGCGTCGAACTGCTCCTGAAACGCTTCGAGTTGCAACACTTGCTCCTCTTGCTGAGCTGCGGCAGAGCGTACCTCGCTGACGGCCTGGACCTCCACTTGTCGAAGTGATGCTTCGGCTGCTTCCACCCCAGCGACGGCCTCTCGGATACGCCCGCTCCGGTCGAAGCCGTCGAAAAGAGGCACAGAAAACGTCAAGCTCGAGCTCCAATTGGATTGGGTGGATAGTTCGGTCGCCTTGAAGAACTGCAAACCGGCATTAACCGACAGATCAAGTCTCGGGAGCCGGCTCCATCGGGCGCCCGAGGCATCGCTTAGCGACGCCTGAAGCCGGGCGTCGGCACCGCGCACGTCCGGGCGCTCATGAAGCGGGAACCCGAGCCCCGTCGGGGCCGATGCGAAGGCTAGATCCGCCACGGGAACGGCGGGGAGGCGCCCCGGAACCTCCGGCGTCGGTGCTTCAGCATCCCGAGCGAGCAGCGCGTGGAGCCGCTCAAGCGCGACTCGCAGGGCCGCTTGCGTCAGCGGAAGGTTGGCTCTGGTAGTGGCCAGTTGCTGCCGCTGCTGAAGGACCTCGAGTGCCGTCGCTTGGCCGCCCCTATAGCGGAGCTGCGTCACATCGGCGAGCTGCTGGTTCGCAGTGACTTGTTGCTCGATGATCGCCAACTGCTCTCGGGCGGACACCGCGTCGAAGTATGCTTCCGCTACTTGGGTAGTCAGCGCCAAAGCGACCGCGTCACTGTCTCCGCGGCTCGCGTCTGCGCGCAGACGGTTTGACTCCAAAGCACGATACTCGACGCCCCAAGACGTGAGGTTGTACCGAGCGGTGATATTGCCGGAACCCGTATAAAACAGAGAGGGCCGAGAGGCGGTCGGGTCGCCGCCGATGGGCAATCCGCCGAACTGAAAACCCAGCCCACTCAACGGGGCCACCGATCCCAAGGCGTCGAGGCTCAAGATGGGCATGAGCGCGGCTCGCGAACGGACCGACGTGGCCTCGGCTTGAGCGATGCGTTGGACGGCGCCTGACAAGTCGGGACTCATGACGAGCGCCTCATCGATCAACGCGTTGAGTGTGGGGTCGTCCAACGCCTGCCACCACGGTCGATCCTGCGCGACGACGCCGGTCGGAACCGCGACCGCCAATAGGAGGACAACCAGGTACGCTTGGATCTTCATCAGCCCACCTCCGGCGCCAGCCCGTGGGTCAGCAAATCCGCCAGATCATCGACGTAGTCCTCGTCCGGCGCACCCGAAGGAGCGTCCCCCACGATCTGCACCATAAAAGCGCGAAACTGGAGCGCCCCCAGAATCATCGTAGCTGCGGCTTCGAAGTCCACGGGACGAATCAACCCGCCCTCCTTGCTACGGAGAAGCCAGGCGATGAGAGTCCGCTTCGCCACCACGGGCGGCGCGACCTCGAACGAGGCCAGCAACTCTTCTTTGGAAATCCCACTGGCCCGGATGACCGACATTGCTGGAATCGTTTCGGCGAAGAACGCGGCAGCTTGCCGGATCACTTCACGCAGTTGTTCGACGATGGGCCGCTTGTCAGGACCGTCTTCCAACGCACTCACCCAAGCCGGCACGGACGGCGGAAGCAACGCCGCGAGCATGAGGTCTTTTTTCGTCCCGAAACGTTTGAAGATCGTGGGCTGAGAGATTTCGAGGGCCTCAGCGATGACCTCGGTCGAGACGCCCGGCCCGTATGCGAGAAAGCACCGGCGCGCTTCGGCCAAGACGTCCGAATCGGAAACAATTTTCGTCCGTGCCACGTGGACCCCCAAGGTTAGTGAGTCATCACTAACTAACTTTTCTTGAGATTCCCGTCAAGAGTGTTCGGTCGACGACGAGATCCCTCGGCGGATTCGGTTCGAGTAGCGAGGGTCAGATATGAGACTAGCGCTCGTGGGCACTCGTGGGAGCTGGAATCAAGGGGTTTTCATCGATTCTGCGCT
>PCCM01000122.1 GCA_002731735.1 Gemmatimonadota bacterium | reverse complement strand
TCGCAGTGACCGTGGCCGTACCGTTCGCTACTGCAGTCACCAGACCTGCAGACGAGACCGTAGCGGCACCACCTGTTGCAGCCCACGTCACCGTGGCACTATCGATTACTTCATCGTTCACGTCGGTGACGGTAGCTGCGAGTTGAGTCGTATCATCCAAAGAAGCGAAACTCAGGCTCGTTGCCGAGAGCGTGATCGAGGTCGAGACAGGCGTAGGAGTAGGAGTAGGAGTAGGCTCGGTTGGGGTATACTCTACCATACAACTCGTTAAAAGCAGCGAAGACAAAAGGGCACTGAACGCAACTATTTTATTCATGCCTTCATTCTGTTCCGTTCCACTCGGACCCGCAACTCAGGACGAGTGAAACACTGTTTAGTAGTTCAGCGTCAGCGACGGTGGAATAGGGGTGCCCCCCGGTACTGGGGTCTCGCCTATCGGCAAGAAGGATCCTAGCTACTATGCCCACTCAACCCCGCCATGCAGCGATGACCATCTCCCGCCGACGGTTTGTACGCTCCGCGGCTGCTGTCTCCTTGGGCTTCTCGGGCCTCCGGTGCGCTGCACCCCACGCCACCGACCCGACCGTGCCAAGCGAGGACCTCGACCCTCTGCCTGACGATCCGGAGCGTATCATCGCACTTCCGGAGGGGTTCAGCTACACGATTATCTCTCAGCAGGGCGAGCGGATGTCGGACGGTTTCTACGTGCCCGCAAGGCACGATGGAATGGCCACTTTTCCGCGACCCGACGGCACCACTTTGCTCGTGCGCAATCACGAAGTGTTTTCGTGGATGGACGCCTCCTTCAGCGCCTTCGGCGCGGATCTCTCGCTCGTAGACCAGCTCGACCGGTCTGTTTTTTACGATCCGGGAAGCGGTGACACTCCGCCGTTCGGAGGAACCACCACATTGCTCTTCGACACTCAGACGCAGACGCTACTCTCACATCATCTCAGTCTCGTCGGAACCCTCGTCAACTGTGCCGGCGGGCCTACACCCTGGGGCACGTGGATCTCCTGCGAGGAGACCGTCGAGTCGGCAGGCGGGTCCTTGGCGCGAGATCACGGTTACAACTTCGAAGTGCCGGCCTCACTCGAGGGGCTTCCTGTAACGCCGACCCCTCTGACGGCTATGGGTCGTTTCAGGCACGAGGCGGTTGCCGTACACCCGCCCACCGGCATCGTCTACCAGACTGAGGACGTGTCCGACGGGCTCCTTTACCGCTTCCTGCCGAATTCGTACGGTGAACTGGAAAAAGGTGGTAGTTTGCAGGCCCTTGCGGTGCGGGGTGATCCGAGCTTCGACACCCGTAACTTCGGGGGCCGGGGAGTGGAGCCTGGCGTCCAGATGCAGGTCGAGTGGCTCGACATGGAGGACGTCGAATCGCCAGATGACAATCTGCGCCAACGGGGCTTCGAGGCGGGTGCCGCGCGGTTCGCCCGGGCCGAAGGCATCTGGTACGGTGACCAGGAAATCTTCATCGCCTGCACGGATGGTGGTGAGGCCCGAAAGGGTCAGATCTGGCGCTACCGGCCCAGCGCCCTCGAGGGAAGCGTGGCCGAGAGTGACCAGCCCGCGACGCTCGAGCTTTTCATCGAACCCAACGACGGCACCATGATCGAGAATGCGGACAATCTCACCGTGGCGCCGTGGGGCGACATCGTCATTTGTGAAGACGGCACTGGTGATGACTACCTCGTGGGCGTTACGCCCCAAGGAAACATTTACAAGCTGGCTCGGAACCTTTCCGGTAACGGAGAGTTTGCCGGTGTGTGCTTCTCTCCCGACGGCACCACGATGTTCGTGAACATGCAGTCCAACGGGTGGACGCTCGCAATCACAGGCCCGTGGGGTAGCGCTCGCCTCTGAGCGGCACGACCGGGGGACTCGGATTATCCTGCCCCCCCAGACCCGCAACTCAGGACGCGGAAAACAGTGCTTGATAGCTGGGTGTGGCTGGATGCCACGGAGGGACTAGGGGGCTAGTCGCCGCCGGGGGGATGCGCCTCTATCTACCCGGCGACGTTGAATGTCCGCTTGAGCCCTTTAAGAATGCCCATGGGTGATCCTCCTGGTTGAGGTGGGCGACTGGATCGGACATGGGCGCACTCCGGGATCAGACTGCGCTCAACATCCGATAGCGGGCCGGTAGGCGCGAATAGGCGTGGCGAGATACGATAGAGTTACGCAGTTTCCGTGTGCCCCCCCCCGGCTCTTTACGAGAGGTAGAATCATGATCCGTCGTACCGTGGTCGTGGCTGCGCTGTCGGTAGCGGCATGTGCTGGCCCCGCCGACCCAGGCCCTGCCGACCCAGGCGCCGCCGTCACAGTTCGGGTCATCGACGTTGGGCCGGGGCTTTGCACGATCACGACTGCGCCCAGCGCGAGCGGACCACAGCACATGGTCTACGATGCCGGTCACTGGTTCGGCGGACTGTGCTTGGACGCTGTAGATCGGATCGTGGGCACGGCTGGCGTCGATCTGATGATTATCAGCCATTCGGACGGCGACCATCTCGGTGACGCGGAGGAGATAATCGAGGCGCACGATGTGCGGGCGATGATCCGCACGGGTGACAGCCGCCACGGCGCGAACCTCGACTCAATGGTCTTCGCTATCGGACGGGAGGTGACGGCCATCGGGGCCATGGACCGAAGCCTCGCGACCCAGCCGATCACACCGGGTGAGACTCTCGCACTTGGAGACGCCACCCTCACGCTGTTGCATGGCTTGAACGACTGGACGGCATCATCACTGAGCGACGCAGAGTCAAACAACGCAATCTCCATTGTGGTCCGCTTGGACTACAACGGTGGGTCGGTGTTGTTCTCGGGCGACGTGATCGGCCGCAGGCTCGACGATCCTGCCCCGAACGCTTGTCGCGATGCGGAGGAGATGATGGTGAACCGGCATACCCCCGGAACTGCAACCTCCCTCGACTCTGACGTAATCATCGCGCCGCATCACGGGGGCAATAACGGCAGCTCGACGTGCTTCATCAATGCGGTATCTCCGTCGGCTGTCGTGTTCTCGGCGGGTCACCAATACCTGCATCCGACGGTGGGTGCAGCTGGCCGCTACCTGGCAGCGAACGTCCGGCCTGATAGCCTGTTCCGCACTGACCTGGGCGATGACGAGGACCCGGATGACCCACCCAGCCATCCAGACGCAGAGCATTGGGAGCCAGGCGGGGCGACGAACTGCGTAGACGCTCGCGGCGATGATGAAATCGAGATTCACATTGACGCGACTGGCGCGGTGACCGTGCGCTACGTCACGATGTCCATGACCGATTGTGGTTGACCAGCCCTGAACGCCGTCCATTAACTGCCAAGCAGAAGCTCGTGCTGGATAACTGGGTGTGGCTGGGTGCCACGGAGGGGGGCTAATGGGAGATCCGCCCCAGCTACATAGCAGCTGGCTACCGCCGCAGCGATCGCTCCAGAATGGTGCCGTCCAGGTCATCTGGAGCTGGCGTATCGGTGAGCCAGGCCAGGGTAGGCGCCATGTCCACCGTCGCGACGCGGTCACTCGACACTCCAGCCGAGATCGTCCCTCCGAGGAAGATCATTGGCACGTGGCGATCGTAGTAATACGGGGATCCGTGACTCGTCCGCAGAAAACTCGACTCAAGAACATTTGGACCGAAGCGGGCATAGACTCCGGATCTGGCCGCCAGACCCACGATTCGGGTTCTCGAGTGGGAACGACCGTACAGAACCTGGAATGAGTCGATCGCCTGGCCTTGCTCTACGCCGTCGAACGTGTAGGCCGCAGCGACAAACGGAAGGCTCAAGACCGCTTCCTTGACCGCTTCTGCGGGCTCGTCCTCGTCGTCCACATTGTCGAGTACATCCTGAATGCTCCTCGACAACTGCCGACGGTCGCTACGGGTCAGGCGGGAAGCATCCACACCCTGCTCCGCCAGATGTTCGGGTATGTCCAGGACGCCGTGGTCCGCCGAAAGGCCGAGGACCCAGCGACCAGGACCGACAGCCTCATCGAGAAACGATAAGAATCGGCCGAGCTCTACATCGAGCCTGAGGAGGTTGTCGAGTTGCTCCCGACTGCGGGGACCGAAGTTGTGGCCGATGAGATCCGTCTGAGAAAGCGAGATTCCCAGGTAGTCTACGCTTCCACGCTGTCCTAGCTGGAGTTCCCGAATAGCTTCGGTAGCCAGAGCGAAGACGGCCCGATCGGGGAACGGAGTGAATTCGTACCTCCAGTGATTGAGCGCTCGTGGGTCGGAGGCATCCACAGTCTCACTCGCCCGGTGGGGAAAGACGGTGTGCTCACCGTCCAGCTCGAATCGGGACCGGTCCGGACGGGTCAGCGAGAGAGCAGTCGTCGGAATGATGCTTTCCCACACTGAATCCGAGTACACGAGTGGCATGGTCGTAGCGTTGAATTCCGTAATCCATGCAGGGTATTCGGCATGGTAGTAGTCGGACGTAACAAACTCGCCACCTTCGTCGGCAAGCCAATACACGTCCCCGGCAGCTTTCGCGGCCAGACCGATGGCGGCCCGATCCTTCCTGGAGATCGACACGACTCTCGAAGCCGGATCGTTTGCAACAATCCAATCCGGCAGCCCTGCGCGGTAGATGTTCGTTGGTGCCCTCCCCGGAAGCTCTGGATATCCAAGGATCTCTGTATCGAGGTCTTGCAGCGAATAGACGTTTCGCCACCGGCCCTCCTCGAGTTCGGACCAAGAGTTCCCGACCACTCCGTGTCGAGTCGGATGGACGCCCGTGGCTAGCGTAGTGTGGCCTGGCGCTGTAGTGGTCACCGCGTGGTCGTGGGTCGCGTTCTCGAAACGGTAGCCCTCATCCAAAAGCCGCCGGAACCCTCCCACGAAGAGTGGATCATAGTTTTTCAGGAGATCGGCCCGGAGCTGATCGACCGCCATAAGGATCGCGAGGGTGGGTGGGTCCGCATCTTCCGACGTCGGCTGGCATGCTGAAGCCATTCCAAGCAGAAGCAGTGTGAGGATTCTTTTGGACAAGAGGTATTCTACCGGTCGATGGTTAGGCAGGTCGGGCCGAAGGCAGGGTGGTTGTTCTCTTGAGCATTGCTGACATTCGGCCAGTTACGGGGAGTTTGGGGACCAAGCTGGGGTCTCAAGACCGTCTAGTCCACCTTACAGTAAATTCACTAATTCCGAACATATTTAGTGACCACGCGATCACCAACTGAGGCACCCCAGACTACACCATTGTCGTCAACCGCTATTCCTTCTGGAAAACTGGTACCACCGCTAGGACTGGGATCTGGAATAAAGTCGGTGATCATTCCATCCAAGGTGCCTACATAGATACCTCGGTGCCACCCCGGATTGTAGCCATACTGCCCTTCTGCTGCTCGGGATTCGGAATCAACAACATAGAGCTTGTCTTCATGAACTCGTACACCACTTGGTCGACCGAAGTGTGCCCAGATGGCGAGCAATTCTCCTTCAGGAGACAATACTTGCAGACGATTGTTGGTTCGATCCCCAACGTAAATTCTGCCCTGGGAATCCACCGCTAAAGAGTGTGGGCCTTCAAACTGCAATGGGCCGTAACCTTTCTCTCCCCACGCCTCGATGAATTCACCTTCAGCAGTGAGGTGTACGATGCGGCGATTCGAATCGGGATTGATGTGGCCATCGACAATGTAAAGCGTGCCATCCGGCCCAATTGCCAGATCTGAAGGCTCATTAAATTGGCCAGGACCACCACCTCTAACTCCAGGTTGCCCGAGTTCAATTAGTAGCTGCCCCTCTTGATTGAACTTGAAGATCTGATTGCCTTTCTCGCCGTCTATCACACCCGCATCAACAATCCATAGGTTATCGTCATCATCAACGATGATCCCATGGGGCCAGACAAACATTCCCGATCCAAAGCTAGATAAGAACTCCCCTTCCGGGCTGAACTTCAATACAGGATCGACATCCGATTCCAGGCACGCGCCCTGATTTCCACCACAGCGTTCAAACACCCAGATATTGCCGCGTGAATCGACGTCCACCGCATTACCCGACCCCATAACGCGGCCTGCGGGCATTCTTACGACATCATCGTACATTGTGTAGTTGTTCGGGTAGTCAGGAAGGAGCGTATTCTGTTGAGTATCTTGTTGCGCTGAAGCATCATTGGATGTCATAGCCGACAGGACAACTACGATAGAAATTGCTGTTAACAACGCTTTCGAAGCAGATTCAAAGTGAAGCTCTATGGGGTCGTTCCCGACGTTTCCGATGAGCATAATTTTGTTGAGGGACCGGCTCATTATCATGTACTCCTGAGAGGCTGAGGACCATCCTCCACCAGAAATGCTCTCGCAACGTACTAGCCTGATCGGAGGCGTGAAACAGTGCTGAATAGCTGAGCGTGGCTGGATGCCACGGAGCGGGGACTAGGGGGCTAGTTGCCGCCGGGGGGATGCGCCGCGATCCACTCGCGTGCAGGACCCTTGGGCACGATGACCCTTCTCGGGATGGGTGACTCAGCCCTCCAGGTCGTCCTCTCGACGATAGCGATCTTCCATTTGGAAAAGCACCCGGCGTATCGCGTCGAGTTCAGAAATGCTCAGATCGGCCAGCACGCGCTCGTTAAGCAGGGCACGCACGCGCGAAGCTTCGGTCTCGGTTCCGGGAAACTGGCACCCGTACCGGTCCAGCCAGTCTATCAGCGTTGCCCGGTCGTCGGTCGGCGCTTCACGATACTCGGCCTTCAGGTATTGCAGAATGCGGAGTCCGTCGAGCCGCTCGTGGCAGGCGCGGACAAATCGATCCAGTGTCGTGTGGTTATCGCGCAGCGGTTGCCATGGATCGTCGGTACTGATCTTGTCCCGGAGGAATTCGTCAAGCGGCGTTTCGACCGGTCCGGCGAACAGTTCGGGGAAAGCCCCGGTGGTGCGGCTGATCCGGTCGAAGAGTTCCGGAGCATAGAGTGGATAGCGGTCGGAGTATTCGCCTTCGCAGGCGGCGGCGATGGCTTGACCGGTCCCGACGGGAACGCGCCAGGACTTGCGGGTCGCGGGGGCAACCGGGGCGGCAGTCCAATGGAGTACCCGTCCATGTTTAGTCAGTTTCTGCAGGAAGTAGAAATCCTCACCGCTGGTTCGAGGCGTCAGCCCGCCCACTCTTCGGTAGACGGAAACAGGCAAGGCAATTGCCGAGCCGAGCGCAGTGAAGGAGTAGGGAGACCCGATTCGCCAGAGGTTGAGCGCATAGAAGCGCATGTAGATTTCGTAACCCAGCATCGCGCGGGTGACGGCTCCGTCGTCGGTGAGTGGATGGTAGTAACGCGCGGCGATGGCACAGGCGGCCGGATGCCGGTTGAAGGAGACGATAAGGGATCGCAGATAACCCGGGGGAGTCAGCGTGTCAGCATCGAGGCTTACGATGATATCCCGGAGGGAGGCCTCCGCACAGATCGCATCCATCAACTCCTTTCGCGCGTGCCCAACACCGCTCCGCTTCGGTGGCCAGCCCCGGCCCGGTGAGGAGCGATCGATAATGCGGAGGTCGAGGTCCGTGACGGCGGCAAGCAGATGGAGACAGGCCTGGTTGGCTTCGCACACGGGGCGTCGATCCGGCTCGTTTTGCCACGCTTCCGGTTGGTTTACGCATAACCACGTGACAAATCGCACGCCCTCCTGTCGCCGAAGCGCGTCGAGGCAGGCGGGAAGGCATTCGAACTCATCCTGAACCGGAATGGCAACGTGGACAGTGGCCACAGCTGAACCTCGGCTGACAACTTTTGTCCTCTGGGGGCCCACAGCGGACCGACCTTCGGGTGCATGTGGTGTCTTCTTGCGTGCGTTTCTCGCGGCAAACTACAACATCGGTGTGGCTGGATGCCACGGAGGGGGACTAGGGGCTAGTTGCCGCCGGGGGGATGCGCCTCTATCCACTCGCGGGACAGACGTTGGGCTTCGGCTATTTGTTCGCGAGTCACCGGACTTCGCCGAGGAGTTCCTGTTCAAGCCACGGGTGATCGAGTGACGCCTTCGGGCTGGCTAAGGACAGGTCCCCCATACCGGGCGAGCCAGAGTCCAAGAGGCTGCTAAACGATCGAAATCAGTGGGCTCGCTAGCGATGTTAGACACACACCAGCCGCTCAAATTTTGATTGAACGCCGTGGCATTGGAGAACATGCCAAGCATGGTCGTGACGCTGCTGACGTCCCACGAACCGATGTTCTGATTGAACGCATCCGCGTCTTTGAACATGGCGGACATGGTCGTGACGCTGCTGACGTCCCAC
>PCCM01000121.1 GCA_002731735.1 Gemmatimonadota bacterium | reverse complement strand
GGAGTGGTTCTTCACGGTGCTTTTCACGATCGAGTATGGGCTGCGCCTCTGGTGCGTGGGGCGGCCGCTGGCTTATGCGAAAAGCGCGCTGGGCCTCATCGATCTGCTGGCCGTGCTTCCGACCTATGTCTCCTTGGTCGTCCCCGGGGGACAGGTCCTCACCGTCGTGCGAATCCTGCGCGTGCTCAGGGTCTTTCGCATCTTGAAGCTGGCTCACTACGTCGGGGAGGCCGGCGTTCTGGTCCGGGCATTGAGCGCCAGCCGTTACAAAATCACCATCTTCGTCCTCACCGTTGTTACGATCACCGTCATCGTCGGCTCTCTCATGTACCTGATCGAGGGACCCGAGAACGGCTTTACCAGCATACCGCGTGGCGTCTACTGGGGTATCGTCACGCTCACGACCGTGGGCTTCGGCGACATCACACCTCAGACCCCCTGGGGTCAAGCCCTAGCGAGCGTCGTAATGATTATGGGGTACGGCATCATCGCCGTCCCCACGGGAATCGTGACCGCGCAGCTCGTGTCCACGGCCCGGTCGCAGGACGGCCCAGCACAATCACAGGATGGACCGGCATGCCCTGTGTGTGATCGGCGGGGCCACGACGGCGACGCCCAGCACTGCAAGTGGTGCGGGATGGAATTGTCCGGAAAGTAGGGGCGTCCAGTCCGCCTACTCGGGTAGCTCCAGCAGATGTCCCTCGGGGCCGGCGTTCAGCACCAAGGTTTCTCCCACCGTGGAGCGCTTCCCCCAGCACCCGTGAATATGCCCGCACACCACCAAGCGCGGCGTCGCCCGCTCGATCGCGTCAAGCACGGCATGGCTTCCGAGATGCCGGCCCCCGGCCTCATCCACGTGCCCATAAGGAGGGGAGTGGCTGATGAGCACACCGTCGTTCGGGCATCCGGTCAGCATCACATCGGCTTCGGCTTCGGTCAGATCGAAGCTCCACTCTCCAAAGGGTGTCACGGGAATGCCTCCGCCTATCCCGTAGAAGGGAACACCTTCCAACTCGACGCCCTCACCGTGGAGTACATGGGCCGAGGCCCACCCTGTACAGGCCTCCCTTAGCTCGACGTCGGACTCACCGTTGCCTGGCACCAGAACAGTCGGCTTGTCTACTTCCTTGAGGATTCTGATCACGTCGTCGACGCCGTGCCGCATGACGGCGAAGTCCCCGGCGCCGATGAGGATGTCCGCCTCGCCAGACCGCTCCACTAGGGATCGAGCCGCAACTTTATCCCGGTGCAGATCGCTGAAGACGAGGATTTTCATGGATCCTGGCTCGTGATGACGGCCACCCTTAGGATTTTCCGGTGATGCGGCCGACCGGCCCGTATTCCGGGGCCGCCTCAACCCTATCGTTTGGCTATTCTTGGGCCATCCGGCGGTGTCGCTCCTCTTGGCGTGATCGTGTTCGCTGCAAAACGGTAACGCCCCACCTCCGGATAGGCCATCATGAGATCGGGCCGATGCTTGCGGGGTCCAGCACCCAGCTTCTAGCATGCTGAAAGGCCGCCACTGAGTAGGGCAACCTGATGCGTTACAAGAAACGGGGGTTACGTCCATGAGTGAGCAGGGATCTGAGCGTCAAAAAAGATCTGAAATCGACCGACGGAAATTCGTCCTCCACAGCGTAGGACTCGGGGCAGGCGCCTTGACTCTGAGCAGACTGCCCAAGGCCAGGTCGCGCCGGAACCAACAAGCCGCTGGAACCCCACTCGTCGTCACCAGCCATTCGAACGAAACCGGAGGGGAGGCGATGCGACAGGCGTGGGAGATCCTGGACGGCGGAGGCACAGCCTTGGACGCGGTCGAGCGCGGCGCCAACGTGATCGAAGTGGACCCCGAGGATTCGAGCGTCGGCTACGGGGGCCTTCCAAACGAAAACGGTGTCATACAGCTCGATGCCTCCATCATGGACGGGAGGACGTACAACGCCGGAGCCGTGGCCTCCCTCGAGAACATCAAGACGCCCTCTTCCGTCGCCCGGCTCGTGATGGAGCGTACGGACCACGTCATCTTGGTGGGAATCGGCGCGTTGGAGTTCGCACGCTCGTTCGGCTTCCAGGAAGAGGATCTGCATACCGAACGGTCCCGCGCTGCTTGGCTGCGGTGGCGGGAGGAACACAGCGATCGGGACGACTGGGGCCCACCCGATCACTTGCGAAACCTGCCCAGCCCAGGCCCGGACGGGCGCGACGCCAACCGCGACGCCAATTCGGGAGCTACCGGGCCCGGCACCAACTCAGGGCTGGTGGATCAACCCCTCGACTTCCACTATGGAACGACCAACGTCCTGGCCGTCGACTCCAATGGCGACATCTCCGGCATCACGACCACGAGTGGATTGAGTTGGAAGGTGAACGGACGCATCGGGGACTCACCGATCATCGGTGCCGGGCTCTACGTCGACAACGACATCGGCGCGGCCGGGGCCACGGGTCGTGGAGAAGACGTCATCAAGTCGTGCGCCTCATTCTACATCGTCCTGCGCATGGGCCAAGGCCGCACCCCGCAGGAAGCGTGTGAGGACGCGTGCGAGCTGATCGTCCAGAAGTACCGGAACGTGAACCCAAACTTCTTCCCGTCGGAAAAGTTCGTCGCGGTCAACAAGGCGGGTGAGTACGGTGCCGCGTCGATGGGCAACAATCGGGGCCGGCCACGTATGACCGTCCGTAACGCGGAGAGCCTGCAGGTCCACGAGGGGACGACCCTATACACAGGGTAGCTCACGAGGTAGATCGCTCGGAAAAGAGGTGCACTCGAACGAACAATAGACCCGCTGAGGCTGTATTAAGGGGGCGTCAAAAAGTTCTGCGTACGTCCTTGAGTTCCGCGCACGTCCTCGACCCCACTCGAACGCAGGTCTTCCGAGCGCGTGCGGGGTTCCTTGGGAGAAAATGACTTGAAGGCCCCCTTCGGCTTTGTGATCTGCATATCGCTCCTGGGCTCGGGCCTTGCCATCGGTGGGCGCGAGGCGGTCGGGACCGCTCCGGGCAATGACACCCGCCAGGCTATCCCCTACGCAGATGTCCAACGCGTCCTCGACGGGAAGTGCACATCCTGCCACACGGGCGCCGACGCCGCGCGCGGGTTGCACCTCGATTCCTGGCAAGCGCTGATCGCGGGCTCCGACCACGGCGAGGCGGTCATCCCTTTCGACGCCGTTCGTTCGCTGTTGGTCGAGTTGACGACCAAGCTCGTGGGCGGCCCGCATCCCGCGGAGGTGGGCGGCGAGCGCTTGACCGAGGCCGAGGTGGCACTCCTGAGCGAGTGGATCGACGAAGGTGCCCCGTCGGAAACGGGTGGGATCCCGTATGCCGACGCGCAGCACCTCCTTTACGCGGCGAATCAGAGCGTGGCCGTGGTGTCCGTGATCGATATGGAGACCAACCAGGTGATCCGCACCGTGGATCTCCAGGAGCTCGGTTTCCCGGAAAACGCATCACCCCATCACATCGCGGTCGAGCCGGACGGCTCCCACTGGTACGTGTCGCTCATCACCGCCAACCAGATCCTCAAGTTCGACCGCGACAACAACCTGGTGGAGCGCAACGACTTCGTTCGGCCGGGCCTGTTGGCGCTCGATCCCGATGGCGAAAATCTTTACGCCGGCCGGTCGATGGCGGCCGTTTCACCGCCGCAAGCCATCGGCGTGATTCGCCGATCCGACATGACACTCGAAGAGGTGGGCATCTTCCTGCCGAGGCCCCATGCGTTGGCCGTTCAGCCAGGTACGGGCACCGTCTATACGGCCAGTCTGGCGGTCAACCAGATCGCGACCTTCTTTCCCGAGGACGAGGCGGTCGAACTCGACGAGTTGGAGGGCGACCGCCAGCACACCATGGTCGGGTTCGCGATCTCGCCGGACGGACGATGGATGATCGGCACGACCGAGCTTACGGGCACGGTGTTCGTGTTCGATCTCGATCGAGCGCCCCTCATGACCCCGGTGGATACCATCGCCGTAAACGCCGCCCCGTGGCATCCGGTTTTCACGCCGGACGGACGGTGGGCCTACGTGGGTAACAATCGGGACAACACGGTCAACGTGATCGACATGGGGACCCGGACGCTCACCAAGGTCATCGACGGCATCGGGCTCGCCCAGCCCCACGGGGCCGCCGTATCACCGGACGGGCGCTTTGCCTACATCTCCAGCCGAAACCTCGAGATGTCCGACGACCGAAGCAGAGCCGGCCACGTGTACACACCTCGCTACGACCTGGGCGGCAACACCCGGGCGGGCACGGTTGTGGTGATCGACACCGAGAGTCAGGAAATCGTGAAGGTCATCGAAATCGAAGAGTACGGCTCGGGGCTCGGGGCGGCCGTACCGAACTAAGACTCCAGGGGCCGGAGCGTGACCTCCACCCCCCCCTCCCCCACCCTGCTCCAGGACTCACGCGGCACAGGGTCCGTCTCCGGAAAGTCGACGCGCGTGTGGAGTCCTCGGCTCTCCTCCCTCGCACGGGCAGCTGTCGCCATGATCAACCCGGCGAGCGAGATATTGCGAAGCTCAGTCAGGTCCGACGACGGCTGGCTTGTCCGGTAGAGGTCGCCCGACCACTCTTTCATCTCCGCCAACCGGGTGACGGCGCGATCCAACCGCCCGCGTGACCGGACCAGTCCCATGTAGTTCAGCATCAGGCTGCGGACCGCATCCCACTCGTGGTCGAGGATCACTCCCTGGTCGGGCAGCGGCGGGTCCGTCCCCGGGGGTGGCGGCGGAGGCGGCTCGGGTCCCTCGGCGGGCTGCGGTGTGATGCCTCCGGCCCGTTCGGCCAACACCGAGGCCTCGAGCAGGGAGTTGGACGCGAGCCGGTTGGCTCCATGGACACCCGTGAACGCCACCTCTCCGGACGCGAAGAGCCCCTCGACTTCCGTACGCCCATCCAGATCTACCACCACCCCACCACACATGTAGTGGGCCGCGGGAACAACCGGAATGGGGTCACGGCCCCCAACGATCCCGAACGTCTCGAGGCGTGCCGAGATCGCCGGAAATCGCTCCCGAAATCGCTTTTCACCGATGCTGGACGCATCCAGGAGCACGAATTTATCGCCTCGACGCTTGGTCTCTCGATCGATTTCTCGGGCGACCACGTCGCGTGGGGCCAGGGAGCCAAGCGGATGGAGACCCTCCATGAACTCATCCCCCGCCAGGTTTCGGAGCACGGCTCCCTCTCCGCGAACCGCCTCCGAGATCAAGAAGCTCTTCGCCTCGGAATGGTGAAGACAGGTCGGGTGGAACTGGACCATTTCCATGTTCCCGAGCGAACATCCGGCTCGAGCCGCCATCGCGACCCCGTCCGCGGTGGCGATGTCGGGGTTGGTCGTATACCGGTAGACCTTTCCGCAGCCTCCAGTGGAGAGCATCGTGTGGTCGGCTCGAACCAACCCGGTGGCTCCGGTCTCCTGGTCGAGAAACGACGCGCCGTAACACCGGCGGCCTACCTCAGCCGCGCCTACCCAAAGATCGAGGGCGAGGTGCTGCTCGAGCACCGTGATTTCGGGGTGCTTCGCCACGGCGGCGAGCAATGTACTCTCGATCTCCTGCCCCGTGCGATCCTTCGAATGCACGATTCGTCGTCGGCTGTGCCCCCCCTCCAGACCCAGATCGAGACCCTCGGAATCGCCGTCCCTGTGAGCAAACGTGGCGCCCAACTCGGTGAGACTTCGAATGAGAGCCGGCCCTTCCCGTACCACGGCCTCCACCACATCCCGTCGGCACAGGCCCGCCCCCGCCTCGAGGGTGTCGGCTACGTGCAAGTCGAAAGAGTCGGTGGGACTCAAAACCGCCGCGAGCCCGCCTTGCGCGCGGTTGGTCGAGGAGTCGCTCCGGCTCTTCTTGGTAAGAATGAGGACGGGACCGAACTGCGCCGCCCGAAGCGCATAGGTCAGGCCAGCCACCCCACTACCCAATACCAGTGTGGTGCAGCGATGCGTGACGGAATGTGCGCTCATGATGTCCCGTGGAGTGTTGAACTTCGGCGGCGTTGCGAGTTTGGGTGGTAGTGCTGGTTGGGGCGGCAGTACAACTTTTCGGCCGCAGTGTAGACCATCTGGCCTCGGAACGACAGATTTCGGAGATTCGTCCAGCAAACGCGGCACACGAGGAATCCCGATGGCCAAGAAAAGTTCGTTCGATGTCTCCACCGGCGTCGATCTCCAGGAGGTCGACAACGCGGTCAATCAGGCGCGCAAAGAAATCGCCACCCGTTACGACTTCAAAGGCACGGACTGTACGGTGGAATTCGACCGGGACGGCGGCGCGATCAAGCTGGAGGCGGACGACCAGTATCGCCTCACGGCCGTCCTTCAGGTGGTCCGCGAGAAACTCTCGCGGCGAGGGGTTCCGGTGAAGAATCTGGATCAGGGCGGGATCGAAATCGGCAGTCTGGGGCGGGCCCGCCAGGTCCTGGGTCTCAAGCAGGGGATCGACCAGGAGACCGCGAAAAAGATGGTCAAGGTCGTCAAGGGCCACGGATTCAAGAAGGTCCAGGTCCAGATTCAAGCTGACGAATTGAGGGTCACGAGCCCCTCCAAGGATGAGCTACAGCAGGTCATGGCGTTGCTCCGAGGAGAAGACTGGGGGATGGAACTCCAATTCGGCAATTACCGTTAGGGGGCTGCGGTGGCTGGCTCGGCAACCCCGATCTGCTTAAGCTGCTTATCGGTCGGATGAGGCACCCGATGGTCGTGGAAATCGATAGGAAACCGATGGAAGTGAAGAGGGTTCTGATTGTCGTGGCCTTCCTGGCCGCCGCCGCCCTGGTGTTCCTGGGTGTTCCGTCACCCTCTCGTGCGCAAGAACTTGCGTGGGGCCTCACGGCCATTCCAGGCCTCAAGGTCGGTCACTTCACCTTGAGTGAGCGACCGACCGGTTGCACGGTCGTGCTGGCCGAAGGTGGGGCGGTGGGTGGTGTGGACGTCCGCGGCGGCGCGCCTGGTACAAGAGAGATCGCACTGCTCGATCCGGTGAACTCAGTGCAGGTAGTGCATGCGGTCGTGCTCTCCGGTGGCAGCGCCTTTGGATTGGACGCTGCGAGCGGGGTCGTGCGGTATCTGGACGAGCGGGACATTGGGTACCGAGTCGGGCCGAACACCGTGCCGATCGTGGTCGGCGCGATCCTCTTTGACTTGTCGGTCGGCGACGACCCAAGCATCCGGCCCGACGCGGACTGTGGTTATCGCGCGGCGACCCACGCCAGCAACGAGGCGTCCGCCGAGGGCAACGTCGGCGCCGGCGCCGGCGCAACGGTCGGGAAACTGCGTGGCATGGCCCGCGCCATGAAGGGCGGGATCGGGACGGCCTCGGTCACTCTCGACAGCGGACTCACGGTGGCGGCCATCGTCGCGGTCAACGCGGTGGGAGACATCATCGATCCGACGACACAGTCCGTCCTCGCGGGGGTACGTACGGCCAATGGACAGGGGCTCGCCGACGCGCGTCTGCTGCTTCGGGAGGGCGCGTCAAACGGACCCCAGGGCGGCGCCAACACGACCATCGGTGTGGTCGCGACCAACGCGACACTCACCAAGCCCGAGGCTACGAAGGTCGCGCAGATGGCCCAGGATGGCCTGGCGCGTACCATCTACCCCGCCCACACACCCAGTGACGGAGACACGGTGTTCTCTCTGGCCGTGGGCACCTTCTCCGGGTCCGCCTCCGTATCGACGATCGGTGCGTTGGCGGCCGACGTGATGGCGGAGGCGATCGTGCGCGCCGTGCGGGCGGCTACCGGGCTTCCCGGGCTCCCCGCCGCCGGCGACATCAACGCGGGCAGGTGAGGGACCTCCTCCGACGCCACCAACAACATTGAACCTCACACTCGTCCTACTCCTGGCCTACGCAGCCGGGCTCATCGGACTCGGCGTATGGATCGGCCGTCGCGTGGAGAGCAGCGGAGGTTTTTTTGTCGCCAACCGCCGGCTCGGCCCGGTGCTCCTCTTCTCCACGGTGCTGGCGGCGAACATCGGTGGCACCAGCACCGTCGGGGCCGCCGGCCTCGGGTACCTCGATGGCCTTTCCGCCTGGTGGTGGGTGGGGTCAGCGGCCGTCGGTACAACGGTCCTGGCACTTTGGATCGGCCCCAGAATCTGGCGAATTGCAACGAGCAATGGGCTCTACACTATGGGGGACTATCTCGAACACCGGTACGGAGGATCTGTACGCGCGACGATCACGGTGTTCCTCTGGATCGGGATGCCCGCACTCCTGGCGGCCCAATTCATCGCAATGGCCAAAATCTTGAGCTTCGTCGCGGGGACGCCGCACTGGGCCGGTGTCCTCATCGGCGGAATCGTCGTCACCGCCTACTTCACCGCCGGAGGACTCCTCACGTCGGCGTGGGTGAACCTGGTGCAGCTCCTGGTGCTCACCGTGGGATTCGCGATCGCGGTACCGTGGGCTCTGATCGCCGCAGGCGGCTGGAGCGCCTTGGTCGCCGCGGCTCCTCAGACGACCGACTACATGAATTTTTGGCGAGGAGGAAGTTCCGGCTGGATCTACTTGGCACTCGTGGCCCCGAATTTCATCGTTTCCCCGGGGTTGATCCAAAAGGTCTACGGAGCGGTGGACGAGCGAGCGATCCGGATCGGTGTGGGAGCTGCGGCCATGGCACTTCTCATATTCGCGATCGGGCCACCCCTCTTCGGTATGATCGCCAGGGTCTACGACCCGAATCTGGTCGACAATGAACACGCCTTGATGGTGGTGCTGACGACGGGGCTCCCAACCATGGTGGGGGCCCTCGGGCTGGCGGCGGTTGTATCGGCAGAGATCAGCTCGGCCGATGCGATTCTCTTCATGCTGTCCACATCCCTCTCCAAGGATCTGTACAAGCGATTCGTACGCCTTGATGCGAGTGACGCTCAGGTGCTCAAGATGGCGCGCTGGGCCGCCGTCGGGGGAGGAGGGCTTGGCGTACTCCTGGCACTCGTCTTGCCGTCCGTCATCACGGCTATAAGCATCTTCTACGCTCTGATGGCGGTCTGCCTGTTCGTGCCGGTAGTGGCGGGCTTGTACACCCGTCTACCGGGGGTGCCCGAGGCCTTGGCCGCCAGCGGTGTCGGGGCGATCACACTCATCTCGATCAGGCTCGCCGACCTATCCGGGTCATCTCCCTGGCTGGACCCCACTCTCCTGGGGATCGGCGCTTCCGCAGTAGCCTTTGTGGTGGTGGCGGCGTGGCGGTCGTCCAAGGCAGCTCCGGTAGAGCCAAGCTGACAGCGATTCACCCCGCGATACGTTCCGCTCCTGCATAGACGTTGAAGCCCTCGGACCGCGTGAAGCCGAGGAGGCTCATGTTGAAGTTCCGAGCCAGGTCCACCGCCAGGCTAGACGGGGCCCCAACGGCGACGACCACGGGAATGCCCGCCGCCAAGGCCTTTTGCATGATCTCGAAGGAAGAACGTCCGGAAACGGCGAGAAGGGTCCTTCTCATCGGAAGCCCACCGGCTAGAAAGGCCTCACCCACGATCTTGTCGACCGCATTGTGTCGCCCCACGTCCTCATGCACTGAGACGAGGTCGCCTGATTCGTCGAAGCGGCCCGCTGCGTGGATACCACCCGTGCGGTCGAAGAGTCCTTGTTCGACTCGGAGCTTGTCGGGCAGGCCACTCAGAATCGCAGGGTCCAGACTCATGCCCTCGTCCGGGATCTGCTCGCACCCCCGGACCTCCACCGCCTCCAACGACGCCTTCCCACACACCCCACAACTCGAGCTCACGTAGAAATTTCTGGAAATTTCCTCCGGATCGAAGGGGACACCGGGCCGCAGCTTCACGACGACGATGTTGTACGTCTGGGGCTCGTCGGTCTGGCAGTAGCTGATCTCCGCGACGTCCTTGGGTCGGCGCACGAGCCCCTCTCCATACAGGAATCCCGCCGCCAGCTCGAAGTCATGGCCTGGCGTTCGCATCGTGACCGAGACGGCGGACGTCTGCCGCTCTCCGTTCAGAGTGTACTCCACACGGATTTCGAGCGGTTCCTCCACCGTCACGAGGTCCATACGGTCGCCGAGGCGGCCGTCGTCCAGTCGAGAAATCCGGACCCGTGACCAACCTTTCCCCGGTGAGATCACGATGAGGATTCGTCGGATGCAAAGGGGACGAACGCCACGATCCTGAGTGGACCACCACTCCCGCCGGCGACCTTCATGGGCAGCGCGACCACGAAGGCACCGACCTCTGGAATCTCTTGAAGGTTGGCCACGTTTTCGAACCCGGGAATGTTGGAGCCATAGATGATCACATGGGCCTCGAACCCGGTAGACTGGCCATAGTCGATGCTGGGCGTGTCGATACCCACCGCGGCGACGTTGCGTTGATCAGTGATCCAGCGGGCCGCCTCAGGGTGAATGCCGGGAAAGTGCAGTTCCGCCACAGCCTCCGGCCCGGTGCGCTCCGTTCCCAAATAGCCGAGCCGGTCGGGCCAACGTTCACCCCACCCGGTCCGTAGGAGCAGAATCGCGCCGTCCGGAATGCGTCCGTGCGTGCGTTCCCACTCTTCGAGATCCCCAACGTCGATCAGGTAGTCGGGGGTGGCGCGGGCCGCTACGTCCACGACCACTGCAGGAGCGATCAGCCGATCGAGTGGGATCTGCTCAGCGGACATGCCGCCACGAGAGAAGTGGATCGGCGCGTCGAGATGAGTTCCACCGTGCTCCGCCGTCGAGATCTTGTACGAGCTGTAGAAATAACCTGCCTCAGTCTCGCCGTACGCGAGCTCCTCGAGCTGGAAACCATCTTCGGTCGGCCAATAGAGGGTCTCTTCGGAGTACGCATAGCTGAGGTCGATCCAGCGTCCGCCCGACCCGTCGAATACCGCCGAGTAATCAGGCTGGCCGGCGGAGCCTTGGCAGGCGGCTGCTACGATCAGGCTCCCTAGCGAGACGAGCACTGCGCGCATGATTCCCTCCTCCGACTGAATAGGCAATGAGAACCAGGCTTCCTCACCTCGGGCGGAGGGAAATCCTGGTTTGGGATGACTACGCAGTCGATGGAGTCGGGCGAATCACTGCGTGGATTCTTCGTCCGTTGCAGGATCGAACGTAACCAGACTCAGCGGCACCCCATCGGTCTCCGAACGCACGAGTGCGATCCTGCTGCCGTCCGGGTTGGTGAGCTGTGCGCAGCAAATGCCGAAGGTCCCAGGTGCTCGCGATGGCTGACCAACGGCCCTGATCGGGTCACCAGCCTTGATCGTTTCAGGGGTCCAACCACGGCGGGACATCATCACGGCAGGGCCCATTTCGACTTCCCATTCCACCGTCTCACCATCTTCGTTCTCCCCCTCGATAAAGACGAACGAGTGCGGATTCTGGAAGCGGAATCTTATGACGACGCCAATCGCCTCCACGCTCTTCGTGTCATCGTAGAACGGCGCACTGGCATGGTGTGCCTCCGCCGGGAGACCCGCAATGACGAGTCCGGCGACGACAACGGTGGCGAGTGACGATATCCAGAGAAGTGGCTTCAACGGTCTGTCTCCTTAGTCTTAATAGATTCTTTATCGGTATTTCGGAACCATGAACTTCACCGCACGACGCGCGTCTTCCGCGTCACATTCGTACGGGTTGAGCTTGTAGCCCTCACCGGCGGGGAGCCAGCGTGTCGTGTATGACGCAGGTTCCCTCAGGAACAACGGATCCTCGACCGTCAGGGTCAGGCGCAACTCGTCCCCCTCGCGCCAGTACCGCTCGGTCACCTTCTTTAATTGGGACGACGGGATCCCGTTGTAGTCGTCGAATCCTGTGATATCGAAGGTGAATTGCGTGGTTTCGACGAGGAGCGCGTCGCCTTCGTATCGACCGACCGAGAAACCTTGGACGGTGAATTCGTTCAGGGGAGGCTCGCGCCCATCCAGCCACACGCTACGAAGCACGTCATCTTTCTCGTACCGGAACATGACCCGGTCCGGCCACTGAACGACCTCCATGTTGTACGGGTCGTATTGGATCGCCGGCGACGCCGATGGCACGCAGTCGTACTTCGGTGCAATCGCCTCATCGAAGATGCCCTGAAAGGCGACGGCACGCTCGTTGAGCACCGGAAAATTTTCCGACGTCCAGGGCTGATTCGGTCCGTTGACCGGACGCGCCCCAAAGCCGCCGTTCCAGACCCCCACCAGGTCGGGAGCCTCGGCCGTTTGGGCGGTGACTCCGACCGAACCCCCAGAAATCCCCACCGCAAGCAGGGCAACCGCTACCGCCAGACACGCGAGTGTTCGAGAAAGCATCGGGCTGTCTGTCGCTCTCATCCTTCCTCTCCTTGATTCCTGCGATCTGTGGGTCTTTGTGAGACCGCTCATTCTCGGGACACGACACGCCAAGCGCAACCTAAGCCGGCTCGCGGTCAGGGTACAAGATGGGTGGCGTTTATCGCCGGCATCATTCTCGTGAACGTCATGTCCGAAGAACTGCCCACGGGAAAGGAACGTCGCCCGCGCTATTTCCTGGTGGGAGCAGCAGTGTTTGTAGTGATGCCTATCCTCGTGCCGTGGACGTGACTACGCAGTCGTCTTTGGTTCGTTCACGCGCTGGAGGAGCGCGAGGCCTATGAT
>PCCM01000120.1 GCA_002731735.1 Gemmatimonadota bacterium | reverse complement strand
TTTTACCTCGGCCAAGGTCGGCCATCTCGGCCTGCTGCCCCAGGGTCAGGCGGAGCGGTGGAGCCGGACCGAGTCCATGGTGGAGGCCATGGAGGAGTTCTTCGGCTCATGTACCAACCATGGAGAGTGCTCCGAGGCGTGCCCCAAGGAGATCTCCCTGGACTTCATAGCCTTCATGAACCGTGACTACATGAAGGCCAAAATCAGGAACCGGTCCCTCGCTGGCCAGCATTGAGACGGCGGACCAAGACCCGATCGACCACCGGTAGTTGGGGTGCGCATGGGGTGTCATTAGGCCTGATGTAGCTACCCCGAATCAACCAGATCTCTCCAGAACGGTGATTTGTAAATGCCGACCAGCGGTTGGGATCGGAGGTCATCGGCGGAGCGTCTCGATAATCGGGTTGGGTGCCGACCAGGCTTTGAGCACAGTTTCCCGAAGAGCGTCGCGCGAGACGGGAGCGACCACCAAGTAAGTACCTCGGAGCAGATCGGCGTAACGAAAAGTCCGGGGCTGGAGGAGTTCGACCACGACCGGGTTCTTCGGATGGCGTTGACGCATCGTCATAAACGCCTCCCGACGCTGGGGGCTGACCTCGCGGAATGAGAAGAAGATGACATCGTCGTCAGCTATGTGCTGGTCAGCACCGTCGGTATTGATTCCCGTACATACCTCATTGCCAGCCTCGCACTCACAGCCCACGATCTCGAAACCGATGCCACGAAGATGGTCCATGACGGCATCGCGTAGCGCGTCGTCCGGGCCGACGACAATGATCTTCGGCCGCCGGCTCTCGCCGATATCAATAGCCGGATTCGAAACAGCGCTGCTCTCTGCGGAATCGGTCGAGGAGGCGTAACTAAATGCGGGACAGTCCATCGGATTCATCATCTCGACACTTGACGCGAACCTGTAGAGACCTTCGTCCCGATCCTCCAAGCCCTGATCGCCCGCTATGGATTTGGGACGAAAGTCCCGTCGGTCGACAGGCCACCGGACCCCGCAATCCTTTACGATCCGGTCGTGGGCCAGTCGGTCAATCAAGATACGGACTTTGGCGTCTCAGCCGAGGAACTCTGGGAGAGCTCCCCCGATGCCCTTCTGGTGGTAGAGGCTGGCGGACGTATCCGGTCGGCAAACACCGCTGCCCACCTGCTGTTCAGGGTGCCGCCCCGAAGCCTGATCGGAAAGACGGTTGAGGACCTGCTTCCCATCTCGGCTCGCGAGCGACATCAGAGCGAGCGGGCCTCCTTCGAACGCGATCCCCGACAACGACCCATGGGAACCGGGAAGCGCCTAGCGGGCCGACGAGCCGATAGCACGGAATTCCCGGTCCATGTAAGCCTCTCCCCGCTCAATGGTGTTGGCCACACGTTGGCCGCAGTACGCGACATGACCGACTGGGTGGCAACCGAGGACCTACTACGCGACACCGAATGGCAACGTGATCGCGCCGAGGACCACGAGAGGATTGCCCGCGAGCTGCATGACACGGTGATTCAGGAACTGTTCGCTGCCGGGATTGGTCTACAGACCCTGCAGGCCCGCAGTGAGGAGCCGGAAAGGCTTGGCGACATCGTGGGGTCACTGGATGCCACGATCCGAACTATCCGGTCGGTCATCTTCGACCTCAGTTCACCGGTACACAGTTCGTCGGGTCTACGTTCCCAGGTCAACGAACTAGTTGCGGTCATGTCGAAGACGGTCGGTATCGAGCCCCGGTGCCACTTCACAGGTCCGTTGGACACCGGAGTTCCCGACCACCTCGTCGAGGAGGCTTTGGCCGTCGTGCGAGAGGGCCTTACTAACGTGGCCCGGCACGCAAAAGCGTCCACGATCGACCTTCGGGTGGATGTTGGTGAGTCCCTACTGATTGAGGTGCTCGACAACGGGGTGGGCCTTGAAGACGATCCAACCCGCAGAAGTGGCCTAGCCAATCTTGGAGATCGGGCCACCCGGTACGGCGGGACTTTTCTCGCCCACCGGGGTCCGATGGGAGGGACGATCCTCGAATGGAGTGTCCCTATGGGTGGAGAGTCCGACTAGTAGCGGCGCCGTTCGGAAAGCCGGGCAGCGAAGGCCGCCGCCTCGGTGCGCCGCGACATGCCGAGTTTTCTCAAGAGGTTTGTGACGTAATTCTTCACCGTCTTCTCGGCGATATACATCCTTTCTGAAATCTCACGATTGGAGAGGCCGTCGCCAATCAGTTCAAAGATGCGTCTCTCCTGAGTAGAAAGGTCGGAGACCGCCGCCTCACCAGACTCTCTGAGTCGCCGGAGCGCCAGCCTCGTAGTAGCCGAGTTCAGCGGGCGCCTACCTTGGGCAACGAGGCGGATCGCCTGGAGCAGCTCGTTGCCCTGCACCTTCTTCAGCACGTATCCGGCGGCGCCAGCCAAACTGGCCTCCACCAGAGCCTGGTCGTCCTCAAACGACGTCAGAATTAGGCACGCCACCTCGGGATAAGCCGACCGTATGTCACGGCACACCTCGACGCCGTTACCGTCCCCAAGTCGCACGTCGAGAATGGCTACGTCGGGTCGGCAGGCAGCGACGGCTTCCACGGTCGTAGCCGCCGAACCGGCAGATCCGACCACCTCCAAGTCGTCCTCAGCGTCGATTAGCGCGGTAAGACCGTGTCGGACCACGTCATGGTCATCGACAAGAAAGACGCGTGTCGTCACGTTGTTGACCTATCACACGTGTCATCGCTGTGCCGTCTCATCTGTCACTTCGTTCTGCTCGGTATTCGTGGATGCCATTGCCAACTACCGCTCCACCAAGAATCGCGACCCAGATCCCCGATACTCCCCCCAGGGCGAATGCCGAAACCCATCCATGTTCGGGCGCCACCAGATAGGTAATGACCGCGAAGAATCCGGTGATAGCGATGCCTGACGCCAAGGTGGCTACGGCAACAGTGCGAATCCGTCGCTCACCGTCACCGTCTACGAGACGGTGTTCATACACGGGTGTGGTCAAGGTCTCCTCCGCTGCAGGGAACGAGATTGTGGGGGCAACGAGTGATATCGAAACGATTCCCTCAGTTGGCCCAACCACTCCTGAGGCGAGAGGGGGGGCCGCTTCGACTCCGAACACCGCGCCCATAGCGCTACTGGCAAACACGAACTCATGTCGAGAGGGAGGAATCAAGGATCTGGTTGGGGTGTAGGGGGTTCTGAGCTGACGGTACGGAACCAGGCCGGCGACGATCAGGGTCGAAGGTCCTGTTGTACGGAAGCCATTCGAAGGAGCCCGATGAACGGGACCTCTGGCCCTGACGAACTCCTAGGGGTATCCGTACCGTCAAAGCATGACCAAGCAGAAGCGTCGTCGACATGCCCGCGGGAAATCGTTTCGTGCCCCGCGGTTCAGCCCGTGGCGGACTGACCCCCGGGTCCTCGTCGAGGAATCCGACGGAGCAGTGCGGTCGTCCGTCGTCCGACTCCTCGAAAAGGCGGGCTTTCAGGCGGTCGGATGCGGAGGTCCGGACGACAATGCGGGATCACGATGCCCGTTGACGAAACCGGCTAGTTGTCCGGCAGCCGCCGAAGCCGACGTGATCTTCTTCTCGTTCCGTCTAGCCAACCCGACCAACCGGGAGATCCTCCGGCTACTCAAGTGTCGGCATCCGAACACGCCGATCGTCGTCGAGGTCCCCAAACCACAGGTCGCGGCCCACGGCGAACTTCTGGCCGGCACCCACCCCGTCTACTCGCCAATGACCCGGCGAAGCATCACCCATGCGGTGCGGAAAGCCTGCCTGGGTGTCTCCACTACGGACCGTTGATTCAAGACGTTCCTCCGCGACCACCGGGCCCTAGCGCTCCGACAATGGATTCATCAGACCCATCGTCCGTCGACACGGACGATCCGATCAATGGAGGACCTTCAGTGCAGACATCAACCACCCGCCATCTCATGGCACGAATTCTCATTGCGTCTCTGGCCTTCGCCCTCTTGGTGACCAGTTGCGCCACCGACGACGGCCCTCCGGCTTCCTCGACCTCGGCAGCCGTCTCCGGAAAACTCCACTCCACCCCAGTGGTCGACGACGGGGTCTTTGTAGCTGAGATTTCGCTAACCGAGTTTGCCATTACCGGCACCCTGACCGTGCCGGCAGGTCCGGTCGTTCTATCCGTAACCAACTTCGGCTCGGCTGAGCACAACCTCCAATTCAACGATGGACCAATCACCCCGATGTTGGGCACTAACCGTTCGGCTGTTCTGGACCTGGGAACGCTGCGTCCAGGCACGTATCCCATGACGTGTGAGATCTCCGGACATAAGGAGGCCGGAATGACTGCCACCCTGACCGTGCTTGACGCCGATGACCCAGAGCTGGCCACGGTGGCCTCCTCCCATGGAGACGGTACCCACGGAGGAGATGTCGACTGGGCCGAGATGGACCGCATCATGCTGGAGTCGATCCGAGCCTTCCCGGCCGAGACCACCGGTATCGGTAACCAGATCTTGGAGGCCGTCACCACCGCCGACGGGACCAAGGAGTTCCATCTGACTTCTGCCATCACGCCGTGGGAGGTCGAGCCCGGAAAGATCGTCGACGCCTGGACCTATAACGGCCAGGTCCCCGGCCCAATCATCCGGGTCGACGTCGGCGACCGCGTTCGGGTGGTGATCGACAACCAGCTCCCATTGGGAACTGATGTCCACTGGCACGGGATCCCCACACCCAACGACATGGACGGCGTGGCTCCCCTGACCCAAGACCTGATTCAGCCGGGTACCTCATTCACATATGAGTTCACTGCCGGGGAACCCCGTACCGGCATGTACCACGCCCACCACATGGGCCATAAGGCAATTCCCAACGGGTTGTTCGGTGTCTTCACCATTGGCGAACCTCCAGTCCCCCGCGGAAAGACGATCGGGGGGACGCTCATTCCCGCCGACCTCCAGATCTCGAGGATCATCCCGATGGTTCTCAACGACGCTGGGGTCATCGGTTACTCACTAAACGGCAAGTCCTTCCCAGCGACTCAGCCCTACGTCGTCACCGCCGGCGACTGGATTGTCGTCGACTACTACAACGAGGGGCTGCAGGTCCATCCGATGCACATGCACCAGTTCCCCCAGTTGGTATTCGCCAAGGACGGCTTCCCCCTCGACCACCCGTACTTTGCCGACACCATCAATGTGGCGCCTGGCGAGCGCTACTCGGTGCTGGTCCGCCCCGACGAACCTGGCGCCTGGGTGTGGCACTGTCACATCCTCAACCACGTGGAACGCGACGACGGGATGTTCGGCATGGTCACCGCGGTCATCGTGGAAGCTGCCTGACCGAACCTCCCAACGAGGTGACACCCATCCCCCCCATAGGAAGGGTGTCACCTCCACGGCCGGGCTCTCCGCCCGGTCAGTTCCGGCCCAGGTGGGTGAGTAGGCGGGGTAGGAGGTCGGAGACCAGCCCGTCCGGGAACTCGTGGCCCAGGTCCTCGACCAGCCACAGTTCGGAGTCCGGGATCCCTTCGGCCAGGGCCAGGGCGTGTTCCACCGAAAAGACCGGGTCAGTAGTCCCGTGCACGACGAGGGTCGGTACCGTCACCTCCCCGAGACGGTCAAGACGAGACGGTGAGGAATTGACCGCCGGGCCGTGCCCCGACTCCGGGTACCAGCAACGCTCCACCTCATCGATGGCCACCCGTAGCCGGTCGCCAGTGGCCACCGGATAGCGGCTCCCGGAAAGCATCTCATCCATCTCGACTATCCAGGCCACCCGCTGCTGCGGGGTAGTAGGTGGTGGGGTGAATAGCCGCTCGGCCATCTGTTCGACCAGCCAGTTAGTGGCCGGCGGGAGCCGGTCGTCACCCAACCCGGGTGTCGTGGACACCAGGGTGAGGGTGTCGACTCGCCTGGGATGGTCGAGGGCTAGAACCTGGGCCACCATTCCGCCCATCGATCGACCGACCACGTGGGCCCGGTCGATCCCATGCTCATCGAGGACGGCTAGGGCGTCGTCGGCCAGGTCGTCGAGGGTGTAGCCGATCTCGGACGACACCTTGGTGGAGAGGCCGGAGTCCCGGTGGTCGTACCGCACCACCCGAAGGCCGTGGTCCGCTAGCGGACCGATGAGGTCAGGGGTCCATCGGGTGCAGTGCGAGTCGGCGCCCGATACCAGCAGCACGGCAGGGTCGCCGGACGACCAGGTCGAAGCGGGATCGAACGCCTCGGAGAACAGTTCGATGCTCTGCGGTGCCGCGGTTTCGGCCATCAGCCGAGGGTAACGCCGGTCGGTCGGCCAGCCCGGGGAGGGCCGTGACGCGAGGTCCCGACACCGGGCACCCGTCGAACACCGCCCCGGCTAGCGTCGCCGCCGTGCCCCACCTCCATCCCGTGAAGGTCCGCTTCTACGAGCTCGACCCTTATGGCCACCTCAACCACAGCGTCTACGTGCAGCTATTTGAGACGGGGAGGGTGGAGTTGCTGGACGAGGCAGCCCTCGGCCTCCACGACCTGGAGGGCGAGGGCTACCGGTTCGTGGTCACCCAGATCGCTACGAGGTTCCTGGCTTCCGCAGTGGGCGGTGACGCCCTGGTTGTCGAGACAGAGGTACTGGAGATCCGGCGGGCATCTTCACGGTGGGGGCAACGCATCATGCGAAATGACGAGGTCCTGGCCACCCAGGAGGTGGTGGCCGCGGTCACCAGCACCGGCGGGAGGCCGGTCAGGATCCCGGAGTCCATGGTGGAGCGCCTGACCCCGTATCTGGTCGCCGACCCGACAGACTCTCCGGACCAGGAGGACTGATGCCGGCGCCCGAGGCGCAGGCCCGCCTCCTCCGGCTCGCCCTCCAGGTGATCCGGGGGGCCCTCATGGGAGCCGCCGATGTGGTCCCCGGGGTCTCGGGCGGCACCGTTGCCCTGCTGCTCGGCATCTACGACCGGTTGATGCAAGCCATCTACACCGGGGCTCGTGCCCTGGGGTGCCTGGTCCGCGGCGACCTGCGCGGTACGGCTCGCCGGTTATCCGAGGTGCCATGGGGCTTCGTTCTCCCTCTCCTAGCCGGCCTGCTGACCGCCGTCGCCCTACTGGCCGGGCTGATCGACGAGGCATTGGTCGACCATCCGGAGTCGATGGCTGGCCTGTTCACCGGTCTGGTGTTCGCCGCGATCCTCATCACCCGACGGGACGTGGTGTGGACCGGGTCCCGTACAACCACCGCAATCCTCGTCGGAGCGGTCCTGTTCGCCGTCCTCGGTCTAAAAGGGACACCGGTCGCCGATCCCTCCCCCGTGGCGCTGTTCGTCTCGGGAGCCGTGGCTATCTGCGCCATGGTGCTTCCAGGTATCTCTGGCTCGTTCATCCTCCTCATGGTGGGCATGTACGGCACCATGATCCAGGTCGTCGATGACCGCATGGTGGTCGATGCAGCAACCTTTGGAGCCGGAGCCCTCATCGGTCTGGCCTGCTTTTCAGCGTTACTGGCCCGCTTGTTGGCGCGAAGGCACGATGACGTAATGGCCGTGATGGTCGGTCTGCTGATGGGCTCGCTCCGGGTGCTGTGGCCCTGGCCCCATGGGGTCGGCGTGGTCAGCCGCCATGCCGAAGAGGCGGTGAATGGCGCCACCCTTAGTTGGCCGGAAGCAACCGACGGCTTGGCAGGGCCGGCGCTGCTAGCCGCCCTGGCCCTAGCCGTCGTTCTTCTCGTTGACCGCCTGGCCCGTGGTCGGATTCAGTCCGCTGAGTGAGACATCCCATCGGGGTCGGAACCGTCGTCCCGACCAAATCGCGTTCCGAGTCTCAGCGAAGCGGCCTTTGGAACCCCTTCGTTGCAGGGGTGTGGGGGTTTCGCGCCACCCTCTGCCTCAACCGAAGGATGGATAGGGATCGGCATCCGGATCGGGCCGCGGGGTCTCGACGTCTGCGGTGACGAGTGGGTACAAGTCCTCCGGAGTATCCCGAGGACAGGTCCAGTCAATGTCGTCGGCCACCCCGGCCAGCTCGGCGAACGGGCGCAGAAAGGTGAAGTAGACATAGGCCCCGCAGGCGATCCGCTGGTCCCGACCCATGGCCGCTATGTCCCGGTAGTGGCGGCGTTGCGCAATCCGCGCTGCCGATGCCACGGCGTCCATTTCGTCGTCAGAGAGCGGTGTCAGCGGCTGGCCGGGTCCCACGCCGTCTGAAGTGAACAGGGCGAACCCCGACAGGTGGTCAAGGTAGTCCTCGGGCGTCGAAACCGTAGTCCCGAAATCGGTGATCCGGACTTCAACGCCGGGGTCCAGGACGAGGACTGCCGTGAGGTTGCCGTAGGGGACACCACCCGCCACCGGAGACCAGGCCAGGTCGCTCTCGGCCAACCGGTAGTAGTCGCGAATGATCACCTTCCGGCCGTCGGCCAGAAGGTACGGACCAGTGTCTCCGTGCCCAACCCGGGTGTCGAAATAGAGGAGGAAGAGGTGGTTGATGATGGTGGCGTTGGCCCGCCGGATTCGGTCCCGCCGCCCATCGTCGACCGGGATAGCTGTCGCCACCAGGGCCGACACCGTGTCCTCGTCGAACACGTCCAGGCGGTCGTCCACCTCGGCGGCGTGCAGGTGGTCGCCGCCCCGGTAGGCCCGTGAGGTTCGGGCCCAGAAATCCAGCACAGTGTGGGCACGGTCCAACGCGTTCGGGCCGTCATCCACCGCGGGATCCACCGCCCGTAGGACGTTTCTTCCGATGAGGAAGAAGTTGGCCACGCCCCAAAGAAACACCGAGTTGGCCTGGCAGCCGGGACGCCGGGCCTCCATCCCGATCTCTTCCGGTTCCATGGCCGCCGTGATGGTGGCCACAGCGTCCGGGTAGCGGAGGAAGGCCTCGACGCAGGACACCATCACGTAGGGCGTGACCGGGATGAGCTGCGAGGAGTAGCTGGTCCGCTCAGCGACCAGCCGCTTAGTGATCGGATTGATGGTGGCCAGCCACCCGTTCACCCGGTCGCGCCGAACCGGGGCGTCCTCGTCGGGACCACTGGGGGTGACGGCGGCGGTCATCCCCCGACCAGGCGGACCACGCCGTCGGGACCGGTGGCGTCCAACTCCACCTCGACACCCTCGTCCGGCTCCTCGGACAGGACGGTGGCCACCACCCCTGGGACCCGGTATTCCCGGCTGATGATCCCGATGTGGCTGCGGATCGTCCCCCCGGTGCACACCACGCCGGCCAGCTCGTCGAAGATAGGTCCAAGGAATGTGGCACCGGCGTCTCTGACAACAACCACCAGGCCGTCGGCTCCGGCGTCCATCAGACCCAGCACGTCGTCGGGCCCCTCCAAGCGGACCCACCGCCCGCGGGCCGTGCCGAAGTCGTAGGTCTTCTGCCCCCGACCGACCTCCGA
>PCCM01000119.1 GCA_002731735.1 Gemmatimonadota bacterium | reverse complement strand
TTTTACCGCCGAGGAGATTGGTAGGTATCGCGAGAGTACACCGGGCCTCGTGGTGCTGGCGCATCCTGAGTGTCACCCGGACGTTCTCGCCGATGTCGACTATGCCGGGTCCACGTCATCCATGATTCGGTACGTGAAGGAAAAGCGCCCGGCCCAGGTTCTGATGGTCACGGAATGTTCGATGAGTGATAACGTGGCCGCCGAGACACCGGACGTCGAGTTCATCCGGCCGTGCAACCTTTGCCCCCACATGAAGAGCATCACGCTCCAGAACATCCTCGAGAGCCTTCAGGAGATGCGCTACGAGGTCACGATTCCGGCTGACGTGGTCAAGGGCGCTCGCCGGGCCGTCCAGCGTATGGTGGACCTGGGCGCTGAGGGTCGCGACTTCGCCGATGGCGTAGAGGCCGAGGTGACTGTTGAAAACCGGGCCTCCCTCGGTCCGGTCGTCGGGGTATCCGGCTAGAGGCCCGATTGGACACGGTATGAGCGGTCTTTCCGATCTCCCCGAAGCACTCATCGAGTCGGTCGTCAGACGTTCCCTGGACGAGGATATCGGGCCCGGGGGAGACGTCACGTCTCGAGCGGTGATTTCGCCGGATGCCACGACTCATGCCCACATCGTTGCCCGGGAGAGAGGCGTTCTTGCCGGTACGCAGCCGGCGGCAGTGACCTTCAGGCTGATCGATCCCAGCGTGGAGCTTCGATTCGAGGTGGCCGAGGGCGCCGCGGTGGAAGCCGGTGAAGTGGTAGCCGTAGTAGAGGGGCCGACTCAATCGATACTCGCCGCTGAACGAACGGCCCTCAACTTCCTCGGCCACCTTTCTGGCGTGGCCACCGCGACCGGAACGCTTGTTGACGCGGTGGCAGGCACCGACGCGAAGATCTGTTGTACGCGCAAGACCACACCCGGGCTACGCGCACTCGAGAAACAGGCGGTCCGCGCGGGAGGTGGGGTGAATCACCGATTCGGGCTCGGCGATGCGATCCTCATCAAGGACAACCACATCGCCGCATCCGGCGGTGTGGCAGCCGCGATCGCTGCGGCCAGGAGGCAGAGTGGACCGGCCACCACCATCGAGCTCGAAGTGGATACGTTGGATCAGCTCGACGAGGCCCTCGAGGCTGGCGTCACGGCGCTCCTGCTGGACAACATGGCGCCGGCGGACTTGCGTCGGGCCGTCGAGTTGACCGGGGGGCGGGCGGTGCTCGAGGCATCCGGCCAGGTAACAGCCGATACGGTCCGCCTCGTCGCGGAGACCGGCGTCGACTACATCTCCAGTGGCTGGATCACCCACTCGGCGCCGTCGCTCGACTTCGGGTTGGACTTCGTATCCCAGGTATGAGGACAATACCCCTCTCGATAACAAGACGTGGTAGGCCGGCCATCCTGTTCTTCCTGGGCGTGACCGTCGTGATCTTGGGCATGTGGCCCCTGGCCACGAAGGCCCAAGTGCGGGATTCGGTCCGCTCGGATACGCTCCAGAGTTTTGCGGACAGCTTCCGACTGGCTGAGATCCGGGTCTTGGCCCCTCGCACGCTCACGGCCACGGGCGGAGTCGGAGCGGTAGAAATCCGTCTCGATTCTCTGGGTTCGGTCCCGATCCCAACTCTGGAAGAGGCGTTACGTGAGATGCCGCTCGTGCTCGTCCGAGAAAACTCTCGTGGCGAAGCACAGCCGAGTCTGCGGGGCGCCACCGACCGGCAGATTGCCGTCTTGGTAGACGGCGTCCCCCTGACCCTGGGGTGGGACCATCGAACGGACCTCTCGATCATTCCACTGACAGCTGCCCGGTCCATTCATTTGCTAAGAGGACTCTCGTCGGTCCTGTACGGTCCGAATGTTCTGGCCGGAGTCGTGTCGATCGATGTGGCGCGCGGGGTCGAACGTCTGAACATGCCGCCGCCCGCCACCTTCAGTTCGGCGTTGGACAACTACGGGGGTGTGATCCTCGGCGGGACCATTGCTCATCCGATCGAGTCCGGTGGAGGGCAGTGGTTGTTGCAGGGTGGTGCCGGCTTCCGGGATCGGCCCGGCGTTTCGATTCCAAGCGGCGACTCGGGGATTGCGGGGGACCCCGCACTGCTGAGTTCGGAAGGGGATCTTCGCCTCAACAGTGACGTCCGGCATGCCGACGCCTTCGTTTCCGCCCGTTATCAGGGCGACGAGGGCGCTTGGATGGCGCTCACGTCCTCGGGGTTCGACGTAGATCGTGGCGTGGCTCCTGAGATTCACGAGTCGGAGCCCAGGTTCTGGCGCTATCCCGATCAGACGCGTGTGATTACCGCGGTCTCGGCGGGCACCGGTCGCAAGGAGACGGCTTGGGGGATGGGAGATCTCGAAGCGAGCGTGGGTTTCGATGTCGGTTCGTTCCGGATAGAACAATTCGATTCCCTCGACTACGAGAGCGTGATCGAGGAGGAGGAGGGCGACGACAGGACGCTTACTCTGCGCGTGCTCGGGGGACACAGCGTTGGCGAGAGAGTGGATGTAAGGGCGGCGCTGACGTACGGAGACATTTCGCACACGGAGCGACTGACCAGCTCGGGCGAGCGCGACTTTCGGCAACGTCTGTGGAGCTTGGGTTCGGAGGTCGAGTGGCGGCTCGACGATCTCCCAGGATGGGAAAGCCTGGGGGCGACGCGCCTCAGCGTGGGTGTATCGCTCGACGGAGCGGACACGCCGGAGTCCGGAGGTAACCCCCCCCTTGGGCGGCTGGGAGATTGGGGTGCACGTCTCGGTCTGTCGTCCCTGACGGGTGGAGGCCGTCTGCTACTCCACGGAGGGATTAGCCGTCGCGCTCGTTTTCCTTCGCTCAGGGAGCTGTACTCGGAGGCTTTGGGTCGCTTTCTCGCGAATCCGGATCTCGAGCCGGAGGTTCTGACAGGGGTGGAGCTTGGACTGACCTGGGACCTGCCGGCGGTCGACCTCCAGGTCGTGGGATTCCACCAGAACCTCTCGGACGGCATCGTACGGGTCAGCATGGACACACCCGAGGGGCCCAAGCGACAGCGGGCAAACCGTGACGGCATTCGGACCACGGGTCTGGAAGTCGTGGCCTCGGGAGCGTGGGGAAGGATGCAGTACACTGGCGATCTTACACTCCAACAGGCCTGGCAGATCGAAGACGGTAGCGATGTTCGCGTCCGGCCCGAATACGAGCCCGTAGCGGTCGGAGGGTTGGATATGGCTATACCCGTCCCCTGGGACCTCAGCCTGTCTGGTGGATATCGGTTCGTGGGAAAACAGTCCTGTCTGAACGCGGAACCGGGCTCGATGGACACGCTGAGCCAGACCCATCGTTTCGATCTCGAACTCCGGCGATTTTTCTCCTTCGAGGGGCGGTCCACTCTTGCGAACGTGGATGCGCTCGTCGGAGTCACGAACCTGACTGACAACGCGATTTTCGATCAATGCGGACTCCCACAGCCGGGACGGACGTTCCGGGTCCAGCTTCGGCTCTTCTGACCCGGGGAGTTGGGCGCTAATTTTCTCCACAGCTTCAATTCGTCCCGACACGGGCCTGACGCATGATTCGAGTCACATTCCTCGGCACCGCCGCGGCGCGACCTACAGTGCGCCGCAATGTGAGTGCGATCGCCCTTCAGAGGGAGGGAGACTCCTTTCTCCTTGATTGTGGCGAGGGCACGCAACGCCAGATGATGCGTTACGGCACGGGTTTCGCCGTGCGGGACGTGTTCGTGACTCATCTCCACGCGGATCACTTCCTCGGCATCACTGGGCTTTTGAGGACGATGGCCCTCCAGGGTCGAACCGACCCGTTACGCATCTTCGGGCCCGACTCGTCTCGAGGTACCCTCGAACAAGTGGTGAGCTTGGGCGTGGATCGGGTGCCTTTTCCGCTCGTGATCGAGGAGCTTAGACCGGGTGCATGCGTGGAATACGATGAGTATGAGGTGGTCGCTTTCCCGGCGGATCATCGTACGTCCGCGTTGGGCTATGCCTTCGTGGAGCACGAGCGGCTCGGCCGCTTCGATATCACACGCGCCCGGGCTCTGGGGGTACCCGAGGGACCGCTCTTTGGAAAGTTGCATCAGGGGGAGGCCGTCGACGTCGATGGGCGCCGGGTGGAGCCGGCAGATGTCGTGGGGCCGCCCCGTCCAGGGCGTGTGGTGGTCTACACGGGCGACACGCGCCCATCCGAAGCGACGCTTGAGATAGCAGAAGGTGCTTCCTTGCTGATCCATGAAGCTACTTTCGGAAACGAAGAAGCCGACAGGGCCCAGCAGACGTACCACAGTACCGCTTCGGAAGCGGCGGCACTGGCGGCCAGGGCGGGGGTGCGTAGGCTCTATTTGACACACGTGTCCGCCCGGTATTCCGACGACCCCTCGGCGCTCGAAGCCGAAGCCCGTGAAGAGTTTTCCGGTGCCGTGGTCGCCCGTGACGGCCTCAGCGTGGTAATTCCGCACAACGACGGCGTAGAAGACGAGGCTGACGCGGAGGGCGAGGCTAGCACAGAGATAGAGCCTGGTGAAAAGGCAGGAAAGTTGTGAGCCACGAGTTCGCTTTCGAGCGCGTGGGGATCGTCGGTTTGGGTCTCATGGGAGGATCGCTCGCGCGAGCCTTACGGGTTCTGGCTAACCCGCCGCGGATCGTGGCCTTCAACCGGCATCGAGACGGCGCGGAACGGGCCTTGGCCGAGGGCGAGATCGATGCCGTGGCCGATAGCGCCGAGGAGGCCGCCGGGGGGAAGGATCTGGTGATTTATGCCACGCCTCTGGATGTGGCTCTGGAGATGATGAGAGATCATGCCGCGGGCTGGGGCGATGCGACGGTCACTGATGTGGCTGGGCTCAAGGAGCCCTTGGCGAGCGTGGCCGGCGAACTCGGTTTCGCCGAACAATTCGTCGGGAGCCATCCGATGGCGGGTGGGACCGCCACAGGATACGAGGCTTCATCGGCGGATCTCTTCGCGGGTGAGACCGTGTTCGTTTGTGGCGGAGCGGCCGAAAGTGAGCGAATCGAGGCGGTGGAATCGATGTGGCAGGCGATGGGTGCGAGGGTTCGGCCCATCGACGCTGATGCCCATGACCGGCTCATGGTGTGGGCGAGTCACCTGCCGCAGTTGGTCTCCAACGTGCTGTCGCGCGCCATGGCGGAGGCTGGGCTCCGGGTGGAGGATCTCGGCCCCGGCGGTCGCGATCTGACCCGGCTAGCCGAGAGTTCGCCGGAGATGTGGACCAGTTTGCTGGACGAAGCGAGTGAGGAAAACCTACGGGCGATCGAGAGCATGCAAGACGGCCTGGACTTCTTGCGGACGGCACTGTCTGAACGCTCACTCGACGAAGTCGCTAAATTGATGCGTGCCACGCGGGAGTGGAGGAGAGAGCAATGAGACGCATTCGGGTTCCGGGCGACAAGTCAGTCACCCAACGAGCCCTCGTCTTCGCTTCTCTTGCTTCGGGGGAAAGCCGGCTGCGGGGGCTCCTACCGGGAGAGGATCCCCAGGCGACGGCCGCGGTGCTGCGTGCTCTGGGCGTGGACATCCCTCCGTTCGGCGGGGATGGAGCGGAGGTGCGGATTCAGGGCGTGGGTCTTCGTGGCTTGCAAGCACCGCAAGGCGTTCTGGATTTCGAGAATAGCGGTACAGGCGCGCGCCTCATGCTGGGTGTTCTGGCTGGTCAGCCGATCACCGCGACGGTCACCGGGGATGCGTCCTTGCAGAGTCGTCCAATGCGGCGGGTGACCACGCCACTGTCCAAGATGGGCGCGGTCTTTCGCGAGATGGGTGAGCCGGATCGGCTCCCGCTCGAAATGACGGGCGGTGCCCTCACTTCGCTCGACTATGACTCCCCAGTGGCGAGCGCCCAGATCAAGAGTGCGCTGCTGCTGGCGGGCCTGGTGGGTGGTGCATCCGTTCGATTGTCGGAGCCGTACCGTTCGCGGGACCATACTGAGCGGATGCTGGGCATGTGCGGCGTTCCGGTCGTCTCCCATCAGGCGGATGATGTCTGGAGGGTAGAATTGAGAGATCCACCCGAGCAGATCGCTCCTCTCGACCTCGAGGTTCCCGGCGATTTTTCGTCGGCGATGTTCTTCCTCGCTTTGGCGATTCTGGGCGGAGTCGAGGGCGGAGTCGAGATCAGTCATGTGGGCATGAATCCGACCCGTCGTGGATTGCTCCAGGTACTCGGGCGTATGGGTGCAAACGTAGGGGCCGACCCTTTCAAGGAGCATGATGCCAGAGAGCCGTCGAGTTCGCTTCGTGGGCTCCCGTCGAAGCTGGTCGGTGCAAACGTTGGGGGAGAGGAAGTGCCTGCCATGATCGACGAGTTCCCTGTGCTCGCCGTCCTGGCTTCCCGGGCCGAAGGAGTGACCCGTATTACCGGGGCCGGCGAACTGCGGCTCAAGGAGTCCGATCGGATTCGGGTACTTGCGGATAACCTACGATCTGTGGGTGTGCAGGCTGAAGAGTTGAGTGATGGCCTTGAAATCGAAGGAAGTGATCATCCTCTCGCGGGCCGAGTTTCGAGTCATCACGACCACCGTATCGCCATGGCGTTCGGTGTGCTCGGGGCTCTCCCGGGCAACCGTATCGAGATCGACGGTGCCGACGTTGCCGACGTGAGCTTTCCGGGCTTCGGGGTCCTTCTCGAGGACCTGACTGCCGCGCGGACCTGATCGTGCCACGTACCCGCCCCCCCGTGATCACACTCGACGGGCCCGCGGGGTCAGGCAAGACCAGCACCGCGCAGGCGGTGGCGAGACGTTTGGGATTTCGGCACCTCGATTCGGGGGCCCTCTATCGGGCGTTGACGTTCGCGCTGCTCAAGGAGGGCGTGCCGGAGCAGGAGTGGGCGACCCTCGAGGCCCAACAGTTGACTGACTTAAACGTCGAGGTAGAGGTGGAGGGCGACGTCGTGAACATCTACCACGATGGTGTGCTTCTCACTTCTGATCTTCGCAGTACCGAAGTCACAGCGTCCGTGTCGGCGGTCGCCGGGTTACCTGCCGTCCGGGACTGGCTGCTCGACGTGCAGCGCAGCGTTGGGGCTCATGGCAACCTCGTGGCCGACGGGAGAGATATGGGCACCGTGGTTTTCCCCGACGCCGACGTAAAATTTTTTCTCGTCGCCAGCCTCGAGGAACGCGCCAGGCGCCGGCTACTCCAGGATCACGGACGCGAGCCGGCCGAGGCCGAAGTCCAGGAGGAGGCCCGCCGCATCGAACAACGGGACAACACCGATTCCAGCCGGAGTCACTCGCCTCTGAGGCGGCCCGAGCATGCCTTGGAGGTGGACACCACGGGGTTGCCCTTCGATGATCAGGTATCGCTCATCATGAGGCAGGTACAGGACTTGACTCCTCTTTAGGCCGAAGTATAGCTTCCCCGCGCTGGCCCCGGCGCCGAGGCCAGCGTCTTGTCTATCCCTCAACCCGGACCGGGGCGCCGCTGTGGTGTCCGGCCAAAAAAGGCACCGGCGAACCGCGCCGGTGAGCGAACCGTGACCGACAACCCAGACCCTCAGTCCTCAGACCCCACCTCCGAAGCCGCCGCCGAGAGTGAATCCGAAGCCGGCGCAGACCAAGCCACCCCCGATGACCAGGCTTCTGCCTCTTCGACTTCGGCAGCCGTAGCCGTGACCGAGAAACCACCGGGCGGTATCTCTCCCGAGTTGCTGGCGGATCCGTATGGCGAGGAAATTCTCGACATATCCGCGGCGGATTTCGAGACTCTGCTCTCCGATCACGCGGATGTGATGGGAGACTTCAGGGAAGGCGAAATCGTCCACGCTAAGGTGCTCAGGGTTACCGACAGCATGGTCATCCTGGAATTCGGCTTCAAGAGTGAGGGAGCGGTTCCGCTCGACGAGTTCAAGGACCGCGATGGGATCGAGCCGGGCCAGGAGGTAGAGGTTCTTCTCGAGAGCCTCGAGGACGACGACGGAATCGTCGTGCTTTCAAAGAAAAAGGCCGATTTCCTGCGTGTTTGGGAGAAGATCCGGGAAGCTCACGAGGCCGATGAGCCGGTGGAAGGGATGCTGGCGCGCAAGATCAAGGGCGGTGTCACCGTGGACATCATGGGTGTCGACGCGTTTCTGCCCGGCTCGCAGATCGCGCTACGCAGGGTACCGAACATCGACGACCTACTCGGACAGACGTTCGAGTTCAAGATCATCAAGCTCAACAAGCGGCGCCGCAACATCGTTGTTTCTCGCCGCGTCATCCTCGAGGGAGAGCGCGAGAGAAAGCGCGAAACTCTGGTCAAGGAGCTCTTGGTCGGGCAAGTCCGGGAAGGTGTCGTCAAGAACATCACCGACTTCGGCGCCTTCATCGACTTGGGCGGACTCGACGGCCTGCTCCACATCACCGACATGTCGTGGGGGCGGGTAGGACATCCCTCCGAGGTCGTGGATATCGGTGCCAATCTCGACCTAAAAGTTCTGGCCGTCGATTGGGACCGCGAGCGTATCTCGTTGGGGCTCAAGCAGCTTCTGCCCTACCCGTGGACCGACATCGGCAAGAAGTACCCGGTCGGCTCCCGTGTGCGTGGAATGGTTGTATCGATTACGAACTATGGAGCCTTCATCGAGCTGGAGAAGGGCGTCGAGGGCCTCGTTCATATCTCCGAGATGTCATGGACGCGTAACATTCGACACCCCTCCAAGCTCGTGAACATTGGCGACGAGATCGAAGCAGTGGTGTTGAAGGTGGATATGCAGGACGAGAAGATCTCTCTCGGAATGAAGCAGATCGAAGAAGATCCGTGGCTTGCACTGCCGGCCAAATACCCGACGGGCACGCAGTTGGACGGAGTGGTCCGGAATCTCACGTCCTTCGGGGCGTTCGTCGAAATCGAATCGGGGATCGATGGGCTCGTACACGTCTCCGATCTGAGTTGGACCCGGCGAGTCGAGCACCCGTCCGAGGTCATCCAGAAGGGTGACGAGGTAAAGGTTCTCGTGCTGGACGTCGATGCAGAGGCAAAGCGGATCTCTCTTGGGATCAAGCAGCTGGCCGATGACCCGTGGCCCCAGATCGTCGAACGATTTTCTGCCGGTGTCGAGCCCGCCGGCTCAGTCGCTCGCGTGCAGGAAAAGGGTGTGGTCGTAGATCTGGGCGACGACATCGAGGGTTTCGTGCCGACGTCCCACTCGGGAGTCGAGGAAGAAGAAAAGCTTCCCGAGTACTACCGTGCCGGAGAGGCGTTGGAGCTCAAGGTGATCGAGTCGGACGCCGAGAACCGTAGAATCGTGCTCGAGGTGACGACACTTCCCGAGCGCATGGACGTGCCTGAGCCTCCCCCGGTTGAGGAGTCCGAGGAGGGGTCCGATGAGGATTCTGGCGCTGATTCTGAACGGGTGTCCGGAGCCGATGGGCAGCCAGAGGTCGCGGAGGCAAGCGACGAGCCCGATGCGTCGACCGAAGGGGCCGAGGCCTCAGCGGATGCGGCGGATGATGAACCGGAGGTGAGTACCGAAGAAGAAGTCGTTGAGGCCGCAGAAGAGGTTGTAGACGTTGCAGAAGAAGTCGTTGACGCCGCAGAAGAGGCTGTTGCTGTTGACGCTGCAGAAGAAGTCGTTGAGGCCGCAGAAGAGGCTGTTGACGTTGCAGAAGAAG